>CAYWVN010000141.1:0-1596 GCA_964461725.1 uncultured Coriobacteriia bacterium | reverse complement strand
GCTCATCTGGGCGATGATCTACCCGATGATGGTCCAGATCGACTTCTCCTCCATCCTCAAGGTCGGGAAGAACCCGCAGGGAATCGTGGTGACAACCGTCTCGAACTGGCTCGTCAAACCGTTCACGATGTTCCTCTTTGCGAGCCTGTTCTTCAAGGTGATCTTCAGCGCCTATATGACCCCAGCGCAAGCCCAGCAGTACCTGGCCGGCGCCATCCTGCTCGGCGCCGCCCCGTGCACCGCGATGGTCTTTGTCTGGAGCTATCTGGCCGACGGAGACCCCGCGTACACGCTGGTGCAGGTCGCAATCAACGACTTCATCATCCTGTTCGCCTATGCGCCGATCGTCATGTTCCTGCTCGGCATCTCCAACATCATGGTCCCCTACGACACAGTCATCCTCTCCGTCGTGCTCTTCGTCGTCATCCCGCTGGCCGGCGGATGGGTGTCTCGCGCGCAGCTCCTGAAGCGGAAGGGTCCGGTGTGGTTCGAGAACGTCTTCCTGAAGCGCCTGGGGAACGTGACGATCACCGCGCTGCTCGCGACGCTCGTCATCATCTTCATCTTCCAGGGTCAGACGATCATCAGAAACCCGCTCCACATCCTTCTCATCGCCATCCCGCTCACCATCCAGACCTACTTCATCTTCGCCTTCAGCTATGGCTGGGCATGGCTATGGCGCATAAGGTTTGCGGTGGCCGCCCCGGCAGGCTTCGTCGCCGCCTCGAACTTCTTCGAATTGGCGGTCGCGGTGGCCATCGCGCTGTTCGGGCTGAAGTCAGGCGCCGCGCTGGCGACCGTCGTCGGGGTGCTGGAGGAGGTGCCTATCATGCTGAGCCTGGTGTGGATCGCCAAGCGCACCAAAGGGTGGGTCGACCGCCGTGAGAGCTCGCGGGTGATGCCGGCGATCGAGGAGGCGCGCGCATGAAAGCCGTGCTCGGGACGTAGTGCGTCCCGGCAGAACCACCGCGCTCGTTTGTCAAACGCGCAGGTTTTAGCTACAGTATGGAGCGTTCAGGCCAAGGCTGGGATGAGCCTTGGCTTGATTTCGATTGCATTCTGGGGCGCTGAAGCACGCGTTCAGACGGGACAAGACGGGACAAGACCAAGAGGACGCAAAAGATGCTTGATTTCTTCGCGATACCGCTCGGCCGCGATATGGCGGTCGATTTGGGCACCGCCAACACGTTGGTCCACGTGAAGGGCAAGGGCATAGTCCTTATCGAGCCCAGCGTGGTGGCCATCGAGAAGCAGAGCGGGAAGACCCTGGCCGTCGGCAGCGAGGCCAAGCGCATGCTCGGCCGCACGCCGGGCAGCATCGTGGCGATACGCCCGCTCAAAGACGGCGTCATCGCCGACTTCGACGTCACCGAGGCGATGCTCCGCTACTTCATCCAGAGGGTGCACAAGCGCCGTTTCGCCGTGAAGCCGCGGGTGGTCGTGTGTGTGCCCTCCGGTGTGACCGAGGTGGAGAAGCGCGCCGTGTTCGAGGCGACGCTCCAGGCCGGCGCGCGCGCCGTCTATCTCATCGAAGAGCCGATGGCCGCGGCCATCGGGGCGGGGCTGCCCATCCAGGAGCCGACCGGCAACATGGTC
>CAYWVN010000140.1:0-1657 GCA_964461725.1 uncultured Coriobacteriia bacterium | reverse complement strand
AAAGGCCCCCTCCAGCTCCTCCGGGGGGATGGCGAAGCCCTTCAGGAACCCCAGCACGTCGGTGAACCACAGCCGGATGAACTTGATGTCTTGCTCTTCAACCACGTTCATCACGTACTCGACACTCTTGTCCATGGTCGTCCTCCACCCTGCGGGATTTCGCGAATCCGCGGGCCGCCCCGACAAGCGCCGCGCCCAACACGGCTCATGCTAGCACAGCCATGATGGCAGAGCACATGCTAGCAAAGACCCGGGGTACTACAAAGCGTTTTCTCTGGAAAAGGGTCTCGCCGGAGCTAGAAGGGCGGCACGGCGGGGCAGTCGAGCTTGTGCCCGGCCTGCTCCTCGCGCTCTCTGATCAGCTTTCTGACGGGTTCTGCGCCCCTTCCGGTAAGTAGGTATCTGTCGAGCTCTTCGTAGGTGAATCCGAGCTCGCTCTCGTCTGTCTGGCCCCGCCACAGACCGGCCGACGGGACCTTCTTCACAATGCGCGCAGGAATGCCTATCTCCAGGGCCAGCTCGCGGACCTCGGACTTCACCAGATTGCCAAGGGGCAGTATGTCCACTCCGCCATCGCCATACTTCGTGAAGTAGCCGACGGCGAGTTCGCTCCGGTTCCCGGTTCCGGCCACCAGATAGCCCAAGCGATTGGCCACGAAGTAGAGGCATGCCATCCTGAGCCGCGGTTTGAGATTGGAGCGTGCCAACTTGACCGCTCCGTCGGACTTCGCCGCAGGGACGCATTCCTCGAGCGCGCCGACCATCTGCGCCCACGCCGAGTGGATGTTCACGCCGACCGTATCGATGGAGAACTTCTTCGCGACGGCGCGCGCGTCGCGCTCGTCGGCCGTGCTCCCTCCGCACGGCATCAGCACACCCAAGGTGGAGTCTGGGCAAGCCCTCTTGCTGAGAGCTGCCGTGAAGCTCGAGTCTACCCCGCCGCTCATGCCCACGACTACGCCAAAGGAGCCGCTTTCCTCGACCCTGCAGCCGATCCAATCGACCAGGCGGCCGATCTCGCTCTTCGCGTCCACGACGCTCATCGGACCTCACTCTTCCCCTGGTCGGCGGCGCGGGCCGGCACCGTGCCTGAAGCGCCTTCCGAGAAGGGCGGGTGGCCGGCCGCGGAATCTCCGGCCTTTGGTGAAACCGGACCGGCCACCCACACTTTTCAACACCAGGAACCGTCTCGCGCCGCAGCGATCCTAGATGTCGAAGTACAGATAAAACTCGAACGGATGCGGCCGCAGCCGCAACGCGTCGATCTCCTTCTCGCGCTTGTACTCAATCCACACGTCGACGACGTCCTTGGTGAACACGTCGCCGACCAGCAGGTACTCGTGGTCGGCCTCGAGCGCGTCGATGGCGGCGGCCAGGGAGCCCGGCACGCTGGCGATACCATTGGCCGTAGCGTCCATCTCATAGATGTCGACGTCCACCGGGTCGCCCGGGTCGATCTTGTTGATGACCCCGTCGAGTCCGGCCATCAGCATCGCCGAGAAGGCCAGGTATCCGTTGGCCGAAGCGTCGGGCGGGCGGAATTCGACCCGTTTGGTCTTGGGGTTGTCGGTGTACATCGGGATGCGGACGGCGGCGCTGCGGTTGCGGGCCGAGTAGGCGAGGTTGACCGGCGCCTCAAAGTCGGGTACGAGCCGCT
>CAYWVN010000139.1:0-1723 GCA_964461725.1 uncultured Coriobacteriia bacterium | reverse complement strand
TGCCTTTGACTGCGCGCGCACGGCCAAGTGGCTGGGCGCCGAGCAGGTTCAGATCGCCTGCCTGGAGTGCCGCGACCTAATGCCGGCGAACCCAGCGGAGATCGCCGAGGCGGAAGAGGAAGGCATCGTCGTCCATTCCGCACGGACCTTCAAGCGGGTGGTGGAGAAGGATGGCAAAGCCGCCGGTGTGGAATTGACCGAGGTCAACTTCCGCTGCTTCCTGCCGGATGGCCGTCCCGACATGGACGAGCTCCCCGGAACGGACCACGTCATCGAGGCCGATACGGTCATCTGGGCTATCGGGCAGGCGCCAGAATTGGGCTGGCTGCAGGGTATTGACCAGACGAGGCGCCGAACCCTGGCGGTGGACGCCGAGACCTTGGCCACCAGCCGCCCCGGCGTCTTCGCCGGCGGCGACGATGTGACCGGCACCACCTGGATCGTGGACGCCATTGCCGCCGGCCACAAGGCAGCCTTGGGCATGGAGAACTACCTCCGCGGTCTGCGCGGCGAGGCATCGAGGTCGGTTCCCGCGCCAATCCCCGCCTTCAAGCTGACCCAGGACGAGGTGAATGGCCGGATGGAGAGGGGCGAGGTAGTGCCACGCCAACGGGTCACCGTCCAGGCGACGCCGGTTAGGGATCGGCTGGAACGGCCCTTTGAGGAATACGAGACGGCGCTCACGGAAGACCAGGCCGTCGCCGAGGCAGAGCGCTGCCTCTCTTGCGGCCTCTGCTCCGAATGCCTGCGCTGCGTGGAGGCCTGCCTGCCCAAGGCCATCACCGCCGAAACGCACGGTCAGCTTCCCGTTTCGGAGACACTGAACGTAGGCGCGGTGGTCGTTGCCACAGGCTTTGACACCTACGACGCGCGGCTGTCCGAGGAGTTCGGTTTCGGGCGCTTCCCCAATGTGGTCACCAGCCTGCAATTTGAGCGCATCCTGTCCGCCTCCGGGCCCACCGAGGGTCACGTCCAGCGCCCATCCGACGGCGAAGAACCAGTCAAGGTCGCATGGCTGCAGTGTGTCGGCTCCCGCGACCAGAACCACGCTTACTGCTCCTCGGTCTGCTGCATGTACGCCACTAAGGAAGCCGTCATCGCCAAGGAACACGCCCGCGGCATCCAGCCGACCATCTTCCTCATGGACATGCGCGCCTTTGGCAAGGGCTTTGATGCCTACTTCGAGCGTGCTCAGAAGGAGCACGGCGTCATCTACAACCGCTGCCGCATCAGCATGGTCCGCGAGGAGATCGGCACCAGGAATCTCGTCCTGCGCTACCAGGACGAAGCGGGCGAGCTGCACGACGAGACCTTTGACATGGTGGTGCTCTCCGTGGGCCTGGAGCCGCCCAAGGGCGCTGCCGCCCTGGCCGGCACGCTGGGCATTGAGCTCAACAAGCACGGGTTCGCCGGCATCCAGGAATTCGCTCCCCTGGAGACCAGCCGGCCCGGCATCTTCGCCACGGGTCCCGCCACCGAGCCCATGGACATTCCCGAGAGCGTCATGCAGGGCTCATCGGCGGCGGCCAAGGCCATGTCCCTCCTGGCGCCCGCCCGCGACACCTTGACCCGCGAGCGCCTGTTCCCGCCCGAGCGCGACGTTTCGGCGGAACCCCCGCGGATCGGCGCCTTCATCCGCCGCTGCGGCATCAACATCGCCGGCGCGGTGGGCCTGCCATCCGTTTGTGGAGGCACCACAGCGCTCCCCGGCCTCGCCCCGGCC
>CAYWVN010000138.1:0-1754 GCA_964461725.1 uncultured Coriobacteriia bacterium | reverse complement strand
GTTGCGCCACTCGAGCCAGGCGGCAGGAATCGACGCCCGCTCGAACGGCTCGTGGTCGCTCCACCCGTACCGGCCAGGATCCTTGAGGAACGGCATCCGGATCCGCTGGCGTGCGGCTGAGCGCTGCAGCGACTGGACAATCGTCCGCGGGCCGACCTTCATGCTGCGGACGTTGAACACGGATCCGTATCCGACCATGTCTACGCTGACCATCCCTGCGATCCTGCGACGCTGGGCCTTGGACAGAGAGCGCAGATAGGCGCGCGATCCGTAGTGATGGTGGTCCGGATTCTTGTCCGACATCTCTTCACCGCCAAAGAACACGAAGCGAATAGTCGGCTGAGTCCTGGCCCCCTTGAAGTCACGCGCGAGTTCGAGCAGGACGGCCACTCCGGAACCGTTGTCATTCGCTCCCGGGGCAGGGGCCTTGGTGTCGACATGCGCACCCAAGACGATTACCTCAGCTGAGCGACCCTTCTTCTCCGCGATGAGGTTGTGGGTGAGCTTTCCCTTGGGAAGCTTCACGTCTTGAACGGTGATCCGATAACCGGAGGCCTGCAGTTGTGAAGAGATGTAGTCGAATGCCCGGTGTTCGGAGACCGAGCCCTCTACACGCGGGCCGTTCGCGCACAGCGCCGAGATGTGCGCGGAAGCGTTCGCCCTTGAGAACGGCAGCGGAGCGGCCGCGTGGGCCGTCGCGGGGAGTCCCAGCGCCAGCGTGGCGGCCAGGGCGGTCGCGCAAATGCGTAGCATACGTGTGGCGGTATGGCGCACGCGAATCCTCTCGCGGGTTGAATGAGACTCTCTGCATCAGGATACACCGCCTCTTGACACCGCCCCGCATGCCGGGCGTAGACTGCTCCTCAACCGAATACGCGCCTGTGACGGGGAAGAGTACGTCGGTGCCGAAGCGATAGAGAGCCGGGAGATGGTGGAAACCTGGCGCGGAGGACCGTCGGAATGGGCCCCTGAGGTTCTGAGGCAACGGCTGCAACTGCAGCCTACTAGTCTCGGCGGACACCCACCGATACAAGGGGCCGGATATATGAAGGCCGAACTTCTAAGGCCGAGTATCGTCGGAGACTAAGTGGTTTCGCCGAGGGTGGCGAAGCAACAAGGGTGGTACCGCGAGATTGCTCTCGTCCCTTGGTGGACGGGGGCTTTTGCATTTTCGGGGCCCTTGTTGGGAACCACGGAGTAGGGAAGGACGCGACAACACATGATTCTGCCGAGCAGAGAAGAGTTCACGGCGCTGGCCGCCGACCACGATGTGGTGCCCGTCGCCCGCGAGGTGTACGCGGACCTCGCGACCCCGATCAGCGCGTTTCTCGCGCTCGCGGATGGGGCCGAGCACGCGTTCCTGCTTGAGAGCGTCATCGGGGGAGAACGGCTCGGCCGCTACAGCTTCCTGGGCGTCGGTGACGGTGCGGTCATCAGCGGCCGAGGCAACCAAGTGCTCGTCGAAAACGGCGGCGTGGCGGGCGAACTCGCGGACGACCCGCTGCGTGTCGTGGCTCGCGAACTCGCCGCCGGCAGCGTGGCGCGTGTGCCGGGGCTGCCGCTCTTCGTCGGGGGCGCGGTGGGCTACGTCGGCTATGAGACCGCGACCACCTTCGAGCGGGTTCCTCGGCACGGGGTCGATGTGCTCGACGTGCCCGACTTCACGTTCATGATGGCCGACGTGGTCGTCGCGTTCGATCACGCGCGCCGGGTGATGCAGGTCATCGCGCCGGTGCGCCCCGGCGGCGCACCCG
>CAYWVN010000137.1:0-1809 GCA_964461725.1 uncultured Coriobacteriia bacterium | reverse complement strand
TACATGATCGCGCGGCTGCACACGGTCTTCGAGATGAGCCCGTTTGCGCTCGAGGTCGTGGCCGTGCTGGGCGCGCTGACGGCGCTCTTCGCTGCCACCATCGCCCTGGTCCAGACCGACATCAAGAAAGTGCTCGCCTACTCGACGGTGAGTCAGCTCGGCTTCATGGTGCTGGCGCTCGGGGTCGGCGCGTTCGCAACGGCCATCTTCCACCTCATGACCCACGCCTTCTTCAAGGCGCTGCTCTTCCTTGGCGCCGGCAGCGTCATCCACGCCATGCACCACGAGCAGGACGTCCAGAAGATGGGCGGGCTCCGCACCAAGATGCCGGTCACCTTCGTGACCTTCCTGATTGGCACGCTCGCCATCGCCGGCGCGCCCGGTCTCGCCGGTTTCTTCAGCAAGGACGAGATCCTCTGGCACACCTGGGCCGGCGGCCACACCATCCTCTGGCTGATCGCCACCATCACGGCGACGCTGACGGCGTTCTACATGTTCCGCCTGCTCTTTCTGACCTTCTTCGGCGAGCTCCGCGCCGACCACGAGGTCGCGCATCACGTCCACGAATCGCCGGCCGTGATGACGATTCCGCTCGTCATCCTCGCGCTGCTGTCGGTCGTCGGCGGTTGGGTGGGTCTCCCGGAGCACTGGCTGTGGGGCAACCGCTTCGGCGAGTTTCTGGCGCCGGTGACCGGCCACCCGGCGGTGGGGCACGGCGGTATGCTCGGCGAGGGAGCCCTGATGGTGATTGCGACCACGCTTGCCGTCGCCGGGGCCTCGCTCGCGTACGCCTTCTACGTCCGTCTGCCCGACCTGCCAATGGTGCTGAGCAGGCGACTTCACGCCCTCTACGAGCTGCTGCTCAACAAGTATTGGGTCGACGAGCTCTACGACACGATCATCGTCCGGCCGTACGTGAGGGCCTCGACATTCCTCTGGCGCAGCGTCGATCAAGAGCTCATCGACGGTTTCGTCAACGGCCTTGCGGGCGCCGTTGCCGCCAACGGCAATCTCTGGCGCCAGGCTCAGACCGGCAACGTCCAACACTACGCGCTCGTGTTCCTGGGGGGCGTTGTCGCGATCCTCGCCTACTACGTGATCCGGTGACGGGGATGGAGCCGGGGATGAACACGGGCAACGTGCTCCTGAGCCTCGTGGTGTGGACGCCGATGATCGGCGCCTTGCTGGTGTTGCTGCTGCCGCGCGAGCAGGTCGACGGCGCCCGCCGCGCCGCCCTGGCGTTCTCGCTGGTGACCTTCCTGCTGTCGCTTGCCCTCTGGGCGGGCTTCCGCCCCGACACCGCCGAGTTCCAGTTCCTCGAGCAGAAGCCGTGGATTCCCGACTGGGGGATCCAATACCTGGTCGGCATCGACGGCGTGAGTCTCTTCCTCGTCCTGCTCACGACCTTCCTGACGCCGCTCGTCATCCTCTTCTCGTTCGGCGACATCCAGAAGCGCGTGAAGGAGTACTTCTTCTTCATGCTGATGCTCGAAACCGGGATGATCGGTGCCTTCGTCGCGCTCGATTTCTTCCTCTTCTACGTATTCTGGGAGCTGATGCTGGTGCCGATGTACTTCATCATCGGCATCTGGGGCGGCCAGCGTCGCGTCTACGCCTCGATCAAGTTCCTCCTCTACACCCTGACCGCGAGCCTGCTGATGCTGCTGGCCATCCTCTACCTGGTTGGCGCGCATGTGCTGTCCCCCGCGCTTTTTGCGGGCTTTTGCAAGGGCCAGATCACGATTGATCGGACAAACCTTGTCCCCTTTGACCTTGCCGTTCCGGGGAACCACGAATTCGACTTCGGCC
>CAYWVN010000136.1:0-1849 GCA_964461725.1 uncultured Coriobacteriia bacterium | reverse complement strand
TCGACGCCACCTGCATGTGGATGGTCAAGAACCCCGAGTGGTTCGACGTCATCGTCACCGACAACATGTTCGGCGACATCATCACCGACCTGGGTGCTATGGTCCAGGGCGGGATGGGCGTGGCCGCCGGCGGGAACATCCACCCGGGCCGAGTATCGATGTTCGAGCCCATCGGCGGGTCCGCCCCCAAGTACACGGGGCAGAACGTTATCAACCCGCTGGCGGCCATCTGCGCGGCCCAGATGATGCTTGATTTCCTGGGCGAGGCGGAGGCGGCCAAGCGGGTGGAGGATGCGGTGATGAAGGTTACCGGCGAGAAGCTCGAGTCTCTCGCCGCCGGCAAGATGGGTTACTCGACCGGTGAAGTGGGCGACATGGTCGCTGAGCTGGTCGGCTGAGGAGTTGAGTGCGATGCCATTGGAGAAGACCGAGAAGATATGGATGAACGGCAAGCTGGTGCCTTGGGACGAGGCCAACGTGCACGTGTTGACGCACGCGCTGCACTACGGAAGCGGCGTCTTTGAGGGCATCCGGGCCTATGAGACCGTGAAGGGCACGGCCGTCTTCCGCCTGAATTGCCACATGCGGCGCCTCTTGGAGTCGGCCAAGATCTACCTGATGGAGCTCCCGTACACCAAGGAGGAGCTGAAAGACGCGGCCCGGGAGACCGTGCGGGCGAACAACATGAAGAGCTGCTACATCCGGCCGATCGCCTTTCGCGGCTACGGCGAGATGGGCATCAACCCCACGAATTGCCCGGTAGACGTCGCTATCGCGGTCTGGAGCTGGGGTTCTTATCTGGGCGATGAGGGCCTGAAGCACGGCATCCGGGCGATGATCAGCTCGTTTCGCCGCATCGATGTGAACGCGCTGCCGCCGGCCTCCAAAGCGACCGGGCAGTACATCAACTCGATTCTGGCCAAGCTGGAGGCCATCAACAGCAACTATGAGGAAGCGATCCTCTTGGACTCGCGCGGCTTCGTCTCTGAGGGGTCGGGCGAGAACATCTTCATCGTGAAGAGGGGTGTCCTCTACACGCCCTCGACGGCGGCCGGGGCGCTGGAAGGGATCACGCGCGAGAGCGTCATGACGATAGCCAATGACCTCGGCTACGAGGTGGTCGAGCGCGACCTGGTGAGGAGTGATCTGTTCCTGGCCGACGAGATGTTCTGCACCGGGACGGCGGCTGAGATCACGCCGATTCGCGAGGTGGATCAGCGCGTCATCGGTGAACCGGGGCCGATCACCAAGGCGATCCAGGCCAAGTTCTTCGAGATCGTCCGGGGTAAGGATGACAAGTACGAGGCCTGGCTCGAGTACGTCTAGGTCGCGAGAATCTAGGGGGCCGGATGGCCACACAAGTGAAGCTCTACGACACCACGCTGCGCGACGGCGCCCAGCGCGAAGGCATGAGCCTGTCCGTCCAGGACAAGCTCAAGATCGCCCACAAGCTGGACGACTTCGGCATGCACTATGTCGAGGCCGGCTGGCCGGGGAGCAACCCGAAAGACATCGATCTCTTCCTGGCCCTGAAGAAGGCGCCTCTGAAGAACGCGCGGCTGGCGGCTTTCGGCAGCACATGCCGCAAGAACGTGGCGGCCGAGGACGATCCGAATCTGAAGGAGCTGGTCGACTCCGCCGTGCCGACGGCCTGCATCTTCGGCAAGAGCTGGGACCTTCACGTCACCCACGCGCTCATAACCACGCTCGATGAGAATCTCCGGATGATCCGGGATTCGGTCTCCTACCTGAAAGGGCAGGGGATGGAGGTCGTCTACGACGCTGAGCACTTCTTCGACGCGTTCCGGAACAACGAAACCTACACGATGGCGACGCTCAAGGCGGCGGC
>CAYWVN010000135.1:0-1874 GCA_964461725.1 uncultured Coriobacteriia bacterium | reverse complement strand
GAATCGACCGTCTTCGGGGTGGGCTGGTGGATGTCTATGAGCCGCTTGTGAGTCCGGATCTCGAAGTGCTCGCGCGAGTCCTTGTCTTTGAAGGGGCTGCGGATCACGCAATACACGTTCTTCTCTGTAGGCAGCGGCACAGGCCCAGAGACAGTGGCGCCTGTGCGCTCAGCCGTCTCCACGATCGCCCGCGCGCTCTTGTCCACGAGTTCGTGGTCGTAAGCCTTGAGCCTTATGCGTATCTTCTGTTGCGCCAACGTATCCTCGTTCCTGGCTGGATGACCGTGACGGGGGCCCTGCGCGGGGCCCCCGAGTTGTCTCCCTTTTTGCTGCCTACTTGTTGATGGCCGTGACCACACCGGCGCCGACGGTACGGCCGCCCTCGCGGATGGCGAAGTGTAGACCCTCCTCCATGGCGATGGGCATGATGAGCTTGACATCGATGTTCGTATGGTCACCCGGCATGACCATCTCCACGCCTTCTTCGAGGGTGACGTCACCGGTCACGTCCGTGGTACGGAAGTAGAACTGCGGGCGATAACCCTGGAAGAACGGAGTGTGCCGGCCGCCCTCGTCTTTGGAGAGGACGTAGACTTCGGCTTTGAAGTCGGTATGCGGGGTGATGCTGCCCGGCTTGGCGAGCACCTGGCCGCGCTGTACTTCTTCGCGCTTGACGCCGCGGAGAAGGACGCCGATGTTGTCCCCGGCACGGCCTTCGTCCAACAGCTTGCGGAACATCTCCACACCGGTGGCGACGGTCTTCTTGATCTCCGGCTGCATACCGATGATGGCCACCTCGTCGCCTACCTTGACGATGCCGCGCTCCACCCGGCCGGTCACCACGGTGCCACGGCCCTGGATGGTGAACACGTCTTCGATGGGCATCAGGAAGGGCTTGTCCAGCGCACGTTCCGGCTCCGGGAAGTAGGTGTCCAGAGCCACCATCAGCTCGCGGATGGAATTGCAGCTCTCGCACTCTTCCTTGCCGCAGCCACATTCCAGGGCTTTCAGCGCCGAACCCTTGATGATGGGGATCTCGTCGCCCGGGAATTCGTACTCGCTGAGCAGCTCGCGCATCTCCATCTCTACGAGCTCGATCAGTTCCGGATCGTCCACCATGTCGGTCTTGTTCATATAGACGATCAGGTACGGCACGTTCACTTGGCGGGCCAGGATGATGTGCTCACGGGTCTGCGGCATGGGACCGTCGGCGGCCGAGACCACGACGATGGCGCCGTCCATCTGGGCCGCGCCCGTGATCATGTTCTTGATGTAGTCGGCGTGGCCCGGGCAGTCCACGTGCGCGTAATGCCGGTTGGCCGTCTCGTACTCCACGTGGGCCGTCGCGATAGTGATGCCGCGCTCGCGCTCTTCAGGAGCATTGTCGATGGAATCGAACGAGCGATACTCGATGTTGGGGTTGTCCTTCGACAGGCAGAGCGTGATAGCCGCCGTGAGGGTGGTCTTGCCGTGGTCAACGTGGCCAATCGTCCCCACGTTCACGTGCGGCTTGGTCCGCTCGAATTTCTTCTTGGCCATGTTTCCTCCCTTTCTTCTACGGAAAGTCGCTCGAGGCGGCTTCTACGAACCCGCCTTATCGCCTTGGTATGCCTACTGGCCCCGTTGCCTGGAGACGATCTCCTCGGCTATCGCGGGCGGGACCTCCGCGTAGTGACTGAACTGCATGGTGTATGTGGCCCTGCCCTGGGTGGCCGAACGCACGTCGGTTGCGTACCCGAACATCGCGGACAGGGGGACCTGCGCTTGTATGACCTGCGCGCCGCCGCGCGGTTCCATGCCGATGATATGGCCGCGGCGTGAGCTTAGATCTCCCATCACATCGCCCATGTACTCCTCGGGGACAACCACCTCCA
>CAYWVN010000134.1:0-1890 GCA_964461725.1 uncultured Coriobacteriia bacterium | reverse complement strand
GACCAGTAGCAGCAGGGCCGCTCCCATGCCTGGAGTCGTCCGTCCGCCTGGAGTTCACCCTGCCGCGGGGGTGCGCCGCGTCCCGGGCGTTCGCCGCATCCCAAGGGTCCACGCTGTCTGCGGCTTCCTGGGCGCCGGCAAGACTACGTTCATCCTCGAACAGCTCAAGACCGTCGGGGCGGACGTCGCCGTGCTCGTGAACGAGTTCGGCGCCCTCGGCGTCGACGGCGAGACAATCCGTATGGCCGGTGGCCTGAAGGTGGTCGAGATGCCCGGCGGATGCATCTGCTGCACCCAACGGGAGGGGCTTGTCGAGAGCCTGAAGGACATCGCCGAGCACCTCACACCGAAGCTCATCCTGATCGAACCCAGCGGGATCGCCGAGGCGTCTGAGCTGATCAAGGCGCTGGCCGATGAATCGCTGGGGGAGCTGGTCGAGCTCGGGGGCGTGGTGACCGTGGTCGATGCGGAGACCTTCCCCGAGTTCTCCGAGGAGTTCGGCCCGTTCTTCCGAGACCAGGTAGAGACTGCCGACCTGGTCGTCATGAACAAGGCGGACCTGGTAGGCGCCGGCGAACTGGCGGCCATCGAGCAGTCCATCCGCGAGCTCAACCCTCGGGCCACCATCGTCAAGGCGGAGTTCTGCCGGGTACGTGAGCCGCTTCCGGCCGAACGGTCCGAAGTCTATCCGACTCAGGGCACCGTAGCCCATGGCGAAACGAACCCAAGCGATTCCGGCCCCGCGTTGAGCGTGCTCAGCGTCGCGCCCGTGGGTGCTTTGACCAAGGCAGGTCTGGAGCGCTTCCTGTCGGGGCTCAGCGACGGCGCTTTTGGTGAGATCGTGAGAGCCAAAGGCTTCCTGGAGATGGCCGAGGGTGGCTGTGTCAGCGTGCAGGCTACCGGTGGCAGGGTGACCGTGGCAGCATTAAGGGGGTCCGCCGCGCCGCGTCTTACGCTGATCGGCCGCGCGCTGGACGAGCGCGCGCTCAATTCGTGTCTTAGTGACGCGCTGACCTGAGGGGTTTGTGACATGAACGCCCAAGAAAGATTGCTTCGAGTCCTACGCAAGGAGCCGGTCGACCGCGTGCCCTTCATCTGCCCGGGCGGCATGATGTCCATGGCGGTCTCCGAGGTCATGGACTGGACCGGGGACTCCTGGCCGGAGGCGCACCTCGACGCTGCCAAGATGGCCCGGCTGACGGCCGGCGTCCACCGGCTGGGTGGCGTGGAGAACGTCGGTGTGCCGTTCTGCATGACCGTCGAGGCCGAGGGCTTGGGCGCCAAGGTCGACCTGGGCTCCAGGGAAAGCGAGCCGAAGGTCGTCGAGTATGCCATCGAGGAGCTGGGGCAGGCCGGAGATCTACCCACCTTTTCGGCGGACAAGGACCGCGCCAAGGTGTGTGCGGAGGCCACCCGGGCCCTCAAAGGCGACCTGCCGGAAGTTCCGATCATCGCCAATCTGACGGGTCCCGTGAGCTTGGCCACCTCACTCATAGATCCGCTCATCTACTATCGCGCCATGCGCCGGGACAAGGACGGCGTGCGAACCCTGAATGAGATTGCCACGGCCGCCGCCTCCGCGTTTGGGGATGCGTTGGTGGAAGCAGGCGCGGACGTGGTGTGCGTGGCCGATCCGAGCGCCACGGGCGAGATCCTCGGAAAGGCGGCTTTCGCGGAGTTCGTCGTGCCCTGTTTGAACGAGCTGGCCGGCCACTTCCGCGGTTCGGGCGTGCCGGTCATCGTCCACATCTGTGGGAACGTCAAGGCTTTGGGGGACGGGTTGGCTTCCGTCGAGGCGGATGTCATCAGCGTCGACTCAATAGTCGGTCTGGGGGTGCTCAGAGCGCAGTTGGACGGCCAACTCGTGATGGGCAATGTCAGCACCTACCT
>CAYWVN010000133.1:0-1914 GCA_964461725.1 uncultured Coriobacteriia bacterium | reverse complement strand
GCCAGTGAGCATGATGTGCATCATGCGGACGGTGAAGTGGACGACGCGGGCGTAGGCTGCCGCGCCGGCCAGCCCCGCCCCGAAGAATCTCGTGAAGGGAAAGAGCAGCACACTGGGCCAGACCAGGGAGAAGCCCGTGTAGGCCTGGATGATCATGAAGATCGGGAACATGATGCCGTAGGTCATCTTCTGCATCGGGTTGTATTTGGCCAGGTGCGGGTACGCTCCTTTGATGAACGCGTAGTACATGACGACGTTGGGGACGTTGAAGACGTCGCGCTTGGTGATGATGAACTCGCGGGCGTCGCGCTGGTAGGCGTAGTACATGCGGGAAACCATGTTCACGACGACGATGTACATCGAGACATAGTGGATGTAGCGCATGATCTCGCGCCCGCCGGAGAAGAATGGATAGCGGATGTAGGTACCGGAGATCCCGAGAGCGATCATGAAGAAGACGTGCACGCCGTGCATGACCTTGGGTGTCGCCGGGATGACGTCATGGTGGGCGCCCCACTCCCACTTGACGAACTTGCGATAGACGCGGCCGGTCAGCAGACAGCCCGTGAAATGGCCGACCCAGAACACGAGGACGAAGCCGACGATGATCTTGGCCAGAACGTCGGCGTAGATGTTGAGAGTAACTAGCACGCGCACCACCGCCTTGCCGGTCGACCGACTGCCCGCCGTGCCCGCCGACTGTCCCTGCCGCTCCCCTGTGCCGGCGGAAAAACGGGACGCAAGCAACGAGCCCCGGACGTTTGACGTCTAACCCGTCAGTGGATGTGAGCCATGAGTGATGGGTTCGCCCTAGACTATTATTAGGTCCCGGCTCTGTCAATCGGGTTTGCGACTCAGGTATGCGACTCGCGCGCAGCGTCCCATCTACGCCATAATGTGCGATGTCGGAGGCGGCGTAGCGGCAAGGAGTGGCATTGAACCCGTCCACCATTGTTTCAGTCACAATACCGTGCTACGAGCAGGCGCAATACCTGCGCGAGGCCATCGACAGCGTGGTCGCGCAGACCTTCACGGACTGGGAGATCATCGTCGTCAACGACGGCAGCCCGGACGACACCATCGCGGTGGCCGAAGCGGCCATCGCCGCCTACCCGGGGCGGAACATCCGCCTGCTGGATCTCCCCAACCGTGGTGTCTCCGTCGCCCGAAACGCCGGCATCGCCGCATCGCGCGGTCGCTACATCCTGCCGCTGGACGCCGACGACATGATCCGCCCGGAGATGCTGGAGAAGACGGTCGCGCTGCTGGATTCGCACCCGGACGTGGCCATCGCCTACACGGACCTGGAGCACTTCGGCCGCGCGGAGAGGGTCGAGGCCGCCGCCGAATACGACTTCGGCTTCCTCATCAACGAGAACCAGCTGAACTACTGCTCTCTGTACCGGCGCGAGGCGTGGGAAGCCGTCGGCGGCTACGCCCTGATGAGCTGGGGCTATGAGGACTGGGAGTTCTGGATCGCCTGCGGCGAGCGGGGCTTCTTCGGAAAGCGCGTCCCTGAGCCGCTGCTGCTCTATCGCGTCGCGGAGAGCAGCATGTACAAGGACGCTCTCGAGCACGAGGCGGAGCTCCGGGCGCAGATCGTCTGCTACCACCCGGGCCTGTACGGCGAAGAAACCGTCCGCTGGGCACGCGAGGCCTGCACGGAGCTGCGCCGCGATGAGCCCAAGGCGCTCCCGGCCGGCGACGGGCCGCTGGTGAGCGTCATCGTACGGACGTCCTGCGAGCCGGCACTCGCCATCAGGAGCGTCCTCAACCAGACCTATCGGAACGGCGAGATCATCGTGGCGGGCACCGCCGACCAGGCGGCGCACGGCAGATCCGCCGCCGACCTGGACGGCGGCGGCGTGGCCCCCCCGGCTCACATCGAGCGCCCGGCGCAGGCGGCCGCCCGGG
>CAYWVN010000132.1:0-1944 GCA_964461725.1 uncultured Coriobacteriia bacterium | reverse complement strand
CTGCGGGAGCTGGAGGCGGCGCCGGCCGCTCCGGGGCCGGCCGCAGGCCCATGAGTCCCTCCTGGGAGGATCTCAACTCACGGATCAGTGGACTGTCCAGCCGCCTCCTGAGACGGTCACAGCTGGAGATCCTGAGCCAGGCCCGCGATCTCGTGGGATTGGCGGTGGCGCTGGAGAACAGCGGTCTGCTCCCGCCGGGGTTCGCGGAGAGGTCTTCGCCCGGTGCATTGGATCTGGCCGTGCGGCGCGTAGCGGCCGAACGCATGCGCGTGCTGGCGCAGTGGTCGCGGGAACGTGCCGACTGTCTGGCGGTGATCTTCGAAGACGAAGACCGGCGCAGTCTGAGGGCCATCTTCCGCGGCGCCTACCAGGGTGCTCCTTCTGAGTCCCGGATGGCCGGCCTGATCCCGACCCCCAGCCTCCCGGAGAAGGCGCTGGACGAGTTGGCACACCAGCCCACCACCGCGGAGGTGGTGGCGCTGCTGATGCTGTGGAAGAACCCCTATGGGCCGCCGCTGCGCAAGGAGGCGCAGGCGGCTCAACCCGACCTGTTCAAGCTCGAACTCATACTGAACCAGACCTTCGTCGCGCGCGCTTCGCGCGCGGCCCGGCTCGCAGGTCCAGAACTTGAAGAGCACGTGGTGCAGGTGACAGATCTTGAGAATGCCTTCGCGGCCCTGGTGCTCGCGGAGCAAGGACAGGACGTGCAGCCTGCCCAGTGCTTCATCCCCGGGGGGCGTCGACTCGAGTATGTGAGCTTCCGCAAGGCGGCGTATGCGGGAGGAGCCGCCCAGGCTGGGGTCATTCTCGGCGCCGCTTTCAGTGACACGCTGTTCGCGGAGGCTTTCCGGAGGCTGGTGAGCGACCCCGCCGGTCTGGAGGAGAAGGTCTTGGCGCTCCAAGTGAAAGCCGCCAGACGCAAGGCCCTTCGGAACCCGCTGGGCCCCGCGTCCGCAGTGGCCTATGCCCTCCGCCTTCGCGGGGAGTCGCTGGACCTGCGGCGCATCATCTGGGGCGTGGCGCTGGATGCGCCGCGCGAGCAGCTGTTCTCCGATCTGATCGCCGCGTCCTAGGAGGTGCGGATGGGCTACGGCGTACGAGTGGTGTGTAGACCTGAGGTTGCTGCGGGCTTTGCGCTCGCCGGTCTGTCCACGGTGGAGGCGGGGACGGCCGAGGAGGGGGCCGGCCGGATACTGGCTCTGACCACGCAACCGGAGGTCGGCGTGATCCTGGTTGAGGACACGTTCTACGAGGCGCTGCCAGACGACATCCAGAAGGAGCTAGGCCGGCGGGTCCTGCCCATGGTAGTCCCGTTCCCAGGACCGGCCTGGGGTGAGAGAGCGGAAGGAGCCGAAGCCCACATCGTGGAGATCTTGCGGCAGGCGATCGGCTACCGGGTAAGGCTGAGATAGCGGGCGTCGCCCAAAGGGTGCTGGAAGCGTGAGAGCGCAAGTGAGGCGCATATGACAGAGATTCGGATAGTACGCATCAATGGGGCGCTGGCAGAAGCCCGGCCGATGTCCCAGGCCTCTCTGTACGAGCTGGCCCGGGTGGGCGAGAAGGGCATGCTGGGCGAGGTGATCCGGCTCGATGGCGATACCGGCACCATCCTCATCTACGAAGACACCATGGGACTGCACGTGGGCGAACGGGTAGAGCTCACCGGGCGCATCCTCACCGTCCAGCTGGGACCAGGTCTACTCGGGTCCATTCTGGACGGCCTCGCCCGACCGTTGGACCGCTTGGCCATGGTGGAAGGCGGCGACTTCATCCAGCCCGGGCTCATGGCGGTCACGCTGAACCCGGAGAAGAAATGGAACTTCGTCGCCCTTGTGGAACCGGGGGCCAAGGTGACCGGAGGCGACATCATCGGGCAGGTGCGGGAGCGTCCCACGCTCCAACACAAGATCATGCTGCCCTTGGACCAGAGCGGCGTGATCGCCG
>CAYWVN010000131.1:0-2091 GCA_964461725.1 uncultured Coriobacteriia bacterium | reverse complement strand
GGGAGAGATGGATCCAAAGGACCTGAAGTACGACGACAAGGGTCTCATTCCGGCCGTCATCCAGCAGCACGACACCGGCGAAGTGCTGATGGTCGCCTACATGAATGAGGAGTCCGTGCGCAAGACTCTGGAGACGGGCCTGACCTGGTTCTGGAGCCGCAGCCGCCAGAAGTACTGGCAGAAGGGCCAAAGCAGTGGGCACGTCCAGCACGTGAGACAAGTCCTCTACGACTGCGACCTGGATACGTTGTTGGTCAAGGTCGACCAGGAGGGCGTCGCGTGTCACACCGGCGAGCGTACTTGCTTCTACCGCGATCTCTCCGGGGCACCCGCCGCGCCGACTCCGAGCACCGCTGCGGCGACGCCCCCGGTAGGCGAGGTGACCGCCGAGCTCTACCGGGTCATTATGGAGCGCAAAGAGACGCTGCCGGACGGCTCCTACACGGCCGAGCTCTTGCGGAACGGGCTGAACAGGGTTGTCAGGAAGGTAGCCGAGGAGTCCAGTGAAGTCGTTCGTGCCGCGCTGTCCGAGACGAGGCAACGATTGGTGGAGGAGACGGCCGACCTGCTCTATCACGTGTTGGTCCTGCTCGCCAGCAAGGACATCAAACTGGAGGAAGTGGAAACCGAGCTGGCCCGGCGCCGCAAGTAGGCGCTCTGAGAGGAAGGGTGGTCAATGATTGATGACTCCGGGCAACCCAGTGGGCACGAGGCGATAGACCAAACGGAGAGCCTGAGGCACACGTTTGTCGACCGGGTCGCATCACATGCGGGCTTCGTGGTCCGTGTGGCGGAGGTCGCGCTGGCGGTCATCTTGGGAATCGTCGCGGTTCTCGGCCTGGTCCGCCTGGTCGCTGCGCTCATCGAGCTGGAGAGCGTCCATCTTGGACTGTCCGCCGCCGAGATGCGTGGGCTGCTGGATCTAGCTCTCGTGATTTTCCTGGTGGTCGAACTGTTCCGCATCGCTCTGGCCTACGTGGCCGAGCACGAAGTGTTGCCTACAGTGATCGAGGCGGTGTTGGTGGCGGTGGCCCGGAAGGTCGTGCTCTACGAGTTCTCGGTCGAGGGCCTGGCTGGGGCCCTCGCGCTTGCGGTGCTGCTGGCGGTGGCCGTCGTCGCCTACTTCGCAATCCTCTACTGCGGTAGGCGCGACGCTACCCTGTGACGCGGCCCGACAACAATCCGGCCAGGTCCATGACCATGCACGAGGTCGGCGTGTCCAGCCGCTTCTTGATGGCTTCGCGCAGCTTACCACCGGCCAGCTGCCCGACGAAGAAGAGGAGCGCCGAGAGCGGCAGGACGTACAGGCTGAATCCGAAGAGCAGCCGCATCACGATGATGACGGGCACCGGCAGGTGGATAGCCAGTGCCCACCCAAGTGAGAACTGCCTCGAGTTCGCCCTCCAGTAGCCGAACGGGATGTTCAGCGCGATCACCAATACGGCGAATACGACGAGCTTCTCTAGAGTGGCCAACTCTACCTTCCTTGAGTACCGCCAGGAGTCCATCTTCCGGAGAGATCCCGAGGGGCGTCAATTGCGTCAATGATAGCACACGGCTGGGGAACCGGGAGCGCGGTACCGCCGTCCAACTAGACAAGACGGGCTGTTGGATGCCGGGCGCCGGGGGCGAACCGGCAGGCACCGAAGGGGTGATGAGGGATGCGGAAGAGCGAGTTGGGCATCAGGATCGGCGCCGTCGTTGTGGCTGTGGCGATAGTGGCCGCCGCGGTTCTTGTCGGTTGCAGCCGGACGCCGTCGGAGACGAAGCAGCAGACCGTGACTGTCACGGGTGAAGGCAAGGGTTTCTCGAGAGCCGATGAGGCAAGCGTGAACGTGGCGGTGGTGCAGACGGGGCCGACCGCACAGAAAGCCCTGGCCAGGGCAGGCTACAAGATGGGGCGTGTCATGGGGATGCTCAAAGAGGGGGGCGTCCCCAAGAAAGACATGGAGACCCTCGAAGTGAGTGTCCTCCCGTATACCCGCGTGATGGTGGTCGACGGGAAGAAGCAGAACGTGAGGCGCTACCGGTCAACGAACGCCATCATAATACGCCCCCGCAAGAATGAACCACCGGGTAAAGTAGATCGGA
>CAYWVN010000130.1:0-2269 GCA_964461725.1 uncultured Coriobacteriia bacterium | reverse complement strand
GGAACGTGACCACCTTGGCCCATTACCTGAACCTACTGGCTTCGGCCGGCCTGGTGGCCGCGCTGCCCAAGTACTCCGGGAGCGCGGTCCGTCGGAGGGCCTCAAGCCCCAAGCTCCAGGTGCTCAACACGGCGCTGATGAACGTGCTGTTCAACGGTACCAAGGAACAGGCGATGGCGGAGCCCGGATTCTGGGGCCGGGTGGTGGAGTCCGGGGTGGGCGCCTACTTGATGGCCCGGTCCGGCGTTGAGAGCTTCGAGGTCTACTACTGGCGAGACAAGGGAAGGGAAGTGGACTTCGTCCTGAAGAAGGGCAAGAACATCGTGGCCTTGGAGGTCAAGAGCGGCCCCGCAGCCGGCGGCGGCCTAGAGGGCAGTGGTGGCAGCAGGCGCGCGGCGGAGGCCGGCCTGGAGGCTTTCCTGGCCACCTACCGCGACGCCAGGCCGTTGCTGATAGGAGGAGACGGGATCCCGCTGGAGGACTTCCTCTCCGGTCGGGTGAATCTGTGGGGCGACTAAGTAGGGTGCCTGCCGGCGGAGAGGGCGGCTGCCTAGGCGGATTGGGTGGCGGCCTCGAGGACGGCGCAGATGCATGGATACTTGCCCTTCCCGATCGGATAGTCTACTATCCAGCTATGTCATCGTTGCTCGGTATCGACGAGCTCTTCGGGACGAAAGCGAGGGTGCGGCTCCTGCGCCGGTTGGCCCGGGAGTCGCAGCCTATGAGCGCCCGCCAGCTGGGCGAGCTGACCGGCATCACACACCCAGCGGTGGCGGCGGCCCTCGAGCCACTCGTGGCCGAGGGAATCGTCACTAGGCGGAGCGCGGGTCCCTCATACCAGTATGCCCTTCAGCGCGAACACGTGGTCGTGGAGACGGTGCTTCTGCCTGCGCTGGCCGCCGAGGAGGCCACGGCCGATCTCATGGCCGCCGAGCTGGTGGGGCTGCTGTCTGCCGACGCGGTGTCGGTGGTCCTGTTCGGCAGCGCTGCTCGGGGAGAGCACGCCGCCGGCAGCGACGTGGACGTCTTGGTAATCGCCGCCGATTCGCGTACCTGCATCCGGATCGAGCAGACGGCAGAGGAGCAGCGCGGCCGGTTCTTCCGCAGGTTCGGACGGCCTCTCTCGGTCCACTGCATCGCGAGAGGCGACCTTGCCGGGCGAGTCCCGCCGTTCGTCAAGGCAGCTGCCGCAGAGGGCGTGTTGCTCCACGGCAAGGACCTGAGAGAGCTGGGGGTCAGGGTTGCGTAGCCGCAAGACAAGGTCGGTCCCCAAGTCTCACGCATTAGCCTACCTCGGGAAGGCCGCCGAGTTCATGGCCGTCGCCGACCGGGCGCTGGAGGAGGGCCATTGGGACGCGACGGGTCTGAACGCCGTCCACTGTGTGATCTCGGCCGCCGATGCGGTGATGGTCTACCGGGGCGGCATGCGCAGCGCTGATGCGGACCACCGGGCGGCGCGGGACCTCCTCGAGACCGCCGTTGGCGCCGAGGGGAAGGGAGCGTTGCGCCACATGTCCGTGGTGCTGGTCAAGAAGAACCTGGTGGAGTACGAACGCCGGCGCCTGATGGAGAAGGAAGCCCGCGACATGGCGACCCACGCCCATCGATTCCTCGACTGGGCTCGCGACATGTTGCCACCGGGTGCGTAGCCAGGGGGCGAAGAGGGGCGCCGGCGCCGTGGTGCACCTACTCCTCGTCTCCCATCAGGAGCGCGATCTGCTCAGGCGCCGGTAGCTCGCCTTTGAGCTCGGCGGGCAGCTTCGAGGTCACCCGGTAGGTGGCGACTCCGACCGCGGCACCGGTGTCCTTTAGCGCGTACTCCACCACCGTCCTGTCCTTGGACTTGCAGAGGACGATCCCGATGGAGGGGTTCTCCTCGTCAGTGCGCACGAGGTCGTCCAGCGCCGCCAGGTAGAACTGCATCTTGCCGATATACTCCGGTCTGAACTTGCCGGCCTTGAGCTCGATAGCCACCAGGCACCGGAGGCGCCGGTGGTAGAGCAGGAGGTCGATGTGGAAGGTGCTACTTCCCACCTCCAGGCGGAACTGGCTGCCGACGAAGGCGAAGGCGCCGCCCATCTCGCGCAGGAAGGCCTCGACACGGCCGATGAGCGCCTGCTCGAGCACGCGCTCCTCGTGCTCGTCGGCCATCTCCAGGAAGTCGAAGGTGTACTCGTCTTTGACGGCGAGCTTGGCCTGGTTGCGGATGTTCTCGGGCAGCGTCTTGGGAAAGCTCGTCTGGTTGAGCATCGTCTTCTCGTAGGTCTGG
>CAYWVN010000129.1:0-2385 GCA_964461725.1 uncultured Coriobacteriia bacterium | reverse complement strand
GCGCTGATGCAAGTATGTCGAAATGTGGGTAATACTGAGCGCTCTGCGTGGGAACCGCTTTGCCCGACGCTCTGCGTCGATGGTCGCGACGCAGAGCGTCGCGGACAGTGCGTTCCCACGGGGACCGTGGGAACGAGGGTATCGTAGAAGGAAGCGCAAGATGTCATCAGCTCTGAATCTCACCCTGACGCCGGCCGACTGGGTCGTCTGTGGCGGCGTGTTGTTCGGCAGCATTCTCCTCGGGCTGTACCTTGCGGTGCGCAGTCGCCGGAAGGAAACCAGCGACGAGTTCTTCTTGGCCGGGCGCAAGCTCCTCTGGCCCGTGGTGGGCGCCTCGCTCTACGCGACCAACATCGGGGCGGAGCACCTTGTCGGGCTGTCGGGCGACGCGTATCGCTACGGGCTGAAGGCCGGCACGGTGGAGCTCACCACCGCCATCTGCCTTGGTTTTGCCTGCGCGGTCCTGTTTCCGTATTACATCCGCACCAGGGTGTTCACCATTCCCGAGTTCCTGGAGCTGCGCTACAACGCCGCTGCGAGGCTGTTTTTCTCCGGCCTGATGCTCATGATCTGCATCATGACCAAGATGGCCTTCACCCTGTTCGCCGGGGCGCTGGTGCTGCACAGCCTGATGGGCTGGCAGGTGATGGACGTGGTGTGGGTGTTGGCGATCCTCTCCGCCGTGGTGACGATCATCGGCGGCTTCGCGGCCGTGGCCTACACCGACACGATCCAAGCGGCGATCATCATCGTGGGCTCCACGGTGATGACGCTCATCGGCCTCCACGAGGTCGGCGGATGGGGCGAGCTGGTCGCCCGGGCGCAGGGGGCGATGCACATCGCCGCCCCGATGGACGATCCCCACTATCCGTTCTGGGGCGTCATCGCCGGCGCGGTCTACGGGGGAATTTTCTACTGGGGGGTCGATCAGGTGAACGTTCAGCGGGCCCTGGGGGCCCGCAATCTCGACCAGGCCCGGTGGGGCGCGATGTTCGCCGTCCTCCTGAAACTCACGCCGGTGTTCCTCTTCGCCCTGCCGGGCGTGATCGCGGCCACGCTCTACCCGGGACTCGTCGGGGAGGAGACCAAGCAGACGTTTGTCGTCCTCTTGAACAGGCTTTGCCCCAGCGGCGTGCGAGGGCTGGTGTTGGCGGCCCTGCTGGCGGCCATGATCTCCTCGCTCTTGGCGATGCTGAACTCGATCGCCACCATGTCGGTGCGGGACTTCTTGCTCCGCGCGCGACCGACGACCTCGGAGCGAGTCCAGGTGCTCCTGGGGCGAATGAGCATCGTCGTGGCGACCGTGCTGGGCGTGGCCGCCGCCTACCTCGTGTACAAGACCGAGGAGGGACTCTACAAATACTTGCAGACGATCTCCATTTACTTGGTGATGCCGATTACTCCGGCCATCGTGTTCGGCATCATGAGCCGGCGCGTCAACATAGCCGGGGCCGCCGCCTCGGTGCTCGCCGGCGTGGGCATCTCGGCAGTGTACGTTGCCGACCAGCTCATGGGCCCGGAAACGGGCGAGAAACTCTTTCCCTTCCTTCACCACACGCTCACGCTGAACTACACCTATCGCGGGCTGTGGGGAACGTTGATCATCACGGCGGTGCTGTTCGGGGCGTCGTGGCTCACCCGCCCGCCCGCGGCCGAGAAGGTCGAGCACACCACGCTCCGCGCCGCCGATCTGGTCGAGCCCTTCCGCGGACCGGCCGATTGGCGGCTGCACCTGGCCGCGCTGGGCGCGGTGACGGTGTTGGCGTATTGGTGGCTTTGGTAGCTCAACCGGAGGTTCCACACTGTCGAAAGGAAGATGGCAACTATGACTACCGTGGATTTTGAACCGCTCACTGTCGAGGTTCCGTTGTGGGAAGATCCGCCGGGGGTTTTCCGCGTCGGGAAGAGCCGGGTGCTCCTGGAGTTGGTGATCGGCGCCTTCAAGCGCGGCGAGACCCCCGAGGCTATCGTCCGATCGTATCGGACGCTGCGCTTGGCCGACGTGTACGCGGTCATCAGCCGGTATCTAGCCAATCCAGTCCCCTTCGATGAGTACCTTCGCCAAAGTGACGAGCAAGCCGAATCAATCCGTCGCACGATCGAGGCCTCGCAGCGACCCGGACCGACCAGGGAAGAGCTATTGGCCCGCGCTGACACATGATGGTAAAACCGTTCCCCCGTTCGCCTATGCGCGAGTCGCTGGCGGCGCGCCCATGCCAGGCGTTTTTCTCGTCAGCGATGACATGCCGGTCGGTCAGGCCATTGACGAATTGCTAATCGCCGCTCATTGCCTATCCCCGGATGAATGCAAGGGTGCAGCACCGGACGCTGAGTCAGAAGGTGCGCGGACACTACGCGTACTACGGGATCACCGGCAACGCTCGC
>CAYWVN010000128.1:0-2461 GCA_964461725.1 uncultured Coriobacteriia bacterium | reverse complement strand
ACAGTAGCTATCTCGGCGGCTCGGGTACCGACGTGGCGACGTCATTGGTTGTCGACGTCAACCGGCAGATCTTCGTCGCCGGCTATACATCGTCGGTCAACTTCCCCACCGCCCAGGCGTCCCAGGCCGCCAACGGCGGTTCCTACGATGCGTTCGTGACCCAGGTGCACGTAAACGGGACGCCGCTCGTCTACAGTTCCTATCTTGGCGGGACATCGGCGGACCAAGCCTATGGAGTGGCCATCAATACGCTGGGGGAAATGTTTGTGACCGGCACCACCACTTCCTCGAACTTTCCCACGCAGTCGGCCTACCGCTATACGCATGCTGGTTCGCTCGATATGTTCCTGGCCAAGTTGACGGCCGCGGCGGTGCCTCCGGCGGCGCCCGTTTTCTTCTCGCTCTCGCCAAACTCCGGTTCGGGACTGACGCCGGTATTCACTCTCAAGTACACCGACGCGAATGGTGCCAACAACTTCGACTCGATCCAGTTCATGGTGAACACGATCCTGTCTGGAGTGAACTCCTGCCATGTCGCCTATAACCATACGCTGGGCCTTGTCTACCTGCTCAACAACGCGGGGAATGCCTGGACGGGCGGCTTCGCGCCGGGGGCTCTGAACACGCTTTCGAACTCCCAGTGCTCGCTGCCGCTGGCGAATATGTCGGTCTCGACGACGGGCAGCGAAATCGCACTGACGATTCCTCTGTCGTTCGTGTCCTCGACCTACGCCGGTACGACGAAGAACATACTGGCGCTCGCATTGGACAAGAATGGCCTTCGTTCGGACTGGGCTTTCCGGGGCAGTTGGACGATTCCGTAACCCCCGCTCCGCTATCGCCGCGCGGGGTAGGACTTCTTATGCTGATTGCGCAAATTCACGACGTCGAAGGAGCCATCCTTCCGGGCGGAGAACATCAGGCCATTTCCCTGGCACTTCTCCTCAAGGTTGGCGATCTGGTCGGCCGCCGTGTTGTTGTCTGCCCCGCCGGCGACGGCGAAATGCACCTGCCACAGGTCCTCGAGTCCGGGCGAGGACCGCACCACCTGCACTGCCGGAACCGCACCACCCTTCTTGGCTCCATTGTTCATGATGGCGACGCGCGGGGCCAGGGCGTGGACGATCTGAGCAGGGCCACTGGCGTCCATGCCGTGATGGGTGGTCAGATAGACGTCCACCTTGCCCAGGAGATTATTCGGGCACACCATCTCGAGTTCCTTGTTCCAGGTAAGGTCGCCGAGGTCGAGAAAGCGGAACTTACCGAAGGTCAGGAGGAAGCCCAATGAACGGGCGTTTTCGGTCGGATCGACGGCGCGCTGCTGCGCGGAGGTGCAAAGGGGGTTGGTCGCGCCGCCGCCCGCTGAGCATCGCGCTCCGCGTCGCCGCGCCCGAGCGGCCGTCGGCGCGCGCCACCCTCCGGCGTCAGCGGACGACGAGCCGGCCCTCGTCCGGCGCGATGTCGGGGTTGCCGGCGGTGTCGCGCGCATGCACCAGCCACCGGTACGAGCCCTTGGGCAGCGTGCACGTGAACGACACCTTCGCCGGCCAGCCGATCGGCACCCGGCGCCGCACGAACGTCCTGAGCACGCGTCCCGTCCGCGTCCTGAGCTCCACGACCACGGTGCTGGTCGGCCCGCAAGGTTGCGCGTCGTCCACCCTGTAGCGCAGGACCGCCGTCTTGCCGCGGCGCACGGAGGCTGTCCGGAGCGCCTGCGGCCACGGCCGCACGGTGTCGAGGAAGATCCCGTCAGACATGGCGACCGGCTCCCCGCCGTCCAGCCGGTACTCCGCCTCCACCACGTGCGGGCCCTGGTAGTCGCCGAGCCACAGGCTCGTCGTCGCCGACCACGGCCGCCACTCGCCCCAGGCGCCCGTCGCGTCCCGCAGACGCAGCTCGCAGCGTGCTGAGAGCCAGGGCTGGGCGGCGAGCACGGGAGCGGCCACGGAGGCCATCACGGCGTTGCCGGCAGTGGTGAGGTGCAGCTGGTCCGCCAGGTAGAACTGCGCGTCGTACTCGTCCCCGGTGTCGCCGATGCGCGGGTCGGCGCCGAGGTCGACCAGCCCGTCGGCGAAGTCGTCCCAGCCCGCCCTGAGCATGGCGTTGAACACGAGGCGCGTGACCTCGAACGTGTCGGTGCGGTGGCACGGCAGCACCGTGAGCACGATCACCCGGAACCCCGCGGCGTGACGCTGCTCGCAGTACTCGCGCAGCGACTCGTACATGGATGTCGCGGTGACACCGGCACGGAAGTCCCCACCGCCGGCCAGGACCAGGCAGACGTTGAGGTCCGCCTCCGGCTGGAAGCGCGCGTCCACCTCCGTGGGGCCCTCCTCGAGCATGTCGTCGATCCGCGCGCCGGAGGAGGCGGAGACGAAGCTCTCGCAGGACCTCGGCACCATCGAGAGCGTCTGGGCGGGGAACGTGTAGGGCGGCTCGGATGGGTGCCCGGCGATGATGC
>CAYWVN010000127.1:0-2512 GCA_964461725.1 uncultured Coriobacteriia bacterium | reverse complement strand
ACTAGAGGAGGGGGCGGCCGACCGCATCGCTCGACTGCCGGAGGTGGCGCACGCCAGCCCGGGCTTCTCGCGTGGCGCCATGATCAGAGTCGAGGGCGAGATCGAGGATTCGCCCATCACGCTGATGGGCGTTCGGCCCGAGGCGTATCGGCAGATCCAAGAGCCGGTCGTGGCACGGGGGAGCTTCTTGGAAGGGGGTCCGGCTCGGTCCATCGTCCTGGTAGAGAACTTCGCCCGTGAGCACGGCGCGATCCTCGGCAGGACCGTCTACGTCGGCTCGGCCGGCGGACGGGTCGCCTTCACCGTGGTCGGGATCTTGTCGCTAGAAGGCGTTGCCCGCTACCAGGGCGGGGCCGTCGCTATGACGGAGCTCTCCACGATGCAGCGCCTGCTGGGTCTTCGGGGCCGCGTCAAGCAGATCGAAGTGGTCAAGACGCCGGACGTGTCGCTGACGAAGGTGCGGGCAGCCATCGATGAGGAACTGCCCGACGGGGCCTACACGGAGCTCCCGAGCGAGCGCGCTAAGGAGATCAGCGCCATACTCACGGGCATGAAGTTCGGCCTGTCCTTCTTCAGCGCCATCGCACTCTTCATAGGTATGTTCCTCATCTACAACACCTTCGCCATGACGGTGGCCGAGCGCGTGCGCGAATACGGTGTCCTACGCTCGCTGGGCGCGACTCGCCTGCAGGTCCTCCTCTTGGTGTTGGCCGAGTCGCTGGGCCTCGGCGTGTTATCGACCGGCCTGGGTCTCGCCGTCGGGCTGGTGCTGGCCCGCGGTCTCATCTTCCTCATGGGGCGGATGCTGAACACCGACGTCACCAGCTACGATATCCCGATGTCCGGGGCGGTGGTCTCGGCGGTAGTCGGTCTAGGGGCCACACTCTTGGCTGCGGGCATCCCGGCCTGGCGCGCGGGCCGGGTCTCGCCGCTGGATTGCATCAGGGCCGAGAGGGCGGGCGACGAGACGTGGATGTCCCGCTACGGTGGGGTGGTCGGCGTTGCCGTCTTCCTCATCGGGCTGGCGATGGCCGAGTTCCCTTTGGGCTCGACGCTCGCGGCTCGCCAGAACTTCAGCGCAGCCGGTGATTTCGTGCTCCTCTTGGGCGCGGCGTTGGCCGTGCCGACGTTCGTGAAGCCGCTGGCGGCCAGCATCGGTCGCGTTACCGAGCGCTTGTCGCCGGTAGCCGGACGGCTGGCCCGGGGCAACCTTGTCCGCGGCCGGATGCGGAGCGCCATCACCATGGCCACCGTGATGATCTCGCTGGCGATGATGGTGTCGGTGAGCGCGATGACCTACTCCGTGATGAAGAGCGTGGAGCGCTGGCGGGACAAGGTGCTCGGGTCTGACATGTTCGTCGGCCAGCAGACGGTCGGCACCGGTGCGGGGTCGCTGGATGCGGCTTTTGAGGCGCGACTGAGGCGCGTGCCGGGGATAGACCGGATGACACCCCTCTACATCACCAACGTGAAGCACAAGGACTCGATGCTCTTCACGGTGGGCTTGGACACAGAGACGTACCTGGAAGTGGAGTCGCTCGACCTGGCCAAGGGAAACGTCACGGATGCCATCCGGGCGTTGAAGGAGGGCGACAAAGTCCTCATCTCCACGGCGCTGGCCGACGACGAAGAGCTGCGTATCGGCGATACGCTAGAGCTCGAGACCAGACAAGGGCTCAAGAAGCTCAAGGTGGCGGCCATCATCAACGACTACAGCGGCGAGTCGCATAAGTCGGCGTATATGTCGAGTGAGCAGATCAAAGACTACTTCGGCGTGGATCGTCCCGAGAACTTCCACGTGCGCCTGAAGCCGGGCGCTTCCGTGGAGGAGGTCCAGCGACGTATCGAGGCCAGTCTGGGGCGGCGCTACAGCCTGGACATCCTGACCACCGAGGAGCTCAAGAAGATGATCGACGAGAACGTCAACAACTCGTTCGCCGCCTTCCAAGTGATCATCGGGATAGTGATGGTCGTGGCCGTCGTCGGCATCACCAACACGCTGGCCATGGGGGTGCTGGAGCGGGTACGGGAGATCGGTCTGCTGCGCGCCGTTGGGGCGCCGCGATCGCTCGTCGGGCGGATGATCGTGGCGGAGGCGGTGCTGATGGGTCTGGGAGGCTTCGTCCTGTCCGTCCCGCTCGGCATATTCATGTCGGCCCGCATCGTGAGGGCCATGATCGCGGTCGCCAAGATGAACGTCACCTATGAGTTCCCGGTCAGTAGTCTCTACCAGGCCGCGGCCATCGCCCTGGTGGCCAGCGTGGCGGCCGCGCTCTACCCGGCGCGGAAGGCGGCCGGTCTAGACATCGTCAAGGCTCTCGAGTACGAGTAGCCCGAGCGGTCCGTCCGCGCGCTCGGTGCGGTACTCGCGGGACCCCGCGGCCCGCGGGACCCCGCGGTCTTGCCATGGTGGGGGCATCGTGTATCATCTTATTGCCTTGCGGCAACTTGTCCGGGTGGCGGAATTGGTAGACGCGCTAGGTTGAGGGCCTAGTGAGCGCTTAGCTCATGG
>CAYWVN010000126.1:0-2568 GCA_964461725.1 uncultured Coriobacteriia bacterium | reverse complement strand
CGCCCGGCGTGCCGGCCGGCGTAGCATTGGCCCTGGGGAGCTTCCCGGGCCGGCGTTTCGTTATCGCCCTGGTGAACACCGGGATGGGGCTGCCGCCGGTGACGGTGGGGCTCTTCGTGATGATCCTCGTGTGGCGTTCAGGGCCCCTCGGCGACTTCGCGCTCCTCTACACTGTCTGGGCGATGATCATCGCGCAGGTCATCATCGCGACGCCTATCGTGGCCGGCCTTACGATGTCGGCCGTGCAGTCGCTCGACCCGCGGCTCCGACTGCAGGCGCTCTCGCTGGGCGCCTCGCCGATGCGATCCATCGGGACGCTTCTACTGGAGGCACGCCTGCCCGCGCTGGCTGCGGCGATGGCCGGCTTCGGCGGAATCATCTCGGAGATCGGCGCGAGCATGATGACCGGCGGCAATATCAAGGGGGAGACACGGATACTCACGACGGCGATCGTCCAGTACTCGCGCATGGGGCAGTTCGATATGGCCATCGCGCTCTCGATCATCCTGCTCGCCATGGCGTTCGGGGTCACCTATCTTCTGACGCGGGCCCAACAGCAGCAAGGGGGTGGCGCCGCGTGGCAAACGCGCTCTGCGAAGTAGACAGGGTCAGCGTGGAGAAGGACGGGCGTCGCATTCTGGACATCGAGCGACTGGCGGTCCGCGAAGGCGAAGTCCTGGGGCTCTTGGGCCCCAACGGCTCCGGCAAGACGACCCTCCTCAGGGTGATCGACCTGCTCGAGGAGCCGATATCCGGCGAGGTCCGGTTCGCCGGTGGCGCGCCGCGATCCCGAGCTGAGAAGCTGGCGGCCCGGCGCCGCATGTCGATGGTCTTCCAAGATCCGATGCTATTCAACCGGACGGTGCGCGCGAACGTCGGCTACGGCCTCAACGCCCGCGGGGCGGATTCCCGGGAGACGGCCCGGCGAGTTGACGAGGTCCTGGAGAAGGTGGGCGTCGCGCACCTGGCCGACAGGTCCGCCCGCGTGCTCTCGGGAGGAGAGGCCCAGCGGGTGGCGCTCGCCCGGAGTCTCGTACTGGAGCCCGAACTGCTGCTGCTGGACGAACCGTTGGCGTCCGTAGATGCGCCCTCGAGAGAGGCGCTGCAGACTGACCTGCACCGGCTGCTGAAGGAAGACGGCCTGACGGCGGTCTACGTGACCCACGACCGCTCGGAGATCCTGGCCCTGGCGGACCGCGTCGCCGTCATGCGCGAGGGGCGCATCCTGCAGGTGGGCGGCCCGGAAGAGGTCTTCAACCGGCCGGCCGATGAGGCTGTCGCCTCACTGGTCGGAGTGGAGACAGTCATCGCTGGGACGCTGGTATCCTGCGAGGAGAACGTGGCGTCCGTCGAGACCGGCGGTGCGGGGCGCGCCGTCGAGACCGGCGGTGCCGGTGGAGTCCGTATCGAGGCAGTCCTGGCGCAGGTCGATGTTCCGTTCGGCACGCCTGTGCTGGTCGCCGTCCGGCCGGAGGAGGTCGTCATCTCCAAGGATGGCAGCGGGCCTTCGTCCAGCGCGCGGAACCACTTTGCCGGCACGATCGTCAGCGTGACTGACCGCGGGTACTTCTACCGGGTCGCCGTCGATTGCGGATTCGACGTAGTGGCGCATATTACCAGGCCCTCGACGAGAGAGATGGGGCTGAAGGCGGGCGACAAGGTGGTGGTGTCGTTCAAGGCGACCGCCGTGCACCTGATAGTGAGGTAGAGGCGGCCCGAGAGGCCGCGAGATGGAGGCGGCGAGGCAGGCCGCGGTTGGACACTGTAGTCTCTGAGGTGGGAGAATAGGCTCATGGCACGAGGCGACGTAAGGACAGCGATCATACTGGCGGGCGGGCGGAGCACCCGCATGGGTACCGACAAGAGCGAGGTCGTGCTGGGCGGCCAGACCCTGCTGGACCGCGCCGTCGAGAAGATGGGCGAGATGTTCGACGAGGTCGTGGTGGTCACCAACCGCCCGGACGTCACCTATGAGAACGCGGTGGTCGTGCACGACCGCACGCCTTATCAGGGCCCGTTGGGCGGCATACTCGCCGGCCTGGAGGCCAGCACCAGTTTCTACAACTTCGTGGTCGCCTGCGACATGCCGTTCGTGAACCCCAGGGTGGTCCGGCTCATGACGAGTGTGGCCAACTTCGACGTCGTCATGCCGCGTACGGATCGTGGCGCCGAGCCGCTCTTCGCCATCTATGCCAAGACGTGCATCCCGGTCATCGTGAAGTACCTGACCCGGGGAGACCTACGAATCGTCAGCTTCCTGGACGAGGTGCGCGTGAAGTACATCAGCAGCGAACGCATCCGGCGGGTCGACCCGCAGATGCAGTCGTTCTTCAACATCAACACCCAGCAGGACCTCAGGCAGGCGGAGGAGCGCCTGGGCATCCGCCGGGCCGACGCGGGAAGCCAAGTGGATGTTCTGGTGAAGCGCCGCAAGGTGCTCCAGATCAGCAAGGAGGACCCGGAGGAGATCGAGAAGGGCTCGCCTCCAGAGACCGCCGTCACGGTCTATCTGAACAAGGAAGAGCTCCTCACTATCCAGGCGACGCCGGGGCATCTGGACGACCTGGC
>CAYWVN010000125.1:0-2626 GCA_964461725.1 uncultured Coriobacteriia bacterium | reverse complement strand
GGCGGGGAGGACCCGGGGGTTTCCGGACTGGGGCTGATTCGGGGCGATGGGCGGGCTCTGCCGCCCGCCGTCAAGGTGCGGCACATCGGATTGAGCCAGGTGGAGGTTTGCACCTGTTCCGATCTGTTCAGCGACATCCCCGGCGGATCGGCGTTCTACTTCGTCCATGGTTACGCGGTGGTGCCACGGTCACCGGGTGACGTCCTCGCCGTGACCGACTACGACGGTGTGACCTTCGTATCGGCCGTCGAGGTGGACAACGTGGCAGCTGTGCAGTTTCATCCGGAGAAGTCGAGCACCCTAGGGCTGCGCTTCTACCGCAATTTCGCGCGTCGGGCGGGGCTGGTGGCGGACTGATGAGGCTTATCCCCGCCATCGACATCCAGGGAGGCAAGTGCGTCCGGCTGCGCCGAGGCGACTTCGCCGATGAGACCGTATTTGGAGACGATCCCGTGGCCATGGCCGAGCGGTGGGTGAGCGAGGGGGCGCGCTTTTTGCACGTGGTCGACCTTGACGGGGCCCGGTTAGGGGCGCCGGTCAACTTCCCGTTGATACGGGCAATAGCAGAGGTGGTTTCTGCGCCTGTTGAGACCGGCGGCGGCATCCGCACGGATGCCGCCCTGGAACTCATCGCTGGGAGCCGGGTGGCCAAAGCGGTGCTCGGGACGAGCGCCGTAGACGACGAGACCTTCGTGGAGCGAGCCCTGGCAGTGCTTGGAGCAGCGCGGGTGATAGTGGCTGTGGACGCTGAACACGGCTTCGTCAAGATCAAGGGCTGGCAGGAGCGGAGCGACGTGTCGGCGCTCGACCTGGTTCGACGCATGGGGGAGAAGGGCGTGCGCGAGATCCTCTACACCGACATCAGTCGGGACGGCATGATGCAGAGTGTGAACCTGGGGGGCATCCGTGAGCTGGCTGAGAACAGCGGTCTCGAGATCATTGCCTCGGGCGGGGTGACCAGCCTGGACGATCTGCGGGCGCTGAAGGAGCTCGAGCCCATCGGGGTAACTGGGGTTATCGCCGGGCGAGCGCTCTACGAGCAACGGTTCACCGTGGCCGAGGCGCTGGCAGTGTTGGACGGCGTCTGATGCTGCTCAAGCGGCTCATCCCCTGCCTGGACGTCGACCAGGGCCGCGTGGTCAAGGGCACCAACTTCGTCGACATCCGCGATGCCGGCGACCCTGTGGAGCTGGCGTCGCGCTACGACCGCGAGGGCGCCGACGAGGTAGTTTTTCTCGATATCACCGCTTCGCACGAGAAGCGTGACACCATCGTCGAGCTGGCGCGTCACTGCGCGGAGGAGCTCTTCATACCGTTCACCATCGGCGGCGGTATCCGGAGCGAAGGCGATGTGCGCGCCTTGTTGGGAGCCGGAGCCGACAAGGTCTCGCTCAATTCCGCCGCCATCAACGATCCCGATCTCATCGCCATGTGCGCCCGGCGTTTCGGCTCGCAATGCGTGGTCATCGCCATCGACGCCAAACGGGTAGTAAGGGAGGACGGATCTTCCGGCGAACCGCCCCGCTGGGAGGCCTACATCAACGGCGGTCGCATCCCGACCGGACTCGACGCCGTGGAATGGGCCGTGCGGCCCGCCGCTCTCGGCGCCGGCGAGATCCTGCTCACCTCTATGAACAGGGACGGCACCAAAGACGGATACGATCTGGAACTCACCCGGGCAGTAGCCGGGGCCGTGAACGTACCGGTTATCGCCAGCGGAGGAGCAGGAACGCTCGACCATCTGGTGGAGGTCATCAGCGCCGGTGGAGCCGACGCCGTTCTCGCCGCTTCCATCTTCCACTACTCCGAATACACGATCCGGGAGGCCAAGGAGTATATGGCCGCCCGGGGCGTCCCCGTTCGCCTCAAGTAGGCAATGACCGCCGACGCACGGATTTGACCCTGCGTTCTGGTACAATCAACAGTCGCATGAGCACTTTCCGGACACCGGAAGCGCGCACGAGGCGGACGGCAAGAAGGATCGTTCCGACGTTCGCCATCGCCCTGCTGCTCGTCTTCCTTGTTGTCTCTCCGGTCTTTTCCCCCGCATGGGCCTCGACTCTCTCGCAGAAGCAGGCGCAGCTGCGCGAGGCCCGCGCTCAGCTGGCTCACCTGCAGGATTCGCTCAACGAGTTGGCAGACAAGTACGGCAAGGCGGAAGCTCGGCTCGCCCAGATAGATGACGCCATTGCCGCGGTCGAGAAGGACATCGCCCGCTCCAACAAGGACATCGTGGTGGCTCGGGAGCGGCTGGCCGAGCGAGTGGTCAACCTCTACAAGGACGGCCATTCTGGGACTCCACGCTACTTGGAGGTCTTGTTCGCCGAGTCCGATTTCACCACCATCCTGCAGCGTTTCTCTCTGCTGGGTAAGCTGGCCGACCAGGACCGGGAGCTCTTTGACCAGGTGCAGAGCCACCTGGAGAAGTCTCGGGAAAGGGAGGCGACCCTCGCGGACAAGAAGAAGACCCAGGCTGCACAGATGGAGGAGCTCAAGGGTTTGCGGGCCGAGATGGACACGAGGATGAAGGCCTCTGCCGGGGAGTATCGGCGCCTGAAGAGGCAGGGGGCGGGCTTGAAGGAAAGGGCCCGCAAGGCGGGCGAGGCCGGGGCCGGGGCCAAAGCCC
>CAYWVN010000124.1:0-2657 GCA_964461725.1 uncultured Coriobacteriia bacterium | reverse complement strand
GTTGAACAGCTCGGTCTTGCCTTCGCCAAGCTTGGCGACCAGCTCGTCCGCGGACAGGTCCCGCAGCTCTTCCAGTTTCATCTAGTGACCACCGCCCACTTCTTCACGTCTGACGAAGCGTGTCTTGATCGGCAGCTTGTGAGACGCCAGCCTGATGGCCTCTTTGGCCATCGACTCGGACACGCCGGCCAGCTCGAACATGACCCGGCCCGGCTTGACCACGGCCACCCAGTGCTCCGGAGAGCCCTTGCCGCTACCCATCCGGGTTTCGGCCGGCTTCTCGGTGACCGGCTTGTGCGGGAAGATGTTGATCCACACCTTGCCGCCTCGCTTGATGTGCCGGGTCATCGCGATACGAGCCGCCTCGATCTGGCGGTTCGTGATCCACGCGGGCTCCAACGCCTGCAGGCCATAGTCACCGTGAGCGACGAAGTTGCCGCCTTTGGACTTCCCGCCCATGCGGCCCCTATGCGTCTTGCGATGCTTGACCTTGCGCGGCATCAACATTCTCACTCACCACCCTCGGTCTTCTTCTTGGCCCGCGATGTCTTCTTGGCCGCAGAGTCCGTCTTGGCGGTCGTCTTGCGCGCCTTGGTCTCCTTGGCTGCCTTGGTTGTCGTCGTCTCCTTGGCGGTCTTGGTGGTCTTCTCGGCCTCGGTCTCGGCCGGTGCCTCGGCCGGCGTCTCGGTCACGACGGCTTCCGCCGTCTCCGCCGCAACAGCTTCCGCCGCCGCGGGCTCGGCTACCTCAGTCGTGGCCGCCGTAGCCGCTTCCTCCGGTCCCATGATGATGGTCTCGGTTATCGTCGTGCCTTCCGTCACCACGGCGCGCCGGGCTGCCTCCACCTTGGGAGAACGCAGACCCCGGGCCTCTTCGCGGACCTCATCCGGCCTGGTCGGCAGGATATCGCCCTTGTAGATCCACACCTTCACGCCGATCTGGCCGAAGGTGGTCTTGGCCTCGTGCACTCCGTAGTCGATGTCGGCGCGCAGCGTGTGCAGCGGTACGCGGCCCTCTCGGTACCACTCCCGTCGGGACATCTCCGAGCCGCCCAGGCGGCCGGCGCAGGCTATCCGTATGCCCTTCGCGCCGCCCTTCAGCGCGGAGCTTACGGCCCGCTTCATGGCCCGGCGGAACGAGACGCGCGCCTGCAGCTGCTCAGCCACGTTCTGGGCGACCAGCGTGGCGTCGGTTTCCGCCCGGCGAACCTCGAGGATGTTTATCTGGACCTGCCGGCCCGATATCTTCTCCAGGTCGCCCCTGAGATAGTCCACCTCCGCGCCCTTCTTGCCGATGACGATGCCCGGGCGCGCGGTATGGATGTCCACTTTCAATCTGTCGCCGGCACGCTCGATCTCGATACGCGAGATGCCTGCCCGCGACAGCTTGCCGATGATGTGCCGGCGGACCTTCATGTCCTCCTCAAGGAACTTGGCGTAGTCCTTGCGGGCGAACCAGCGCGAGCGCCAGTTCTGTGTTATTCCGATTCGTAACCCCAGCGGGCTTACCTTCTGACCCACGCGGCTCTTACGCCTCCTCTCGTTCTTGTACCACCACGGTAATGTGGCTGGTTCGCTTGCGGATCCGGCTCGCCCGGCCCATGGCGCGGGGCCGGAAACGCTTGATCGTCGGACCCTCGTCGACACGTGTCTCGGCGACCCAGAGGTCCCTCCGAGAGACGTGCTCGTTCTTCTCCGCGTTGGCCACCGCAGACGCCAACACCTTGAACACGACCCGCGCCGACTCCCGCGGCGTGAACTGCAGGATCGACAGCGCGTCCTCCGCGCCACGCCCCCGGATAAGGTTGATCGCGGCGCGCGCCTTGCGCGGCGTGATCCTCACGTACCTGGCCGTCGCCCGGCTGCCGCGCGGACCTTCCTCCGCCGTCTCTTCCTCCTGGGGCTCTTCGTCGTCCGCCGCCTCGGCCGCCGCTTTCTTGTCACCGGCCTCCTTCTGCGACTTGGCCTTGGGCTCAGCCTTCTCCGACGCCTTGGGCTCAGCCTTCTGCGTCTTGGCAGCGCCCGCACCGGCATCCTGGCCTGGCACCTTGGCGCCTTCCGGCTTCACCGCGCCGGTCGCCTCGGGCTCTTCGTCCTTCTTGGTTTCGGGCTTTTCCTCTTTCGCCACTGCTACTCTTCCTCTTCCCGCTCGACCTTACTTCAGCGTGGTCGACCGTTCCGTGTGGTGCCCGTGGACGCGGAACACCCGCGTCGGAGCGAACTCACCCAGTTTGTGGCCGACCATCGATTCAGGGACATACACAGGGATATGCTTGCGGCCATCGTGCACCGCGATCGTGTGACCCACCATCTCCGGGAAGATGGTCGAGCGCCGGGACCAGGTCTTCAAGACCTGCTTGTCGTGCTTACGGTTCATCTGACGGATCTTGGCCATCAGCTTCTCGTCAACGTATGGCCCCTTCTTGAGCGACCTTCCCATCTACCAGACCTCCCTTGACCTATCTACCCTTGCGCCTGCGGACGATGTACTTGTCGGACGGGTTCTTCTTGCTTCGCGTCCGATAGCCTATCGTCGGCACGCCCCAGGGTGTGGTGGGCAGATGTCCCTTCGATTTGCCCTCTCCACCGCCATGCGGATGGTCGACCGGGTTCATGACGGTGCCTCGCACCGTCGGCCGCCGGCCCGCCCAGCGAGTG
>CAYWVN010000123.1:0-2710 GCA_964461725.1 uncultured Coriobacteriia bacterium | reverse complement strand
CAGGCCGATGCCCCTGGGGAGGCTTGCCCTTTTTGATGATCTTCCGGTATACCGATTCGTACTGGTCGGTCATCTTCGCGATGCTGTACTCTTCCTCGACATGCTTGCGGCAGGTCATGGGGTCGATCTCGTTGATTCTCTTCATTGCATCGACCATTTCGTCGACGTTGTTTACCAGGAATCCGGTCTTGCCATCGATGACGACCTCCGGTACGGAGCCGCGGGGGAACGCGATGACCGGTGTCCCGCAGACCATCGCCTCAGCCATCACCAGCCCGAACGGCTCCGACCACTGCAGCGGGAAGATGAAGGCCCGGGCCTCGCTGTATAGACGCTCCTTCTCCTCCTCGGAGACCTCGCCGAGCCATTGGATCTGCTCGCCGTCGATCTGCGGCTTCACCTGGTGCTCGAAGTACTCGGTGTCGCCGCCGGCGTCGATCTTCCCAGCCAGGAGCAGCTTGATGCCCGCCTTCTTCGCCATTCTGCAGGCCAGATGCGTGCCCTTGAGCGGACTGACGCGCCCGATGGTGACGAAGTAGTCCTTCTTCTTCTCGCTGTACTTGTACGCGTCGATGTCGATGGCGTTGTAGATGGTCGCGATGTAGTTGATGTCCGGGCAGGGCCGCCGCTGCTCGTTGCTGATCGAGTTGTAGTAGACGGCATTGCCGAACGCCTTGTAGAAGGGGATGTTCTGGTCGGTGAAGATGCCGTGCAGCGTGTTCAGGCACGGCGTGTCGACGAAGCTCGCACAGGTGACGCCGGAGTAGCCGGTGTGGTTGTGCATGACCTCGAACTCGTCCGCACGGTGAAAGGCCAGCCCCGTGTGATGGAGGTCGACCTCTACGCGGCCCATCTCTTCGCGGACCGCCTCCGGGTACGTGGCGACGAGCTTAGCCTTGGTCAGGGACTCGCCGCTGGCGAACAGCGTCACGTCGTGACCGCGCGCCACGAGCTCCTCGGTCAGGAGATGGACCACGAGCTCGATTCCGCCGTATGCCACGGGAGGGACGCGCTCCCAAACCGGGGCCACCATTCCGATCTTCATCCGGACACCTCCATCATCGGGGACCGTTTCCACAGCCAAGGGCGGCTGTTCGTTCACCTCGGGTGTTCACTATACTCATTCTACGCCGCGGGCCATTCGTCCTTCACGAGCGCGTCCATCAGACGGTAGCCCTCGCGCACGTGCAGCCCGGTAGAGCGGGCCGCCGATTCCGAGAAGACGTCTACGCCGGGCACATCGGCGAGCACCGGGTTGGCCGGCCTCGGCCAGATGGCGAAGGGCACCGGCTCAACAACGTGCGTCCTGACATCCAGCGGAGTCGCGTGGTCCGGCACGACGAGCACGTGCACTCCGTCCGATTCGCCGCGGGACAGCCGAGGCAGTCCCGCCAGTATTTGGCCCGCAAGCCTGCCATCGAAGTCCTCGAGCGCCTTGATCTTGGCCTCCGTGTCGCCGATGTGCCCTGCCTCGTCGGGTGCCTCGACATGGACGAAAACGAGGTCATGGTCATCGAGCGCGGCGAGCGCGTATTCTGCCTTGGCCTCGTAGTCCGTATCGAAGTATCCCGTGGCCCCAGGCACCTCCACCACATCCATCCGGGCCAGGACCGCGATACCCTTGATCAGATCGACAGCCGAGATGACGGCCCCGGCCAGGCCGTAGCGCTCCGTGAAATCGGGCATCGGCGTGGCCCCGCCCTGCCCCCACAGCCAGATCATGTCCGCCGTAGGCAAGCCGGCCTCACGTCGAGCCCGGTTGACCGGATGCGCCGCCAGGACGGACCGAGAGGCCTCCATGATGTCTCGGATGATATCGGAACCGGGACCCGAGGGCAGGTTCTCGGCCACGGGCCGGCCTACATGGTCGTGCGGCGGTTGCGCCACGACCGCCGAGAAGTCACCGCGGAGCACCATGAGGTGCCGGTAGCTCTTGCCCGGGTAGAAAACCGCGCGGGCGGACGCGAACCTCGGCTCTAGGTCACGTTTCAGGCTGTCGATAAGCTCGGCCGCTTCCTCGGTCGTGATGTGGCCCGCGCTGTAGTCGGCCAGGAGCTCCCGCGCGCCGCTCTCCACCGAGATCAGGTTGCATCGGAACGCGATGTCTCCGGGTTCCAGCGTCACCCCGAGGCTCGCCGCCTCCAAAGGCCCGCGCCCCGTGTAGAAACGCGCCGGATCATAACCCATGAGCGCGAGGTTGGCGACATCGCTGCCGGGACTTAAGCCCGGCGGTATGGTGTCCGCCACGCCGACGAGCCCTTCCCGGGCCAGCCGGTCCAAGTTGGGGATTGCGGCCGCCTCCAGCGGCGTTCGGCCGCCCAGCGCGGGCACCGGATGATCGGCGGCCCCATCAGGGACGAGTATCAGGAACTTCATCAACCCAGCACCATCGCCTCGACCGCCTCGGCCGTACACTCCACACGCTCGATATCCGCCGCGGCCTCTAGGCCCAAGTCCGGATCCTTGAGCCCGTGACCGGTCAGGACGCACACGACGCGGCTGCCCTTCTCCAGGCGGTCTTCGGAGACGGCCTTCATGAGCCCGGCCACGCTCGCCGCGGAGGCCGGCTCGCAGAAGATGCCCCCCCGAGCGGGCAGCTTCCGGTAGGCGTCGAGGAGCGCATCCACGGTGACCATACCCATGTTCCCACCGGACTCGTCGGCCGCGGTGGTCGAGGCATGCCTGACGGCGGCCCCGATCCCCTCGGCCT
>CAYWVN010000122.1:0-2860 GCA_964461725.1 uncultured Coriobacteriia bacterium | reverse complement strand
GGTACTCGCTCTCGGGGTCCGAATCCGCGACGATCCCCGCCCCGGCCTGAACGTACGCCTTCCCATCGGCGACCACCACCGTGCGGATAGTGATGCAGGTGTCCAGGTTGCCGCCGTAGCTGAAGTAGCCGACCGCGCCGGCATAGGGACCGCGCCGAGTAGGCTCCAGCTCGTCGATGATCTCCATCGCCCGTATCTTGGGCGCCCCGGAGACGGTGCCCGCGGGAAACGCCGCGCGCAGGACATCGAAAGCTGTCTTTCCGGCCGCGAGCTCCCCGCTCACGTTGGAGACGATGTGCATCACGTGTGAGTACTTCTCGATGAACATCAGGTCGTCGACCTTGACCGTGCCCGGCGTGCAGACGCGCCCGATGTCGTTGCGCCCCAGATCGACCAGCATGATGTGCTCGGCGCGCTCCTTGGCGTCGGCCAGAAGCTCCTGCTGCAGAGACATGTCCTCTTCGGCGGTGACGCCGCGCGGCCGCGTGCCGGCGATGGGACGAGTGACTACCTCCCTGTCCTCGACACGCACCAGCGGCTCGGGAGACGAACCGATGAGCTCCAGACCCTCGAAGCGCAGGTAGTACATATATGGGGATGGGTTGACCGACCTTAGGACGCGGTAGATGTCGAACGTGTCGCCGGCCAGCGGCGCGCGGAAGCGCTGCGACAGCACCACCTGGAAGACGTCGCCGGCCACGATGTGCTCCTTGGCTTGGCGGACCATCTCTAGGTACCGTTCCTTCGGCATGTTGGCATCGAGATCACCGGTCGCCACCGGCATGTGCGCGGCCGATTCCTCCAGGGGCCGGGTCATGACGGGCTTCCGCAGCGATTCGATGATGGAGTCGATCTTGAACTGGGCCTCGCGATAGGCGCTCTCGACCGTCTGCCCCGGCGCCGGCGGCGCACCCGACTTGGCCACGCCGCCCCCCGCACCTGACTTGGCCACGCCGCCAGCCGTGCCGCCACCCGCACCGGACTTGGCAGCCAGACCGTTCACGGCAGCGTTGGCCACCACTTTGATCTTGTGTTTGACGTGGTCGAAGATGAGGATGGTGTCGGTGAAGATGAAGAGCATGTCCGGTAGTGCGAGGTCGTCCTCGGCCCGGGCCGGGATGTCTTCGAAGTAGCGGACCCCGTCGAAGCTCAAGTAGCCGACGGCACCGCCGAAGAAGGGCGGGAGCTCCGGCAACTGGGCCGCCCGGCGCTCGGCCAAGATCTCCTGGATGACGTCCAGCGGGTCCGCCACGCGCCTTTTTGTCACGCGGGTCCCCTCTCGCACCTCCACCTCGCCGTTCTTGCAGGTGACGACGCAGTAGGGCCGGCTTCCGAGGAAGCTGTAGCGGCCCATCCGCTCGGCGCCCTCGACGCTCTCCAGCAAGAAGGCGTTCTCGCTCCGGCCCAGCTTCATGAACGCCGAGACGGGTGTGTCGATGTCGGCCACTATGTCGCGGCAGACCGGTATGAGGTTGTAGTCGTTGGCCAGTTCCTTGAACTGCTCCAGCGTCGGGTAGTACACCGCGTTCCTCCGTTTCAGGACCCAGACACACTCGACGGCCCAGAGAAACAAAACGACCCTTCCGTTTGGGACGGAGGGTCTTCCGCGGTGCCACCCAAGTTCCCCGCCATTGGCGGGGCAGCTCGACCAGGTACGGCCTTTCGGCTTATACCTGCCCCCCGATAACGGCGGGGTTCCGGCTCAGCTACTCCCTCTCGGGTTTCGCTTCGCGCCTCGGGGATCCATTCAGCCTGGTCCGTGGTCCTGGGCTTCCACCGTCCCCAGTTCGCTTAAGACCCGGTCTCCGGGCTTACTAACTCCCGTCAAAGACTGCGCTATGTCGATGGCCCAGTCTAGCACACGCCCGCAATCGGCGACAAGGACAACCCAGCTCGACAACCCAGCTCGAGACAGCAGACCTCTCGCGGCGACATAGTGCTTCCGGCGGCTATGACGATGGCACGCAATACCCGGACCAGGAGAACTACGCTCTCTGCCGCTGCGGGCAGTCCAGCAACAAGCCGTTTTGCGACGGAACGCACGTCGCGGTCGGCTTCGACGGCACCGAGACAGCCCGGCGCGACTCCTACGTCGAGCAGGCCGATGAGGTGGAAGGGCCCGGACTCACGCTGACCGACGCCGGTGCACTGTGTGCCTCGGCCTCGTTCTGCCGCAAACGCAATGGCGTCCGGCGATGCACCGAGGAGTCCGACGATCCGGCGGCCCGCGAGGCCGCCATCAAAGGAGCGTGCGGCTGTCCTTCCGGCAGATTGATGGCTTGGGACAAAGAGACCGGTCAGCCGATAGAACCGGACCTGGAGCCGTCCGCCTCGCTTATCCAGGACCCGACGAAGAGGGTGAGCGGTCCCATCTGGCTGAAGGGCAGCGTCCCCGTTGAAGGGGCTGACGGCACAGGGTACGAAGTCCGCAATCGCGTGACCTTGTGCCGGTGCGGCGGGTCGAAGAACAAGTCTTTCTGCGACGGCACCCACGTGTCGATCGGCTTCAATGACGGCGATGAGGCCGTCAATCCCCAGGGGTAGCGTGAGTCCTAGAAACCGTAGACGACGCTCACGCGTGCCGTGAACTCGGCCCGCGGCGTGGCGATCGGCGCCGCCATCGAGGCAGCCGCGTCTCTGCGGTGCATCCGGTACCCGGCGACGCCCCATTCCTCATCGGCAAACCGGAACTGGGTCTCCTTGATCGACACTACCCGCGACACTCTCACGCCGGCCGCCCTGGCCAGTACGTCGGCGCGCGCCTTGGCGTCGGCCATCGCTTCCTCCAACGCCTCCCGGCGAGCGGGGTTTCGCTCGGTCGCCTCGAACCTCACATCCGAAACGGTGGTCGCACCGGCCT
>CAYWVN010000121.1:1811-3031 GCA_964461725.1 uncultured Coriobacteriia bacterium | reverse complement strand
AGCGTGAGGTTGAAATCGCGGCAGAACCCCCTGGCCTTGCCCAGGAAGTACTCGCGGTCACCGACGCCGGTGTCGACAAACAAGCCCCTCCGGTAGTGCGTGAACAGCCGCTTGGCCATCTCGAGAGGGTCCCGGCCGTAGCGGACAGCCCGGTCGAGGTGGAGCTCCTTGATGACCATGTCCGCGCCCACCTCGGCCCAGCCCGGGGTCATGAACCAGGTCCCGACCTCTTTCCGGACCTCCTGTTTGTAGCGCTCGGGCGTCATCAGGATGCCGATGCAGTCGTCGATCTGCGGCATCACGGCGGGGATGTCGAGCTCGGCCTCGATGCCTTGAAGCGACTGGCAGTAGCCGAAGCCCAAGAAGACGACGTCGACCCGGTCCTTGAGCCCCTCCACCTCAGCCTTGACGGTCTCCTTCATCCTGTCCGGGTAGACATGGAGCGCCGCCTCCAGGAACTTGACCTCGACGACCTCGGGGAACTTCTCGAGAACCGGCTCGAGCTCGCGTTTCATCATATCGCAGGCGACAACGCCGATCCTCACGGGTCAGTCCTCCGAGCCGGGCCTGCCGACGGCCGTGGCCGTCAGCTTGATCTCGACCAGGACGGCGTCGCCCCAGCCGCGGGAAAGTGGCGCCAGCTGCTCATCGCGCTCGATTGTCACCTCGATGTCGGTGGCGCCGCTTTCCGCGGCCCGGCCCTCGGCTCTGGCGCGCACGCAGTCCTCGGCCACCGCCACTGCTTCGTCCAGCGTATCGGCATCGCAACGGTGCTCCGAGGTTATGACCGCGAAGCCGAACGGGCGCTCCGGACGGATCAAGGCCTCCGCCCTCTCGATGACCCGGCCGGTGACGGCGCCGACGGCGTTGGCCACTTCGGCGTGCTCGGGTATGACCAGGGAAGCGTTCAGTTCGGTGGCCACCCCCGGCAAGTAGGCTCCGGCCGGTGCGCCGACGGCTACCACCGGGCACTTGACGGAAAGCTCAGCGGAGACGCCGGTCTGGCCGTTCATCCGCAGCAGGTAACTCAAGAACTCCTGATGCGAGGCCGACCACGACCCTGATGCGGCCTCATCGTCCAGCAGGGCCTTGGTCACCAGATTCAGCTTGAGTCGGTGGCCGACCTCCTCCAGCAGGAGATCCAGCAGCTCATTGCGGCCGAGTCCGGCCTGCTTGGCAAGGAGATCGACTGCGACCTCCGAAGCCGAGCCGTCCCAAAG
>CAYWVN010000121.1:0-1711 GCA_964461725.1 uncultured Coriobacteriia bacterium | reverse complement strand
GCGGCCGCCGCACACAGCGGAACGGCGCGTCGCGGCCCGATCGTGACCTCGCCGGATTCGCCGAACACGATTTTGCTGTCGCCGCCCAGGCCGACCGTCCAGATGTCGGCTGCCTGCACGCGGGTCTGCCAGCCGCCGACGCAGGCGCCTTCCGGATTGATCGAGGCCAGGCCGCCTTTGACCACGGCGATGTCCGTGGTCGTGCCGCCCATGTCCACGACCAGCGCGTTGTCTAGCCCGGTCAGGCGGCACGCCCCCACGATGCTCGCGGCCGGCCCCGAGAGCACCGTTTCCACCGGACGCCAGCGGGCGACCTCCTCGGCCATGAGCGAACCGTCCCCGGACACCACCATCAGAGGCGCTCGGATGGACTTCTTGGCCAGGATGTCCTTGACGGCCACCAGCAGTTCATGGATGAGCGGCAGCAGCCGGGCGTTCAGGGCGGCCGTAGATGCCCGCTCGATCAGACCGACCCGGCCGGAGAGCTGGTGACCGCAGACCACCGGCGGGCCGCCGGTCGAGCTGATCACGTCCTTGACCGCCAGCTCATGCTCCGCGTTGTAGATGCTGAAGTAGCCGGAGACTGCGAAAGAATCGACCCACCCGGCCATCTGGCGCACGGCCTTCGCGGCGGCGTCCGCGTTCAGTTGCCTAGTAGGTTCGCCAAGGTTGTCGTGGGCCCCGGCCACCACCGCCACACAGTCGGCAGGCAGGTCGGCCGGAACCGAAAAAGTGGCCGGGTTGGGGACCAGGAGGATGAGCCCGACCCGCGAGCCCTTGCCCTCTACGATACTGTTGGTGGCCAGCGTCGTAGACAGCGACACCAGCCTCGCCCGCGGGAAGAAAGCCTCGTCCAGGCCGTTCAACGACGCTTCGATTCCGATCTTCAGGTCGTGCCTGGATGTGGGAGCCTTGGACTTGGAGAGGACGCGGCCGCTCTCCAAGTCGACGACGGCGCTGTCGGTGAACGTACCGCCCGTGTCGATTCCGATGCCGAGCTTCTCGCGGAGCGTCTGCGCAGGCTTCTGGGGCGTCGTCTTCGCCACCGCTCAGCCCCTCGTGGATCCGGGCCGGTCAGGCATCGACCGGCCATCGGAGAACGACAGGCAGTCGGCAAACAGCCGGTCGAAGCCCGGGTGGCAGGACAGCTCGACGTAGCGCACCCGGCCAGCCAGCTCGGTAGCCTCTTGTCGCTTCCGGCGCGACAGCAGGCACAGCACCGCGCCGGCCTTTGAGGAGTTGCCCAGGAAAATCGTTCTGGCTACCAGCACGTCGGGCAGCAGCCCGAGGCGGGACAGGCTCTCCGGTCGCACATGGTAACCGAAGGCGCCCGCGATGTAGACGCGGTCGATATCGGCCAGGCTGAGACCCAAATGGCCCGCCAGCGCCAGCAACCCGGCCAGGACGGCCCCCTTGGCCAGCTGCACCTGCCGAATATCCCTCTGCGTGATCGCGATCTCTCGCCGTCCGCCCAGGCCAGGGCTGAGAACGAAGCGGCTCACTCCGTTGTCTCTCTGCAGACGATCCGCCCACAACTCATCCGCCCGGTTTCCGGCCGCCAGACGCCCCGATCCCTCTATCGCGCGGACCCTGACGAGTTCGGCCACGGTATCGATCACACCGCTGCCGCACAGACCGGCCGGACGCTTGTCGCCGATCGTCTTGAGCCGCACCTCGCCGTCCAGCTCGACCTGCTCGATGGCGCCGTCCG
>CAYWVN010000120.1:0-3109 GCA_964461725.1 uncultured Coriobacteriia bacterium | reverse complement strand
CGAGGAGGACACCGGCAAGCCCGCCTACGCGGCCGACCTCTACGCCCGGGTGATCGCCGGTATCAGGGCTCACGCAAAGGACTTGGTCATCGCCGTGTCCACGAGCGGACGCACTTTTCAGCGCTTCGGGCAGCGGGCTGCTTGCCTGCAGCTGGACGGCGACCTGAAGCCGGACATGGGCAGCCTCACCCTCAGTTCGGTCAACTTCAACAAGGTGACCAGCGTCAACGCTCCCGATATGATCCGGAGGCTCGCAGAAGATATGGTCTCCCGAGGCATCGTCCCTGAGTTGGAGGCGTTCGACGCAGGGATGATCAACTATGCCAAGTACCTCATCTCCCGAGGTGCGCTCAGGCCCCCGCACTATTTCAACTTGATCCTGGGGAACATCGCCTGCGCCCAAGCCGACCTGTTGCACGTCGGAGTGATGATCAGAGACCTGCCGCCTGACTCATACTGGAGCCTGGCCGGCGTGGGTGACGCACAACTGATGATGAACTCTCTCGCCATCGCCACCGGCGGCGGGGTCCGCGTGGGGCTCGAGGACAACATCTGGTACGACGCCGGTAGGACCGAGTTGGCCACGAACGTGAGCCTGCTGCGGAGGGTCCATGCCCTGATCGAGGCGAACGGCCACACCGTGATGAGCCCGGCATCTTTCCGACATCTGATGGATCTGCAGGAGGGGAGCGGCGCCTATGGCCGCAAGGTGGCGGACTAGAACAGCTCGAGGTCTCCCATGCTGGCCGTCCAGTACGAATAGTCGGCGGGGTCGACGGCCAGATCGGGTCGCAGCGCGCACACTGTGACATTCGTACCGCGTGGCCCGACCGGCAGATAGCCGTGCCTCGGGCCGAGGGGCTCCGTCAGGGCTGAAACGGCAGAATAGTCCGCAGAAGTCTGGCGCGCCAATCGCCCGGCCGCCCGGACGGCCAGCCGCCGGCTCCGGTCATCGGGAAGGGTCACCACCTCGCTGACGAGAAGCTCGACCAGACCGCCTCGTTTCCGCGGCCTCCCGATGACGAGGGCAGCGCTGTCGCCCCGGGACTCGAACGCCGCGTCGTACCCGTACCACCGATTGAGGCCATAATGCCACTCGAGGTAGGCGGGGCTGATGACCGTATGGAGGCCGCCGGCTGCGCCGGAGGGTCCGCGATCGGCGGCCGCCTCGGCAGCAGCCACTTTCTCCACGAGGCCCACTACTGCCGGGTTGCGAAGAAGCCGCAGCACATCGCGGTTGTCGACCTCGCCGCCGAACTCCGTGGAAGCGGTCGGCGCCGATCGGTGAAGGGCCACGCCTGTTAGCCTCCAGGGCCTGCGCATCTTGACTCGCAGGGGGAGACGTCCTGCCTCGGCCCATCCCATCTTGAGGTAACCCGGAAGGCTCAGCTGGTTAGGAGTGTTGAAGGTGAGGTCGAATCCATCGCGGACGAGCCCGTCGACAAGGATCCTGGTCATGTCTTCGAAGAATCCACGTCTCCGCCAGTCCGGGTGCGTGGCCGTGTCCACTGCGCGCCCTGCGCGGTACACGCGGTCGCCTGCCCGCAAGTCCCATCTCATGAACACGCGAAGCCCCACGATCCTCCCCTGATCGACAGCGACCAAGCCGAAGGACTCACCGAACGGGCAGTCAACATGCTTCCAGCGCCAGTATCCGCGAAGATCAGGGAATTCCCGGCCGTACATGGCAAGAGCCAAGAGATCGACGATCTGCTCCTCGTCTTTCCTCGTATAGGGCCGATACTCGACCGACGAGACCGCTCTTTCCACCCGGTTCACTCAGGAACTGCGAGGTCGATCGCGGTAAGTGTGGGAGCAGGACCGGGGGCTCGGCGAACGGCCCGCTCCGCGGCGCGCCAGACCACGGAATGGAGACCGCTCAGCGCCACGGCGAGCCTATCGACGCTGTCCGCCGAGTCGCCGCGAAGACGGGAGATCTGCAGCGGACTCGGCGCCGGCCACGAACTAAGGCGGTGGTCGTAGTCGAAGGCCAACTCGTAGCCGGTCGCCGTCACACGATCGAGGACCCTGGTGTCAACATCGCCCGCTGGATACGCAAAGGCGATCGGCTCGTGGCCAAGGATCGCGGCCAGCCTCTGATGAGCTTCCCCGATCTCGGTTTCGATAGTCGCCGCGTCGCAGGCGGTGAGCAGCGGATGGTTCAGCGAATGGTTGCCGACAGCGACCCCGTCATGTTCGAGCCGCAGGAGATCCGCCGCTGTCAATTGGCGCCGACTGACCCGGAAAGCTCCATCCGGCAAAGACGCTCTCAGTAGTTCGAACAACGCCCTCTGCTGCGCCGGCGCAAGTGCGGCGGCGGTCGCCTCCGCCTGGTCGCCGTTCCTGCCGGCCCAAGCCGGAAGCTTCGCACCTGCTTCCAGCAGTCCTGTGAGCTCATCAAACCATAGCGGTTCGCTCGTGTCGACGACGCCGGGGCAGACGAATGCCACCGCCGGGACGCCCCGTTCGCGCAATAGGGGCAGAGCGTCGTCCAAAACGCTGATGTCGCCATCGTCAAAAGTGAGCAGCACCGAGCGGCGAGGTAGGGCTGTACGGGTCTTGGCGGCCACGCGCACCGCTTCGAGGGAGACCGGATGGGCGTGGCGCACGAGATATCCGAGCTGGGCTTCGAATGCGGCCGGGTCCGAAACGCGGTGATAGGCGAGGACGGCCAACTGGTCGCCCGCCATTCCGCGCATGACCGGCTGCAGGGGAGACGTGCGGAGCGCGAAGTTCACTGCTCCGCGAAGAAATGACAGGCTGCGGGGGTACACTCCCTGCAGCTCCTTTGGCGAGCGACGCCTTTGGGCACGGCATCGGCGATTCTACCTTCTTCTCATTCCAACGGACAGACGGGGCGGGGTCCCGGTGATATGCTCAGGTCGACTAGGGTCAGGATACCGATCCTTCGCGGATCGGCATTGGCCGTCACGCCGACCGGCCCCAGCCCCGCGAGGGCGCGGGCCGTCATGTTGATGCCGAAGCGTCGCGCGCGTCTGGAGAGCCAGTGCTTCTGTACCTCGTCAACCCTGCGAACCAACTCATCAGTATCGCGCTCAACCGGAGCAGCTACTGGAATCGCTTCCGTCTCTGGAAACCGCTCGGACTC
>CAYWVN010000119.1:0-3252 GCA_964461725.1 uncultured Coriobacteriia bacterium | reverse complement strand
AGGAGCGGCGAGTCGCCACCATGCTGATGCTGCAGGAGGACCCGCAGCTGGTGGCGCTGAACCAGGATACCGGCAAGGTGGTGTGGAAGTTCAACGCCGGGCTCGGGATCATCTCGCCGCCGATCTCCTATTCGTGGAAAGGCACGCAATATGTCTCGCTGCTGGTCGGCTGGGCCGGGCCCAACCCCTATGCCAGCGGCATGCCGACCGGCTGGCGCTACAACGCTCAGCCGCGCCGCATGCTGACCTTCAAGCTCGGCGGCGAAGCGAAGCTGCCCGGGACCGCGCCAACGACCGCCACCACCAACATCGCCTGGGGCGACGGCTCGAACAGCGGGAAGCTACGGGCCACCAGGTAGACGCCGGCCGCGACCATGGTGGCCGCGTGGATGAGCGCCGAGACCGGCGTCGGGCCCTCCATCGCGTCCGGCAGCCAGACGTGCAGCGGGAACTGGGCGCTCTTGCCCACAGCGCCGCAGAAGAGCAGCACCGCCGCCAGAGTGATGATCCCGGGCGCGATCTGGTGCGCCTGAGCCTTGGCGAAGATGTCGGCGAAGGCGAACGTGCCGGTGGCCCCGAAGAGCGCCACCATCCCCAGGAAGAAACCGACGTCTCCTATCTTCGTCGTGATGAAGGCCTTCTTGCCGGCATCGGAAGCCGCCTTCTTCTCGAACCAGAAGCCGATGAGGAAGTACGAGCACAAACCCACCAGCTCCCAGGCCAGATAGAGCTGCAGGTAGTTGTCGGCCAACACCAACACGAGCATCGAGAAAGTGAAGAGCGACAGGGCCGCGTAGTACCAGCCGAAGCGCTTGTCACCCGCCATGTACTCGGTCGAGTAGAACTGGACGGCCAGCGACACGCTGGTCACCACAACGAGCATCACGGCAGCTAGTGGGTCGACGGCGATGCCCAGACGAACGCCCATCCCCTTGACGGCGATCCACGGGAGCACGGCGTGCACCTGCAGGCCCCCGCGCACGGCCATTATCACCAGGAGTGACGCCAGCCATGAGCCGGCCATCGCCGCAATCGAAACGTAGGCCGCGGCGCTCTTCAGACGCTTACCGAAGACGAGCAGCACGATGAACGAGGCGAGCGGCAACCCCGGGATGAGCCACACATATCCGAGATAGGAGGCAGAACTCATGGCGTCACCATTTCATCAGGTTCATCTGGTCGATGTTGCTCGTGGCCATGTTCCGATAGACTGCATACACCAGCGCCAGCCCGATCGACACCTCGGCGGCCGCCAGCGCCATCACCAGTATCGCGAAGACTTGGCCCGTCAGCGCGGCCGGCGTGAGGAAGCTGCTCACGGCCACCAAGTTCAGATTCACACCGTTGAACATGATCTCGATGGACATCAGAATCCCGATGGCGTTGCGCCGGGTAAGGGTCCCGTAGAGACCGATGCAGAAGAGCCCGGCGCCCAAGGCTAGGTATCTCAGGTAGGGATCGCCGATGATGACGGCCTTGAGGAACGCCATCAGCATACTAGCCCTCCCCTCTGTCTTCGCGGGCGATGGCCAGCGCCCCCACGACCGCAGCCAGGAGGATCACGCCGACCACCTCGAACGGCAGCATGTACGTGCCGGTGAGCAACCGTCCCAGCGTGGCCGCGGAGGACGCGGTAGACGTGACCGTGGTCACCTTGAGACCGGCCCCTTTGAGGAGCTGCCATAGCGTGAAGAACAACCCGCCCGCCAGCAAGAGCGACAGGAAGGCGTGCTCGCTGGTCTGGCGCATGTGTGTGTCGGTGATGCGGGTCGTCAACATCACGCCGAACAGGATGAGCACGGTGATGCCGCCCACATAGATGAAGACCTGGGCGATGCCTAGGAAGTCGGCGCCGGCCAGAACGTAGAGCCCGGCCACCGAGAGCAGCATGAGGCCCAACGCCAGCGCGTTGTGCATCAGGTTGCGCCCGGTCACCACGACCAGCGCCGTCATGATAGCTGTGAATGCCAGGACGAAGTACGCGACGGCCGGCAGTAGTGCCTGGCTACTCATCCTGGACTCCCGCCTCGTCGCGTCGGAGCATCCGGTACTTGTCCCAGGTCATGTCATCCTTCTCGGCCGACGCCAACTCGAACTCCTGGCTCATGATGAGCGTCTTTGTCGGACACGCCTCCGTGCAAAGGCCGCAGAAGGCGCATAGCCCGATGTCCAGTTCCCATCCCCTGATGCGTCGGTCCGTGCCGGCCTCGGTACGCACGACGTCGATGCAGTAGTCGGGGCACGCACGCATGCACATACGGCAGCCGACACAGATCTCCGAGAGGCAGCGCAGGCACCGGCCGGCCTCGGCCAGCGCCTCGTCCTCCTCCAGGGTGAATTCAATCTGATCGAAGATCTTCTTCCGCTTCTCGACCGGCATGAGCGGCTTCTCGCGCCGGTGCCGGTCCTCCTCGACGACCTCGTCCGGCCACGGCGTGTAGCTGGCGTAACCGCCCGAGGGCGGCGGGAAGGTCCGGGCTTCCTGGATGTCCTCGCCCTTGAGGAACCGGTCCACCGTGATGGCGCACTGGTGGCCGCTGGCTATCGAGGCGATGGCCGAGCCCGGCCCCGTGATGACCTCGCCGCAGGCGAAGACACCGGGCGTGCTGGTCGAACACGTCGCCCGGTCCGCCACCAGGTTGCCCCGCTGGTCGATCTCCAGCCCCGAATCGGCGAGCCAGCCGAGCTCAGAACCCTGGCCGATGGAGAAGATGACGTTGTCGCCCTTGATCGTCCAGGTGTTCTCGGGGTTGAAGCAGGGCGCAAACCGCCCCTGGTCATCGAAGACGTGCGTACACTCGTTGACGACAAGCCCCGTCACCTTGCGCTTGCCGGTTATCTCCACAGGTCCGCGCGAACAATGGATGATGATACCCTCTTCCTTGGCCTCCTCGATCTCCCACGGGAAGGCCGGCACCTCGTGCGGCGCCTCCAGCATAGACATATGGACTTCCTTGGCGCCCGCTCTCAGCGCGCAGCGGGCCACGTCGACGGCCACATTTCCGCCGCCGATCACGATGACGCGCTTGCCCAGCTTGACCTTCTTGCCCTGGTTGATGTCGGCCAGGAACGGCAGCGCCAGCAGCACGCCCGCCAGCTCGGCGCCCGGAATCGGGAGTCCCCGCGAAGCCTGCAGACCGGCCGCGATGATGACGACGTCGTAACCCTCACCGCGGATGTCCTGGAAACATACGTCCTTGCCGATGCCGACGGTGCCCTCGCTGGCGGCGGGAACGCCCGGGCCAGCCGTGG
>CAYWVN010000118.1:0-3336 GCA_964461725.1 uncultured Coriobacteriia bacterium | reverse complement strand
TGCCGTGGTTGCCGCAACCGGGGCACCACGTCGGCTTGACGTCGGTGATGAAGGACTTCAGGTCGACGGGGGGCGCGTTCTCAGGCATGCGGACCACCTCCCGGCGCTGTTTGGCCTCCCGGCGGCGTGGGGCCGCCTTCTCCGCCAGGCGGTCCTTCGCGCGTGGCCTCCAGCACCTGCTTCACGCGGTCCGCGATCTCCTCCGGGTAGAACGGCCGGCCATCGTACTTGTGGAGCTCCGCGGTCGGCTCGATGAAGCAGTGCTCGCGAAGGAGCCCGGAGAGCTGGCCGGTGTAGTTGTGCTCCACGACGAGCAGCCGCTGGGCGGTGGCCAGCAGGCGCAGCACGCTGAGCGACGGGAAGGGCATCAGCGTCACTACCTGTAGATACGCGACCTTGACGCCCTCGTCGGCGAGACGGTCCATCGCTTCGAGGATCGGCCCCTTGGTGGACCCCCAGCCGATGATGGTGATCTCCGCGTCGGCCGGTCCGTAGAAGCGGGGCTCCGGCGCCCAGCCTACCGCCGTCACCATCTTCCGCATCCGCTTCTCCACCTGAGCGCGGCGCATGGCCGCATCTTCGGTGGCCCAGCCGTACTCGTCGTGCTCGTAGCTGTTGGCGATGAAGAACGCACCCGGCGTGCCGGGAAGCGCGCGCGGCGAGATTCCGTCATCGGTCAGGCGATAGCGCCGGTAGTCTCCGCCGGCCGTCTCATCGGCACCGGCGATGCGGCCCCGGTCCACCGTCACCCGCGCGGTGTCGAAGGCGTCGACGGTGGCGTGGCTCTCCATGAGATACATGTCGCCCAGGATGATGATGGGCGTCTGCAGGTGTTCGGCCAGGTTGAACGCCAGCGCGGTCAGAGTGAAGCACTCCTCTTTGTCGCCCGGGGCGAGGATGACGCGGGGGAACTCGCCCTGCGCGGCGTGCATACAGAAGCGCAGGTCGCTCTGTTCCGTCCAGGTGGGCATGCCGGTCGCCGGACCGGGCCGCTGGAAGACGCCGACCACGATCGGGGACTCCGACACGCCGGCCAGCCCCAGGCCCTCGACCATCAGCGAGAAGCCGCCGCCGCTCGTCGCGCACATGGCGCGGGCGCCTGCGTTGGCCGCGCCGATCGTCATGTTCATCGCGGCGATCTCGTCCTCGGTGTGTTTGACGACCACGTTGTAGTCGTGCTCGCGCTGGGCCATGAAGTGGAGGAGCAGTGATGCCGGGGTCATCGGATAGGCGGCGTAGAAGGTGCAGCCGGCCGCCACCGCACCTGCGCCGATTGCCGCGGCGCCGTCGACCACCATGCGGCGGGGCGCGCCCTGGATGGCCGAGAGCTTCACGGGCAGCGGAGAGCAATTCGCGCAGGCGTGGTCGAAGCCGGCCTTGGCGGCGGCCTGGTTCACTTCGACCACCTGGGCGCCTTTGTGCCCGAACTGGTCCGCCAGCACGCCCTGGAGCGCCTCGAGCGAGCCGCCCATCATGCCGAGGCTCGCTCCGAGGGCCACCGTGTTGGCCATCAACTTCTGCCCGCCGACCGATTTGGCCAGCTCCACCATCGGTACCGGGCAGAGGGTGACGTCGGAGCGTTTGAGGTCGCCATCGCCGAACTTGGTCACCGCCGGGTCGTGGATGATGCTTCCGCCGGCGACGAGCTCACCCTGATGGATCTCGATGGTCTCGCGATTGAGCGCCACCAAGACATCCAGGCGGTGTTCCTGAGAGAGCACCGGTCTCGCCCCGACGTGCGCGACAAAGACGTTGTGGCCGCCCTTGATGAGCGACGGATAGGCGATGTAGTCGAAGACATGGTAGCCGCTCCGGGCGCACGTGCGCGAGAACATCTCTCCGGAAGCCTTGATTCCCAGGCCCGCCGGCCCGCCGATCTTCCAGCCGAACCTGGGTGAGTCCTGTGCCATCCGCTATCTCCCGCGTGTCCGCTTCATCATACTGGTAGCGTTGGCCCGCTATGTCTGGCTTCCAGCGTGGGGCTGGTATTCGTAGCGTTCCTCATCCAGAGTGTTCGGCGGTCTCCAGCGAGATTCCTGCCGGTGCTGCGAATCACTTCTGCCGGCGCCGCGAACCGTTCTCGCCGACGCGGGAAGGAACCTGCGGGCTCAAGTCGAAAGCTCTGATAGGACGATTGCGAAAGGAGTGACGCAAATGCTGTGGCGATGTGGCAACTGCGGGTACGTCTGGGATGGTGACGCGCCGCCGGACAAGTGCCCCAACTGCGGTTTCCCGAAGGACCAGTATGCCCGGATACCCGATGACGAGGCCCAGCTCATCACGCGGTCCCGCCGATCGAACGATCTGCACGCCCGGCTGATCATTATGATGGGCAAGGTAGCCGACACGGCCCGGGAGGGCATCGACGACAATCTGGACCCCGGCTGCCTGGCCATCTTCACGGCCGCTCGGGAGGCGGCGTCGGAGATCGGCCGGCGCAGCCGCACCGAGATCAAGATACACATCGGCAAGGGGAAGTGGGGCTAGGGCTCTTCCCGCTCGGCACGGAGTGGCGTCGCGCCGCGGGCTGTCGCCGGTCTGGTTTCCCGGCCCGCTCTAGGGGTATTATCCTGGAAGTGTAGCCTTCTCGGGGCGCACAGGCGCGCTCATGACAGGCCAGGACCGGACCGGCGGAGGTTCGCGGATGCAGGAGTTCCTGACGATCGCCCTCTATGGTGGGCTGGCCGGCGCGGCCACTGTCGCCGGCACCTATCTCGTGCTGTGGAACGAGGACTTCGCGCGCCGCAACACCGTCTCCTTCGTGAGCTTTGCGGCCGGCGTACTCATGTCCACGGCGCTCGTCGCGCTGATTCCGGAGGCGCTGCGTCTCTACCAGGGGTCGCCTCGGCTAGTTCTCGTCGGTTTCCTCGCCCTTCTTGGTGGCGATGAGCGAGGCGATCGTCGAAGCCGCGCGGGTGACCGCCGAAGCGATCCCGCTGCTCCGCAATCTCGCCCCCAACGCGCCAAAGCTCCACGCGCTGACCGAGCGGCTGGTGCGGATCGAGGGGCAGGCCGACGACATGCACGATGCCGGCCTGCGCGCGCTTTACGCCCAGCACAGCAAGACCGATCCGATGGCGTTCATCGTCGGGCGGGAGATCTACAGCCATCTGGAGCGAGTCTGCGACCGGTTCGAGGATGTCGCGAACGAGATCCAGGGCCTCGTCATCGACCACGCATGACGATCTCCTTCTCCCTGCTGGTCTTCCTGATCGTCGTCGCGCTGGACTTCGACTTCCTGAACGGCCTGCACGACGCGGCCAACTCGATCGCCACCGTCGTCGCGACTCGCGTGCTGTCGCCGGTCGTCGCGGTGATCTGGGCGGCATTCTTCAA
>CAYWVN010000117.1:0-3453 GCA_964461725.1 uncultured Coriobacteriia bacterium | reverse complement strand
CCTGACCGGCGAAGTCCGCGCGGCTCATGCTGTACTGGTAGCGGAAGCGCCGCAGGTCGTCCTCCACCTGCTCCACGAGAGAGACGCTCCCCACCGCGAGCCCGCCCAGCGTCACCAGGGGAGGGTCGGCCGATGGGTGGGCCTCGCGGACGTCGAAGGTGAAGTCCACCGTGTCCCCCTCGATGTAGGACAAGCGCGTCAGCGTCACGGATCCGGGCTCGACCTCAGGCAGGGTCCCGTCCACCCTCAGCTCCAGCGCCAGTCCCTGCTCGTCCTGCAGCTCGGCCACGCTGCTCTCGTTGCCCAGGTCGTCGCGCAGCCGGGCACCGAAGCGGTAGGTGCCCCCGTCCCGGGCCAGGTCGGGGACAAGCGTCCAGGTGTAGCTGCTGGAGGAGCCCAGCCTCCAGACCTCCTGACATAGCCCCCTGAAGTTCGCCTCCCACGCCGCTTCCCGTGATCAGGGGTGCGGACCATAACCTGTCCGGTTTTTTTCGCCTGGAAGCGCCGGTGCCTTCCGGCCTTCCCGCGATCCGGCTGGGCGGCCATCGAGGTCGGCCCGGGCGGCAGGCTCCGTGCTGCTCCAGCTCCTCCGGCGGTCCGGCCGGTCGCGGCGGACTGCCCGTTCTCCCGCATGGCGAGCGGCTCTGCTTGCCGGAGGGTGCGGACCGTAACCTGTCCGCTCTGTCCGCAGCCTCGAGGCCGGCCCGGGCGGCGGGTTCCATGCTGCTCGTGGTCAGGCGGCGGTCCAGCCCGTCGCGATGGAATGCCCGCGGTCCCGTGTGGTGAGCGGCTCTGCTTGCCGGACGGTGCGGACCGTAACCTTTCCGCTTTCCCTGGCGCCGGAAGCGGGGCACACCAGAGCGATGTTGGCCCAAGCACAGCAGTCTCTCCCTCTTCCCGAACCCGATGCCTCCGAGGGCACCAGCCAGGCCATCGTGATCAACATCCACTGCCGGCTGCTGACCGAGGCCGGGCGGCGGTTGGTCACCGTGCACGGCATCCCGACATGGACCTACGTCGTGGGCGATGCGGCGGCCGAGGCGATGGCCATGGTCCAGCTGGTGCGGACGGACATGGCCACGCAGGTTGAAGTGGCGAGGGCCTTCGGCTGCACCACCCGCACCGTGCGCCGCCACGAGGAGCGGTGCGCCCGCGGCGGCCTCTCCGCGCTGGGCGCCCGACCGGGACGACGCCCCGGGGCCGTCGGTGTCCCCCGTGTCCAGGCTTCCGCCGTCCGGCAGCTGCGCCGATGGAAGGAGGAAGGCATCAGCAATCGCGGGATCGCCCGGCGGCTGGGCGTCTGCGAGAAGTCGGTCCGAAAGCTGCTGCGCCAGATGGGCTGGACGCCACCGTCGTCTGCCCCCGAGGTGCAGCAGCTGGCGCTTGGGCTGGCTGCTCCGACATCCGCTGCGCCTGGCCGAGCCGACGAACCGGCGGCGTCGATCCAGGCGGCGGCCAAAATCGAGGCTCTGCCTCTGCCCCCGACGCTCGAGCAGCAACCCGCCCCGAGTGGCCCCGCGACGCGAGCGGATGAGCTCGTGCCCACGGAGGCTGCGGATCTCGCTGCCGACAGCGGCGAAGAGACCGTGGCCCTGTCCCTGGACCACGACCCGGCCTGCCGCACCTTGGATCGCTTCCTCGCCCGCGTCGGGATCATCGACGATGCTGCCCCACTGTTCGCCAGCGCCGTTCGGGTGCGCCACGCTGGCGTCCTGCTCGCGCTGCCGGTACTGGCCGCGACCGGCGTGCTGGCTGCGGCGCGTCGCACCTACGGCCCCATTGGCCCGGCGTTCTACGGCCTGCGATCCGTCCTGCTGACGCTCCTGTTCATGTCTTGGCTCCGCATCGGACGACCCGAAGCGCTCAAGGAGCACGTCCCGTCCGAACTCGGCCGGCTGATCGGCCTGGACCGGGCGCCGGAGGTCAAGACGCTGCGCCGCAAGCTCGACCGGCTGGCCAAGCTCGAGCGCTCCGAGGCCTTCGGGCAGGAGCTGGCCAAGATCCGTGCTGCCACCCGTGGCGCCGCACTCGGTTTCCTCTATGTAGACGGTCATGTACGTGTCTATCACGGCAAGCGCCGCCTGCCCCAGACGCACGTGACCCGGATGCGCATCGCCCTGCCGGCCACAACCGACTACTGGATCAACGACCGTCGAGGGGAGCCCTTGTTCGTCGTCACCGCCGAGGCCAACGCCGGTCTGGTCCGGGTCCTGCCCGACCTGCTCGCCCGCTGCAAACCGCTCCTGGGCCGGCGGCAGGCCACGGTGGCCTTCGACCGCGGCGGCTACAGCCCTGCGCTTTTCCTGCAAATACGACAGGCTGGCTTTCACCTGCTCACCTATCGCAAGGGAAAGATGACCCCCATCGACGAGAAGCGCTTCCTCCGGGTCCGGCAGCGCATCGAGGGGCGCCAGGTCGAGTATTGGCTGCACGACGATGAGGTCCAGCTGCTCGACGGCAAGCTCCGGCTACGCCAGGTGACCCGGCTCAAGGACGGGCACCAGACCCCGATCCTGACCAGCCGCTGGGATCTACCCTCCGCCGTGGTCGCTTATCGAATGTTCGGGCGATGGAAACAGGAGAACTATTTCAAGTACATGCGGCAGGAGTTCTTGCTCGACGCGCTCGCCGACTACCAGACGGTGGCCGACGATCCCGACCGGCTCGTCCCAAACCCTGAGCGCAAGAAGCTCGACAAGGAGATCTGCGCGGCCCGCGCCGAACTCGCCCAGTTCCAGCAGACCTACGGCAGCGCCGCACTGGCCAACCCTGAGAGCCAACGCCCGACCATGCGAGGCTTCAAGATCGCCAACGGAGCGCTGGGCAAGGAAATCAAGGACCGGCAGAGCAAGCTCGACGCGCTCCTCGCCAAGCGCACCGTCCTCCCGCTCAAGGTCCCTGTCGCAAAGGCCCACGCCGCCGAGGTCGTCAAGCTGGCTCCCGAGCGAAAGCACCTGACAGACCTCATCAAGATGGTCGCCTACCAGGTCGAGAGCGACCTGCTCTCCCTGATCCGTCCCCACTACGCTCGCGTCGACGATGAGGGCAGGACCCTGGCGCAGAACATCCTCGCCAGCTCCGCCGACATCCAGGTCACCGACAAGGAACTGCACGTCCGTGTCGCTCCGCTCAGTTCACTCCACCGAACCCGCGTGCTCGCCGCCCTGTGCAAGGAGCTCGACAAGACCGCGACGATCTTCCCCGGGACCCACCTGACCCTCCGCTTCTCGGTCGCCGAAGCCTGACAGGCATACATCCGCCCACATTGGAGGCCGGACAGGTTTCCGGGGGCCTATGTCAGGAGGTCTGGAATCGCGGAACTCGAGGCCCGCGCGGCTCCCGGAGACCGGCAGGTGCCCTACACGCTGGGTGCCCATCGCGTGATCCCCGTTTGCATGGAGCCCATGTTTGAGACCCTCCTGGTCCAGGACGAAGCCGCCGTGCGGCGTGCCT
>CAYWVN010000116.1:0-3490 GCA_964461725.1 uncultured Coriobacteriia bacterium | reverse complement strand
CCTCGATCGACTTCTGCGAAAAGGTCGGCCTGGACTACGTCAGCTGCTCGCCGTATCGCGTGCCGCTGGCGCGTTTGGCCGCGGCGCAGGCGGTGCTGGAGGAGAAGTCCGGTGCCCGTTCCGACAGCCGGTAGATGATCGAGGTCCGCCGATGAGCGAGGGGGGCGTCACGACTTCGGGTACGAGCGTCCGCGAGATGCTGGAGGCTGAGGAAGCGGCGCATCTTGCGCCGGAGGCCGCGCTGGCCGCCAAGTCGCGCGGCCGCGAGCGCGACATCCCGCCGTGCGACCTCCGCACCTGCTTCCAGCGCGACCGCGATCGCATCATCCACTGCAAAGCCTTCCGTCGCCTGTCGCACAAGACGCAGGTGTTCCTGGCACCCGAAGGCGACCACTACCGGACCCGGCTCACGCACACCCTGGAGGTCTCGCAGATATCGCGCGCGGTTGCCCGGGCGCTCCGCCTGAACGAGGATCTTGCCGAGGCGATAAGCCTGGGACACGACCTGGGCCACACGCCGTTCGGACATATCGGTGAGGACGCTCTGACGGAGATCTACTGTGAGCTGCGGGAGAGCGGACGCTATCCGGGCCTGCCGGCCGCGTTCCACCACAACGAGCAGTCGCTACGCGTTGTCGAGCACATCGAGTACGAGGGGAAGGGCCTGAACCTCACCTGGGAGGTGCGCGACGGCATCGGCCACCACACCGGGGGCGAGCAGCCGGCCACGCTGGAGGGGCTGATCGTCAAGGTATGCGACCGCATCGCCTACGTGAACCACGATGTGGACGACGCCGTGCGGGCCAATATCCTGAGGATGGACGAGCTGCCGGGCCACGCCATCGAGGTGCTGGGCAAGTGGCACGGCACGCGCGTGAACAACATGGTGGCCGACATGGTGCGGACCAGCCGCGAGGGCGGCGACATCGGGATGAGCCCGGAGTTCGCCGCCGCGATGGACGAACTCAGGGACTTCCTGTTCGAGCGCGTCTACTTGAGCTCAGACGCCAAGCGCGAGGACGACAAGGCCAAGAAGGTCATCCAGGGCTTGTTCTCCTACTATTTGGAGCACCCCGCGAAGTTGCCGGCCGAGTTCACCCCGGACTCGCCGGAGGAACTGCCCGTCCGCGTGGCCGACTACGTCGCCGGTATGACCGACCGCTTCGCCATCCGCGCCTACCAGGAGCTCTTCATCCCCAAGAGCTGGATGGTCTAGGCGCCCCGCTTTCTCGACGCGCAGCGCTTCCCTCGTGCGGGTGCTGTTCGCGCGGGCAGGGGGGTCTCGGCATAGGGCTGGGCGGGGTCTTGTCTAGCCGTACGCGCTCCGCTATGATGTGTATGTACATGCACATATGTAGGGAGGGTTGCGGTCATGGCGACACTGACGAAGCGAGTGCAGGTATTGCTGGAGCCCGCCGAGCTCAGGAGGCTCAAGAAGGTGGCTCGGGACAGGCAGACCTCGGTAGGCGATCTGATGCGAATGGCGGTGAGGGAGAAGTACCTTGGCCCCTCCGAAGAGCGCAAGAAACTGGCGCTGGCGAGGATCGCGTCCATGAACCTGCCCGTCTCCGATTGGGAGGACATGGAGAGAGAGATCACGGAATCGTACGCAAGGGACGAAGCCTAGCTTGAACACGTACTACGTAGACTCCAATGTGCTCATGTATGCGGCAGGGAGGGAGCACCCCTACAAGGAGCCGTGTCTCTCAGTGCTGTCGCGGATTTTCGAAGGGGACCTCGAGGCATACTCCAGCATCGAGGTGGTGCAGGAGATGCTGTATCGGTACTCCGCATTGGGCGAGCGTGCGAGGGGCATCGACCTGTGCCATCAGGTCGTCCTGTTGCTGCCCCTGATACCGCTTGGAGTGGAGGTCGCGGCCCTCTCATTGAAGCTGTCCAGGTCCTATCCGCGGTTGAGCTCCAGGGACGCGATACATGCGGCCGTCGCCGCAAGCCACGGACTGACTGCGATCATCAGCGCCGACAGGCATTTCGATGACGTGGCCGAAGTTCGGCGTGTGGATCCTGCGGATATCGCCGCCTAGAGGTCCGGGCTGCTGCTTGGCGCTTCGGCTTCTGTGGCGGTCGTGCCCTATTCCACGAGCGCGTCTGCATCCACCGGGCTGGTCGTGGCCCCGGCTTGGTGGCGGCGGAGGGCCGGGTAGATCTCCACGACGAACATCGCTGAGAGGATGAGCGCCGCCCCGATCCAACCCCGCAGGTTGAACATCTCCCCCAGGAGCAGGTAGGCGAAGACGCCCGCGAACACCGGCTCGGCGGTCAGGATGACGGCTGTCCGCGTCGGCCCGACCGTCTTCTGGGCGTAAGTCTGCGCGAAGAAGGCCAGCACCGAGGCGAACAAGGCGGTGCCGATGATGGCGCCCCAGACTCCGGCGTTCGGCGGCGGCACGAGCGGCCGCCCCCAGATGACGGCGCCTAGCGTATGGAGCGGGACGGAGATGGCGAGCTGCAGCCCCACCAGGAGCGCCACGTCGTGGCGTGGGGAGTAGCGGGACAGCGCGATGATGTGCACGGCGGCGAAGAAGGCCGCCAGCACGGTCAGGGCGTCGCCGAGGCCCAGCATGAACCGGCTGGTGAGCGACAGGAGGGCGAGGCCCATCACCGCCATCGTGACGCCGACTATCGTGGATGGCGACGGTAGCCGTCGCGTGAGCGCGAAGTTCAGCACCGGGACGAAGGCGACGAAGAGCCCGGTTATGAAGCCGGACTTGCCGGCCGTCGTGTAGAGTACGCCGACGGTCTGGAAGGCATACATCGCGTAGAGCCAGACGCCCAGGACGGCGGAGGCGATAAGCGTTGCGCGGTCCAGGTGCCGCCGGCGCCAGATGATGATTGGTAGCATGACCAGGGCCGCTGTCCCGAACCGGAGAGTCATGAAGGTGAACGGCGGCATCTGGGCCACGGCCGACTTCACGACGGCGAAGGTGGCGCCCCAGACGAGTGTGGCGCCGACCAGCATGAGGTCCGGGTGGTACTTCTTCAGGAACGACACCCGGCTGCCCGAATCGCTACGCGTCGCTGAGCCGCCTGCCTCGTGGGGGCGTGCCCCAGGTCCGGACGGCCGGGGCACTACAGCACCTTGGAGAGGAAAGCCTTGGTGCGCTCGTGTTGCGGCGTGTCGAAGAGAGCCGCCGGCTTGTTCTCCTCGACGATGCGTCCCTCGTCCATGAAGACGGCGAGCGTGCCGACCTCCTTGGCGAAGCCCATCTCGTGGGTCACCACGATCATCGTCATACCCTCGAGTGCCAGTCGCTTCATCGAGTCCAGGACTTCCTTGACGAGCTCCGGGTCGAGGGCCGAGGTCGCCTCGTCGAACAGCATGATGTCGGGCTGCATGGTGAGCGCGCGCGCGATGGCCACGCGTTGCTGCTGTCCGCCGGAGAGATGTGCCGGGTAGAAGGCGGCCTTGTCGCTCAAGCCGACTTCCTCCAGCATCCGGCCGGCCACCTCCTCAACCTGTCGGCCCGGG
>CAYWVN010000115.1:0-3501 GCA_964461725.1 uncultured Coriobacteriia bacterium | reverse complement strand
ACCTGAGCCCGAGCCGGAAGCGGAACCTGCCGCAGATGCAGAGCCCGAACCCGAACCCGAAAAGGTCGAGGAGCCGCAGCCGGAGCCTGAGCCGCAACCCGAACCCGAGCCCGAGAAGGCCGAGGAACCTGAGCCCGAGCCGGAAGCGGAACCTGCCGCAGATGCAGAGCCCGAACCCGAAAAGGCCGAGGAGCCCGAAGAAGCCGGTCCTCCCCCAAAGCCAGGATCGCTGGAGGACATCCTTCAGCAGATGAAGAAGGAGCGGGGCCAGAAGTAGGCTTCGGGGTCACTGCCAGCAGTCTGACTGAGATTCCAGGTGCTCTGGTTGCCGAGGCGACCAGAGCAGCTTGTTTCCGGAGATTGACGTAGGAGGGACGGAGCTTTTGATCGTTGGGCTTACCGGACTGATCGGTTCCGGCAAGAGTACGCTGGCCAAGATGCTGGCCACGTGGGGCGCACGCGTCATCAATGCCGACAACGTGGCCCGGGAGGTCGTGGAGCCTGAAAGTGATGTCTGGCGGGAGATCGTCGGTCGCTTCGGGCGGGATGTCCTGCGCGAGGACGGGACTCTCGACCGGCGTGCCCTCGGGCGCGTCGTCTTCGAGGACGCCGGCGAGCTGGAAGCCCTGAACCGGATTACCCACCCACCTATCAACAAGGTCATCCGAGATCGGCTGAAGGAGATAGAGCGGGGATTCGCCAGCGGCGACGTTGTGATTCTGGATGCCCCACTCCTCCTGGAGACCGGTCTGGTCGAGGACGTTGACATGATTGTGGTGGTCACGGCCCCGGATGAGCTGCGCCTGGAGCGGCTCGTGCGGCAGGGCCTCACCGAGCGCGAGGCCAAAGCGCGCATGAAGTGCCAGACCAGCGGACCGCGTCAGCTGGAGATGGCTGGGTTCGTGATAGAGAACTCCGGTACACTCAAGGAACTGTATGAGAAGGCCGCCGAGGTGTGGGCGGGCCTGACCGCGGCATCGGCTGCCGCGACGAGAGGGAATTGACTTCTAAGACCGAGCGTCTGTTCAACTTAGTGGCGTGGCTCCTCGATTCGCCTCGACCGGTATCGCTCGAGAAGGTGCGCGAGCGAGTGGCCGGCTACGAAGACAGCGCCGGCGACGCGGCCTTCAAGCGGATGTTCGAGCGCGACAAGGAAGAGCTGCGCGCCATGGGGATACCCCTCGAGTATGTCGATTCCGGGCTCTCTGACGATGAGAAGGGCTACCGGATCGACCGATCCAAGCTGTTCCTCCCAAGAATCGACTTCACCGCTGACGAATCCGTTGCGCTGGCGCTGGCCGCGTCGTTGGTCGGGCGGCAGGCAGACTTCCCATATGGTCAGGCGATGGCGAGCGCCTTCCGCAAGCTTCGCTTCGAGATGGAACCGGAGGAACTGCCCGGCGAGGCCTTCGATCTGCCGGTGACTCTGGCCCTCTCGCCGGACAAACCCGACGCGGCAGCGAGGCTCGACGCGCTTCTGGATGCCCTCGCCACGCGCCGCACCGTGGCGTTCTCGTATCGGTCGGCCTCCAGCGGACGGGCCGCCAAGCGCCGCGTCGACCCGTACGGCGTCTTCTATCACCAGGGTGCGTGGTATCTGGTCGGCCATTGCCACACCCGCGACGAGCCGCGCGTCTTCAGAGTGGACCGGGTCTCCGGGAAGGTGCGGTTGGCGCTGAGTGGCGGGGAAGGGCCGGACTACGAGATTCCGGCGGATTTCGACCCTACGGCCTATCGCGCGCGAGCTATCTGGGAGCTGGGCGAGTCGGACGCCCCTTCCGAGGCGAGGGTGGTCTTCTCGAAGGACTTCGCAGCGGCGATGCGGCAACAGTTGGCCGGCAAGGCGACCGTGAAGGGCGTCGCCGACGGTCGTCTGCAGGCGTTGATCCAGGTCCGCAACAAGGCGTACTTCTTGAGCTGGCTGCGCGGTCTGGGCGAGGTGTGCGAGCTCATGGAACCGGCCGCCTGGCGGGCCGACCTGGCGCGGACCTTCCAGCACGTGGCCTCACGGCACGCTGATCGCCGAGGCGGTGTGGCATGAGTGTGGCTGCAGCCCGACTGGAGCGATTGATGGTGCTCGTGCCGTTTGTTCTGAGCCACCCCGGTGTCACTGTGAGCCGGCTGACCGAGGAGTTTGCCGTCTCGCGCTCCGAGCTGATCGCCGACCTGGAGCTCCTGATGATGTGTGGCCTTCCGGAGTACACGCCCGACGTGATGATTGAGTTCGAGATAGAGGAGGTGGGCGGGGAGGAGGTAGTGCGCCTGCGTTCGGCAGACTACCTGGCCCGGCCCGTCACGTTCACTGTTCCCGAGGCGTTCGGGCTTCTCCTGGCCCTTCGTCTTCTTCGGTCGGTGGCTGATGTCGCCAGGGGAGATTCCCTGGCTTCGGTCGAAGGGAAGATAGTGAAAGCGCTCGGTGTCCGGGGCGGAGAGGCCGAGGAACTGGCGCGCCGCGTGCAGGTCTCGCTCGACCCTTCAGCCGAGGTAGAGTTGCGGCGCCTGATTTGGGAGGCCGTCCGGGAACACCGGCAGATCGAGATCGACTACTACACGGCCGGCCGCGGCCGCGCCTCCAGGCGTCGCATTGACCCGCACCGCATGGTCTGCGCACTAGGCCTGTGGTATGTCGTTGCCTTCTGTCATCAGGCGGGCGAGATGCGCGTATTCCGCCTCGACAGGGTGGGCGCCGCGAAGCCAATCGGCGTCACGTTTGAGCCCCAGCCGGACTTCGACGCGGAGGCTTTCGGCCGGAGCGGCTTCCTGCCCGCCGACATCGCCCGCGCGGCTGGGATGGGGGCTGCGGTGCACACGACCGGTGGGGAGTCGTGCACGGCATGCATCAAGGTAGACGCCGAGCTGGCCCCGAGGATCAGAGAGGCGTATCCGGGGGCTCGCGTGAGCGACGTCTCCGGGGGCGGATGCGTGCTCTCGCTTGGTTTCGAGCCGGAGAGGGCGCGGTGGCTGGTCAACCAAGTCATGGCCTGGGCGCCGCACGCTGAGGTGATCGAGCCTGTGGAGCTCCGTCGGCAGGTCCGCGACTCCGCGCGGGTCCTCAAGTTGCGCTACAGTTAGGCAGATATGGAAGGTCCGGCCGGCCCGGCCACGCGCCGGGTGGGACACCAGGGGGCGGGCAGAGTGGACATCAGCAGACGTAGGTTCATCGAGTATCTCGTCGGCGCCGGTGCGCTGGTAACGGGCGGCACGCTGCTCGAGGGGTGCGTGCGCGCGTTCCGGGACGCGGGAGAGGTCGGTGGTCCCGCCCAGGTCCGGACGGTCAAGCCGGCCGCCCCGCCGGCATCGCCCGCGGCAGCCGCCACGCAGGCCGAGGAGTACGATCTGGTCGAGGTGGTCGGCGGCGATGCGGCGGCTAACGTCCGCCGGGCCGTCGAGGCTCTGGGCGGCATGGACCGGTTCGTCAAGAAGGGTGACCGGGTGCTGATCAAGCCCAACCTGCTCTGTGCCGCGGAGCCCAAGTATGCGGCCACCACCAATCCGGTGGCG
>CAYWVN010000114.1:0-3584 GCA_964461725.1 uncultured Coriobacteriia bacterium | reverse complement strand
GCCTCGGAACTTCGACCCCGCTACCATGCCGCCCAGGTCAAGCGCCACGACGCGTTTGTCTTTGAGCATCTCGGGCACGTCGTTGTCGGCAATCTTCAAGGCCAGCCCCTCGACCACCGCCGTCTTGCCGACGCCCGGCTCCCCTATCAGGACCGGGTTGTTCTTGGTCCGGCGCGACAGGATCTGGATGACTCGCTTTATCTCCAGCTCCCGGCCGATCACCGGATCCAGCTTTCCCTCGCGGGCCAGTGCGCTGAGGTCCCGACTGTACTTCTTCAGCATCGCCTGACCGCCGGCCGACTCTTCGGCTGCTCCCGCGCCTCCGCGGGCCTGCTGGATGGCGGCCGCCACTCGCTCGTCGGTCAGCCCCAGCTGCTTCAGCAGGATCGCGCCGGCGCCCTCGCCTTCACGGAGCACGCCCAGCAGAAGATGCTCGCTCCCGATGTAGGCATCGCCCATCTGCTCGGCCGCCTCCCCAGCGAGCTCCAAGGCACGCCGCGCCCGCGGTGTCACGAACACCTGGCTCACGACACCGGTCACCAGCCGTTCCCGCTTGGCCAGTCCGACAATCTGCTCGCTCCTGGTGCGGGCCTCGTCTATGTCGACGCCCAGGAGTTCGAAGACGCTCACCACCACCCCTTCGGTGTGGGCCAGAAGGCCCAGAAGGATGTGCTCCGTTCCCAGTTGGGTCTGGTTGCGCTCCCGCAGCGCCCCGGTGGCGATCTCCATCGCCTGTCTGGCGCGTTCTGTGAACTTCTCGAACATGTCGGTCATCTGCCGACACCTCCCCCTAGGTGCGTCGTACTTGTGCTTCTATCCGCTTCTTCTCTGCAGCGCCCCGCGCGGCACAAGGACTATTTCATGCCGAAGCTCGCGTCGCACCGCTTCGATCTCTTCTCTCATCCGGCGCTCGGCCTCGGCCAACTCCCGCTGCCCCTCCTCCAGCGCCTCCTCCAGCGCGTCTATCCTACCCCGCATCTCGATCACCGTCCGTACGCCGGCCAGGTTCAGCCCCTGCTCATGAGTGAGGTCGCGGATGAACTTCAGAAGTGCGATGTCCCGGTCCGAATACATTCGCGTGTTCCCCAGGCTCCGGCCCGGCGCCACCAGCTCGCATCGCTCATAGAGCCGCAGTGTCTGCGGATGCATGTGCGCCAGTTTGGCCGCCACGCCTATCATGTAGACCGGCTCATCGCTGAACCGACTCCGGTCGTCGTCCTCCGGCACTCCTCAGTCCTCCCGCTACAGACCGGCGCCCTGCATGAGCTTCTCGCGCGGGTCTCCCCCGGCCGCTTCGCCCAGCTTGCCGATCAGCTCCTTCTCCTTGGCGCTTAGCTTCGACGGCACCTGCAGCTTGAGCCTGGCCAGCATATCGCCGCGCCCCACGCCCCTGAGCTTCGGCGCGCCCTTGCCCCGCACCCGGAACACCCTGCCGTCCTGAGTGCCCGCAGGAACCTTCAGCGACACTTTGCCGTCGATAGTCGGCACGGTGATCTTGGCGCCCAGCGCCAGCTCGGCGAAGGTCACCGGCACGTCGAGTACGATGTCGCTACCCTCCTGCCTGAAGAACGGGTGCGCGGCCACCTTGGTTACCACGTAGAGGTCGCCGGCCGGCCCGCCGTGCTCGCCCGGCTCGCCGCGGCCTTTGAGCTTGATCTTGGACCCGTCGCGCACGCCCGGCGGAATCTTCACCGTGATCTTCTTGTGCTCGGGCGCCCGCCCCCGTCCGCCACACTTGGCGCAGGGCTGCTCGATGATCGTCCCCTGCCCGTAGCACTGCGGGCACGGCCGCGAGAGGCTGAAGAACCCCTGGTTCTGGGCCACCGAGCCCCGCCCCTGGCACGTCTGACAGATGACCGGGCTGGTCCCCGGCTTGGCGCCGCTGCCTCCGCAATCGGTGCAGACGGCCTGTGGCGTCACCGAGAGACGGGTGGTCACTCCCTTGATGGCGTCGGCGAACAACAGGTTGATGCTGTAGTAGAGATCGCGGCCGCGCTGTGGCTGATGGGGCGCCGCGCCTCCACCGGCGCCGCCGAAGCCGCCGAAGACATCGAAGAGGTCGCCCATCCCGGGACCGAAGTCGCTGAACGCCTGACCAAAATCGCCGCCCGGGCCACCCGTGTGGACCCGGTATCCGCCCGGTCCGCCGGGCCCGCCCGGTCCACCGGCCTGGAAGAAGCGCCCTATCTCATCGTATTCCTTGCGCTTCTTGGCGTTGCCGACGACCTCGTAGGCCTCCGAGACCTCCTTGAACTTCTCCTCGGCGGCCTTGTTGCCTGGATTGGCGTCAGGGTGGTGCCGGCGCGCCAACTTGCGGTAGGCCGCCTTTATCTCCTTCTGGGTAGCGTCCTTGGACACGCCCAGGGTCTGGTAGTAGTCCTTGTATCCTCGTCCGTTCATCGCGGATCTCGCTCTCGCCCGACTACCCCGACTTGCTCGATACCTTGACCATAGCCGGGCGGATCAGCCGCCCTCTGAGCCGGTAGCCTCTTTGAAGCACCTCCAACACCGTGTGCTCGTCGTGCTCGTCGCTCTCCACCTGCATGACCGCCTCGCTGTGCGTGGGGTCGAACTCCGTCCCGTGCGGCTCGATCACCTCGAGCCCCTGGGCCTCCAGCACCTTCATCAGCCGCGAGCGGATGAGGCGCACGCCCTCGGCAAGCTTGTCGAAGTCCTTGGTCTCTTCACTCACCGCCACGGCGCGGTCCAGATCGTCGATCACCGGAAGCAGCTTCTCGACCAGGTCCTTGTTGGCGATCTGGAGGAAGTTGGTCTGCTCCCGGACCATCCTCTTCTTGTAGTTCTCGAACTCGGCCTGAAGGCGCTGGAGGTCCCCCAGGTAGTCGGGCGGCTTCGACGGCTCCGCCGCGTGCTTGGCCGCGTGCTTCTTGTGACCGGCCGGCCCATCGGCCGGGCCGCTCTTGCCGGCCTCCTTGGCCTTCTCCCAAGCCACCTCGGCCGCCGTCTTCACTTCCTCACTCTTAGGATGCTTGTCCACCAAATCCACCTCGCTCGGAGGGACTACTTCTTCTCGTTGCCGTCGTCGTCGACCACTTCGAAGTCCGCGTCGACGACCTCTTCCTCACCGGCGCCACCGGGGCCGCCTTCAGCGCCCGACACCGGACCCGCGCCGCCGCCGCCCGCGGCCTGGGCCTGCTGCTCGCCCTGCGCCTGCGCGTAGAGCACCTCGGCCATCTTGTGCGAGGCCTGGACCAGGTTGTCGGTGGCCGTCTTGATGCGGTCGGTGTCGTCGCCCTTCAGGGCCTCCTCGACCTCTTTCAGGGCCTCCTCTATCTTGGTCTTCTCGTCGGCCGGCAGCTTGTCGCCGGTTTCCTTGAGCTGCTTGTCGATCTGATAGTGGAGATTGTCCGCGTTGTTGCGGATCTCCGCCTCTTCCTTCTTCTTGCGGTCCTCCTCCGCGTGCGACTCCGCCTCGGCGACCATCTTCTCGATATCTTCCTTGCCGAGGGCCGTCGAGCCCGTCACGGTGATGGCCTGCTCCTTGCCGGTCGCCTTGTCCTTGGCGGTGACGTGCACGATGCCGTTGGCGTCGATGTCGAAGGTGACCTCGATCTGCGGGATGC
>CAYWVN010000113.1:0-3686 GCA_964461725.1 uncultured Coriobacteriia bacterium | reverse complement strand
GATGAGGACGGCCGCCACCGACGAGTCCACGCCGCCGGAGAGCCCGCAGATGATCTTGTTGTCGCCCACCTGGCGCTGCACGTCATGGATGGCCCGCTCGATCTTGGAGACCATGGTCCACGCGGGCACGCAACCGCACGCGTCGTAGAGGAAGTTCTTGAGTATCCCGCTGCCCTGCGGCGTATGGACGACTTCAGGGTGGAACTGGACCCCGTAGAGACCGCGGCGGGTATCCTCCATGGAGGCGACGCGGCTGAAATCGGTATGGCCGGTCGCCGCGAAGCCCTTGGGAGCATGCTCTACCGAGTCCTGATGGCTCATCCAGACCGTCTGCTTGAGCGGCAGCTCCTTGAAGAGCACACCGGGCGAGTCGACTTCGAGCTCTGTCTTGCCGTATTCCCGCCGGCCGGTGCGCGCGACGCGCCCACCCAGCTTGAAGGCCATGAGCTGCATACCGTAGCAGATGCCGAGAACCGGCACGCCGAGCTCGAAGAGCCGCTTGTCGCAGGCAGGCGCCTTGTCGGCATAGACGCTGGCCGGCCCGCCCGAGAGGATGAGGCCGGTCGGCTTCATTCTGCCGATATCGTCTATCGGGGTGTCGAAGGGGATGATCTCGGAGAAGACCTTGCACTCACGCACCCGGCGCGCAATCAACTGCGCGTACTGGGCACCGAAGTCAACTACGAGTACCTTCTGCGTGTCAGCGTTCTCCGTCATCCGCTCCCCGGCCGCCTCGGTGGGTTCTTCCTAGGTCATTCCGACGCCCTGCGACTTCTGCAGCGACTTGCCTTCAGTCTGCAGCGCGGGCGCAATCATCAACTCCGCCTTCTGGAACTCCTTGATATTGGCGTAGCCGCAGGTCGCCATGGACATACGGAGCGCTCCGAACAGGTTCAGAGTACCGTCATTCTCATAGGCGGGGCCCACCAGGATCTCCCTCAGGGAAGCCTTCTGCCCGGCGAAGACACGCGTGCCGCGCGGCAGCTCCGGATGGAAGGTGGCCATGCCCCAGTGGTGCCCGAGTCCCGGCGCTTCCTTTGCGCCGGCGATCGGCGAACCCATCATGACGGCGTCGGCGCCACAGGCTATGGCTTTGGCGACGTCACCGCCCGTGCGCAGGCCGCCGTCCGCGATCACCTGGCAGTGCTGGCCCGTCTCGTCAAGATGACGCGTGCGTGCCGCGGCGGCGTCGGAGATGGCGGTGGCCTGCGGCACCCCCAAGCCCAGGACCCGGCGCGTCGTGCACGCGGCCCCCGGCCCGACGCCCACGAGCACGCCCACCGCGCCCGTACGCATGAGGTGCAACGCCGTCGAGTAGGACGCGCAACCGCCCACGATGACAGGCACACCGACTTCAGCGATGAACTTGTACAGGTCCAACGGCTCGCGCGACGTGCTCACGTGTTCAGCGGAGACGACCGTCCCTTGGACGATGAGCATATCGAGGCCCGCATCGAGGGCGGTCCGGTAGAACTCCTCCACGCGCTGGGGCGTGAGCGAGGCGGCCGCTACGATACCGCCGTCCTTCATCTCCCGTATTCGCCGGCCGATCAGCTCGTCCTTGATCGGCTCCTGGTATATCTCCTGGAGACAGCGCGTCGCTTCCTCATTGGGGCAGGCGGCGATTCTTTCGAAGGCGGGTCCCGGATCGGCATAGCGGGTCTGCAGCCCCTCGAGGTTCAGAACGGCGAGCCCCCCCAGCTTGTGCATCTCGACGGCCAGGCGCACGTCCACCACGCCGTCCATCGCCGAGGCCATCACAGGCAAGTCGAAGGTATGCCCACCGATCTCCCAGGTGATGTCGATGTCCTCCGGGTCACGCGTCCGGCGGCTCGGCACTATCGCGATGTCATCGAACCCCCAGGCCCGGCGGCCGGACTTGCCTCTGCCGATCTCAACGTCCATGCACTGCCTCCGCTCTACTGATAGATGTACCGATGGATGCGGACTACAAGTTCCAGAAACGCGACGCCCAGCCGCCGCTCCCTACCGGATTCCGCGTAAGGGGTGGCCGCTGGGCTCTTTCTTGCTGCAAGGATTATCGCTCCAGAATCGCACGTAGAAGGGTCTTTCCGGCCGAAAATGTTTGGCTTATCTTAGCCCAGCCCCCAGGGAGGGTCAAGGAACAAGGAGCGTGCGCTACCAGCGGGCGGCGGCCTCTGCCGACCCCGGTTCCGAGAGGATGCTGCGGATGACATCGGCCCTGGTCACGATGCCCACCAACCGCTCGTCGCGCACGACGGGCGCGCGCTTGATGCCCCGCTCGATCATCAAAGTCGCGACTCCCTCTACAGTCCGGTCTTCCGTGACGCAGATCGCCGGCCGCGTCATCACTTCGCCGGCCCGGGAAGCCCCCGTCTTCCAGTGCGCCCGCGCGAACCCGCCTGGGTCCTGCCAATACGTTCGAATGGATCGCCCCCGTAAGCGGTCACTGTTGATGAGGTCGCTCTCCGAGACGACGCCGGCCACGCGGCCTTCATCGTCCACGACGGGAACACCCGTGATATGGCGCTCCAGGAGCAGCCGGACGACTTCCCCAAGCGGTGTCGACGGACCGACAGCTACGACATCCGTGGTCATCACTTCACTAACCCGCATGAGCGGTCAACCTCCGGTTCCCGGCAATGCACTTCAGAAGATCCGCTTTGCTCACGATCCCCACCAGCTCCCGACTCCTCATCACGAGAACGCGGCGCACGTCGTGCTCGCACATCAGCTTGACGATCTCGGTCACCGGAGCCCCCTCCCCCACGCTGATCGGCACGCTCGTCATCACATCGCCCGCGGTCGCGCCGTGCGCCTTGCGCGCCTCGGTCGCCATGGCTTCCGAATCCAGGTAGTCGCTCATGTTGTAGATGCGGGCGGCCCCCGACGGCAGCTTCTTGCGGTACAGGAGGTCCTTCTCTGAGCAGACGCCCGTGACGCGCCCGGACGCGTCCACGACGGGCACGCCGCTGATGTGGTGATCAAGCATGAGCAGGATGACTTCGCGGAGAGGAGCGGTCGCCGGCACGGTGATCACATGACGGCTCATGATGTCTTTGGCCTTCACGCGATTCACCCCTCGACGAGCACCGCAGCTTGTGAACGCAGTCACTTGGCTGGAGCCCATTATACCCCGTTTCCGGTCACGGGGAAGCCTCCGTGGACATGCGAGAAGGCCGCCCAACAGGGCGGCCTTCTCGATTTCGGTACAGGGGTCGCGGCTTCGTCAGCCGGACGACCCGTTTGGGTCGCTGCTTCGGACTACATCATCCCGGGGGGCATACCTCCGCCGCCGCCCATCGGCATCTTGTCATCCTCGGGCTTGTCCGCCACGACTGTCTCCGTGGTGAGGATAAGGCCCGCGATAGAAGCCGCGTTCTGCAGAGCGGAGCGCGTCACCTTGGCCGGGTCGATGATACCCGCCTTGACCAGGTCCTTGTAGTCGCCCTCAGCGGCGTCCAGACCCCGGCCCGCGGGAAGGCCCTTGACCTTCTCGACCACCACAGAGCCTTCCAGGCCCGCGTTCTGGGCGATAAGGCGCAGCGGCTCCTCCAGCGCACGCACGACGATCTGGGCGCCGGTCAGCTCGTCGCCCTTCAGGTCGTTCTTGTTGACGGCCGGAATGGCGTTCATCAGCCCGACGCCGCCGCCGACCACGATGCCCCCTTCGACGGCCGCCCGGGTCGCCGAGAGCGCGTCCC
>CAYWVN010000112.1:0-3764 GCA_964461725.1 uncultured Coriobacteriia bacterium | reverse complement strand
GTCTCCGTCTCCGCCTCGTGCACGGCAGCCCGCGCCGCATCAACGAGTACCTGCAGGCGGAGCGCGACGAGCGCACTTACCACCGCCTCGCCGCCCAAGCGGAGGCCGACGTGCTGCTGTTCGGCCACACTCACGCGCCATGGCACCGGGTATACGAGGGCGTCCTGTTCGTGAACGTGGGTTCCGCGGGCCGGCCCAAAGACGGGGATGTGCGTGCCATGTACACGGTGCTCCGTCTCGAGGAGGGGCGGCCGCCCGTGGTGGAGGTGCACCGAGTGCCGTACGACGTGGAGGAGACGGCCCGCGGCGTACTCGCCGCCGGGCTGCCGGCCGAGTTGGCGGAGGCCTTCCGGCGCGGGGCGTAGCGGCGGGCGAGTCTCGGTCCCGACAGCGGGCCTCGAGGCCCGCCAGGGCCGTGCCTCGAGAGGTGACTCTAGCCGAGGGACGCCAGGAAGGCGTCGACGACCGCGTCGATGAAGGCGTCGTCGACGGGGTGGCTGGTCATGAACGCCCGGTGCATGATGGGCCCGAACACCAGCGATGTCGCGACATCGAGGTCAAGGTCGGCAGGCAGCTGTCCATCGGCGACAGCGAGGTTGAGTGCACGGCGGGCCGGCGTCAGCGACTCGAGTACCTCGATCAACCGCCGGGCCTCGTCGTCTCGCAGAGACCGCTCGATCATGGCATGTATCCGCGCTTTCTCCTCGGGAGAGGCGAACATAGCGGACATGGAGGCGAGGGCAGCGCGTAGATCGGTCGCGAGATCACCCACCATCCCGATCTCGAACCGGTCGCCTACGTCGGCGATCAGCTCCGCGAAGAGCTGGTCGAGGCGAGGCCAGTGGCGATACAGGGTCGCTCGCCCCACGCCGGCTCGTCCGGCGAGGGCCGAGTAGGTGACCGCGGCGGGCCCGCCCTCCAGTAGAAGCGCGTGCGCCGCTTCCAGGACGCTGGCCCTGGTTCGCTCAACGCGGGGGTCTATGTTCGTCTTTCGGTCCATGTTTGTCTTTCTTCTCATCGGGCCATAACGTGCCCATAACATCTTTGAGACATACTGTATCATAACAGGCGCGGATCCGACCGCCGCCGCGAGGACGAAGAACGGGAGACACCATGAGCACAACCGCGATCTCGACGAAGGGTCTCACCCGTAAGTTCGGGGACTTGACTGCCGTCGACCACCTCGATCTCGAGATACCCACCGGCGGTGTTATCGGTTTCGTGGGGCCCAACGGCTCCGGCAAGTCCACCACCATCCGGATGCTGCTCGGGCTTGTCGGCTCCACCGAGGGGAGCGGCCATGTTCTGGGTGAGCCGATCACTCATCCGGAGCGCTTCGCGGATCGGGTCGGCGCCCTGATCGAGAACCCCGCCTTCATCCCGAACATCACGGCGCGGGCCAACGTGGAGTCGATGGCTATCCTCCGGGGGATCCCTGGGCAGCGGGTAGACGAAGTGCTGTCGGTGGTCGGGTTGGCCGATCGGGCGGACGACAAGGTGAGCACCTACTCGCTGGGGATGAAGCAGCGTCTGGGGATCGCCATCGCACTGCTGCCCGACGCCGAGGTGCTCATCCTCGACGAGCCCACCAACGGTCTTGATCCGGCCGGCATCGTCGAAGTGCGCGGCCTGCTGCGGCAACTGGGTGACGAAGGGCGGACCGTCCTCGTATCGAGTCATCTGCTCAGTGAGATCGAGGCGGCCGCCGACTATGTGATCGTGATCAGCCTCGGGAAGCTTCTCTTCGCCGGGCCGCTCGCCGAACTTCTGGACAAAGCCCAGTGCTATGTGGACATCGAGCCCGAGCACGCGTCCGACGTGGGCGGTCTGGCAGACCGGTATCGGGAAGCGGGCCTTGCCGTGGAGGTCGAAGCCTCCATGATCCGTGTCTTCGACGCCCCGTCGGGATCGGTGGGGCTGAACCGGACCGCGATCGACGCCGGCATCACCTTGCGACGCCTGGCGCCCCGCTCTGAGACGCTCGAAGATGTGTTCCTGCGCATGACCACCGGGAAGGAAGAACTGCTATGACCACCAAGACACTCACAACGGCACGGCCGGCGCCGGCGGCGACCGGCACCAGCACGACTCGACGGCCCCGGTTTCGCGCCATGCGTGCCGAGGCCAAGCGACTGAACCGCCTCTCCTTCGTCGGCTCTGGGGGAGCGCTCCTGGTATTTTTCGCCCTTATGGGTTCGGCCATCACGTTCTTTGCCACGGGCACCAGCGGCGGCATGGGAGCGGCCCCGGTGGACCTTGAATCGGCCTCGGGGCTGGTCGCCGGACTCCCGCGGGCGGTGGACCTCATGGGCATCGTGGCCCTTGCCCTGTGGGCGGCGGCCGCAGCATCCGACTATTCGACGGGATGGGTCAGAATTCTTGTTCAGGCGGAACCCCGGCGGTGGCGTCTACTCGGCGGCAAGTTGGCGGCGCTCACCGGCTACACGCTGGCAGGCACGGCCGCGGCTACGTTGGTCGCCGTAGCGGTGGCGCCGCTGCTGGCCGGGCCAAGGACATCTCGACCGCGGCCTGGTTCCCCGGCCTCTGGACCACCGCCGCCACGGTGCTCGGCGCTTGGGTGGACCTCACGCTCTCGGTACTTGTATGGGGAGTTATCGGTCTCACCGTTGCCACTGTCACACGGTCCGTCACGATTGCCATCGCCGGCGGCATCGGCTATTTGATGGTGTTCGAACGTCTGCTTGGCTTGGTGGTAGATGCGGCGACGACCACCTACCTGCCCGGTTCCGTGCTGTCGGCGGTCGCCGTGCTGGTATTCACGCGCCGGGATATCACGTCGTAGAGGAGCGGACGGTCATGCCGTACGCCGACCCGATCCTGGACTGGGTTCCCGAGATCATCACGATGGGTTAACCGTAACACCACCTTCTTGACCTGGAACCTCATGCACCTTACGCATATGATACGCGCGGCGGGCAGCATCCCCGCTTGAGCAACACGGGGGAAGAGGAGGCGATGAGCGAGAGGTGCGTGGCCCTCCTGCGTGGCATCAACGTGGGGCGGGCACAGAGGGTGGCGATGGCGGGTGATCTGAGCGTGGCGATCAGGTGAGGGAAGTGCGCAGAAAGGATCGTGTCATCACGGGCGAGGAAGCCTGGGATCTGCTGCTTCGGGCTGAGTACGGTGTGCTTTCTACGGTTTCCGAGGACGGAAGCCCCTACGGCGTTCCGCTGAACTACTGTGTCCTGGACGACACCATCCACTTCCACTGCGCCCTCGAAGGCAGGAAGATCGAGAACCTCGAGCATGGGGTGGCGGTGTCATTCTGCGTCGTCGGGGATACGGAGGTCATGCCGGAGAAGTTCGGCACGAAGTACGAGAGCGTGATCGTCACCGGACGGGTGGAAGAGGTCTTCGGCGCGGGCAAACGGGTCGCCCTAGAGGGCCTGCTGCGCAAGTACTCCCCCGGTTTTTTCGACGAGGGGCTCGGCTATATCACGACGCTCATCGAGAAGACCAGGGTCTTCAGGATCACAATCGACCACCTCTCGGGCAAGGCCAGGAGAGGCTGAGAGCGCCTTGACCGTTCTCTGGTCGATCGCCCTGTTCATCCTGGCCGGCTTCGCCGAGATCGGCGGTGGCTACCTGGTCTGGCTCTGGTTGCGCGAGAGCTGGGCCTTCCCCGTCGGCGCTCTTGGCGCGCTGGTGCTCATCGCCTACGGCGTCATCCCCACCTTCCAGCCGGAGGGCACGTTCGGACGCGTCTACGCCGCGTACGGTGGGGTGTTCGTGGTCATGGCCAC
>CAYWVN010000111.1:0-3787 GCA_964461725.1 uncultured Coriobacteriia bacterium | reverse complement strand
CTGGCCGAGCAAGAAGCGGGCGGCGGCGAGCTAATCGGCGGCCTGCCTTTGCTCTCGGGCTACATCAACAAGGTCCGTGCCGAAGAGGAGAACGTCCTCTACGTGATCTCGGGCGACATGGTGCAAGGGTCGATCATCGACTCCGATTTCAAGGGCACCTCCACCATGCAGATCATGAACTACCTGGCTCCCGACGTGGTGGCTCTGGGCAACCACGAGGTGGACTACGGCCTGCCCCACCTTCTGTTTCTGGAGAAGATCGCCAACTTTCCCATCGTCAACGCCAACCTTTACATCAAGCCGTTCGAGAAGCGCATGATGCGCCCCTACCACGTGATCTCCAAAGCCGGCTTCGACATCCTATTCACCGGCATCCTCACCGAAAAGGTCATGGACGCCATCAAGATGGACGAGCTGATCGGCACTTTCGTCACTTTGGAAGAGGCGGGCGCCGAAGTAGGCAAGATCTGCGACGCTTTCAAGAACGACGACATCGACCTGACCATCGTCCTCACTCACATCGGCTTCGAGTCCGACAAGGAGCTGGCCGCCATGCTTCGGCCCGAGTGGGGTGTGGACATCATCATCGGGGGGCACAGCCACACGGTGCTGTCGGAGCCGGCGCAGGTCAACGGCATCCTCATAGCCCAAGCAGGCACAGGTACCAACCAGATCGGGCGCTTCGACATCGTGGTGGACGACGACACCAACTCCATCGTGGAGTCGAAGTGGCAGCTCATCCCCATCGACGAGCACATCGCCGAGCCCGACCTGCGAATGGCCGAGTTCATCGAGTCGTTCAAGTCGGTGGTGGATCGCAAGTACAGCGTGATCATCACCAAGTTCACGGAAGCGCTCACCCATCCCCTGCGGGAGCAGGAGAGCGCGCTCGGCAACCTCTTGGCCGACGCTCTGGCCGAAGGCACCCAGAGCGACGTGGTGCTGCTGGGCGCCGGATCGGTGCGCGTGCGAGAGATGGGGCCGGCCGTAAGCCTCATGGACTTCATGTCCTGCTTCCCCTACGACGACTCCCTCACCCGCTACACGGTCACCGGGGCGGCGCTCAAGAAGGCGTTCAACCATTGGATGCGTCCCGGGAACCGGGATGGGGAAGGTGAGTGCTATCAGGTGAACGCGGGTGTACGGGCGGCGTACTCCAACGGCCTGCCGGGGCTGATGTCGCTCACTGTGAACGGCATCCCCGTCGACGACGGGGCCACATACAGCCTCATCCTCCAGGGCTACCACGCTAAGAACGCCAAGCCGTACCTCGACCTGGAGCCGGCCGAGCTGACGGCGGCCGCGCCGGGCAAGGTGGCGGCGACCTCGGCCCAGACGGTGCTCAAGGAGTGACTGATGGCGCACCAGAACATCGACCGCAAGATCGAGGGGCGCCTGATTTACGAGGACTAGCACCAACCGAGAAGCGGCGGATCAGGAATCAAGGCGGCGACTGCGGAGCGGCCCGGTGACAAGCCGGGCCGCCCCGCGACAGGTCAGTCGAGCCGCACGAGCATAGCCTTCGCGTAGTTCCCGTGCGCCCGGCCAATCAGCCGGATGAGATGGAGCATCAGAACGAGCACCACTACGCCGGCAATCACCATGAGAAAAAGCGCCCACGACGAGAACAGGTGCTCGGCCCCCCCGATGTCGAGATAGGTGTGCCCACCGATCACCTGCATGAACGGCAGCACCACCAGCCAGGCTCCGGCGGGCAACCCGGACACGGCCAGAGAGAAATACGCTGTGCCCAACGGCAGCTGCAGGATCATGTAGAGCATGGCGGTCCAAGTGCGCCGATCCTCCAACCAGAAGCGGATCCTGCCCCAGAAACCCACCCCGCGCGGCTCCGTGCGCGATCGCCTCGGCATGCGCGTGCCGAGCAGCGCCTCCACGATCCTGCCCTCAGCGAGCGAGAGGGCCCGCACCACGGCGAGAAAGCCAAGCGCGAAGGGTATGCCGACGATGAGGACGAGCAGGCCGGCAGTCGTAGAGATGCCCGTGACGACGACGGTGAAGAAGACCGTCCCGGTCACGAGTGACAGCAGCATGTAGAGCAGCGCCCGATAGGTGGCGGGGTCGGCGGCAACGCCGAAGAACCATCTCCAGAATCCCCGCCCAACCGGGGGGGCAGGAGGGGAAGCGCCGAGGGAACCGCTGCTGGACGCGGCCTCACCCGCGGTCGGAACCGAGTCGCCGCCCAACTCGTCGCCGCCCGCGCTATCGCTCTTCACAGCGTCACTCGCGAGATAGGCGGCGGCCACCTCCTCGGGTGAGCCGTACCGCTCGATCATGAGCGCGAACTCCTGCTCAATCTGTCCCGGCTGGTCCTTGAAGCGCTCTCTGACCTCCGCCAACTCGGCCTGGAGGTGCTCCTCGGCGTCGTACAGCGCGTCCTGGACCAGGGCGGTGTCCGCCGTGCCCAGTGCGCTCCGCAGTTCGCGCAGATAGGTGTCGATGCTCTCAGCCAAGATGCCCCTCCAATGCTGCGTCGATGGAATCGCGCGTGCTCACCCACACGCCCTTCCACAGAGCGAGTGCTTGATGACCCTGATCGGTGATCCGGTAGTAGCGCCTTGGCGGGCCCGACACCGAAGGCTCCACGTGGCTCGACAGGAGCCCGCTCGCTTCAAGGGAGCGAAGAACCGGATAGAGCGTGCCTGGTTTGATCTGAAGTCCCGGCCCCGTGACCGCCTCCAGTTCCTTGGCGATCTGATAGCCGTACACCGCCTCGGACGCTTCCGCCAGCAAGGAGAGCAGCACCAGGGAGACCGTTCCTGCGTTCAGTTCCTTCTGGAACTTGCGGACGTTAGACGCCAATGCTTCAGAGAGTTGTATCGATTCAGGCTCCATCTCATACGCCGCCTCTGCCGTCGGTATTCGTGTCCCGTAATACTACTGACCTTATAGTACCATGAACTTGATAATAGTCAACCCGCTGGGGCCTTGACGCCGCGGTCGTCGGCCTGTAACTTCGCTTCGATGAATATCGAACCAGATATGTACCTGCGCATGGGCCGTTGTGGATGAAGATCGAGGAATCACTGGCCATAGGAGGGGCGCTGGCCGATCGCTCCCGTCTGCTCATTCTGGGGGCGTTGCTTACCGGCCCTAGATGCGTGGAGGAACTCGCGAACGATCTAGACCTGGCCGCCTCCACTGTGTCTTTCCATCTCAAGAAACTGAGGCTGGCCGGACTGGTGACCCTGAAGAGAGAACAGTACTACTCGATGTACGCGCTCGCTACCGAGGCGCAGGCCATCACGATCCGCGACCTCTTGGGTTTCGACAGGCCAGACGCCGACTTGCGGTCCGGCCGGCAAGACGCGGAGCGGACCAAGGTGCTCGGCACGTTCTTCGTCGGCGGACGCCTCACCAAGATGCCCGCGCAGAAGCGCAAGCGCGACATCGTGCTGGAGGAGTTCGCGGCGCTGTTCACGCCCGGAGCGGAATACGGCGAGCCGCAGGTGGACGCTGCCATATCTGCCTTGTATGCCGACTACTGTCTGGTCCGGCGGCTGCTGGTGGACGAGGGATACTTCCGCCGCCAGGCAGGCGTCTACGAGCGCACGGACAAGCCGGCGCCCCAAGAGCTGCCGCAACAAGAAGCCCCCGCGAGAGAAGTGATGAGGGAAGGGACGGGAGAAGGGATGGAAGAAAGCATGAGCCCAGCCGGCGACACGGACACTCGGGCGCGGCGCGCCTCGCTCCGCCGCGCCTACAAAGAGCGCTCCAAGCTAGCGGGTGTCTTCAGAGTGGTGAACATGGCGAACGGCCGGATCATGCT
>CAYWVN010000110.1:0-3801 GCA_964461725.1 uncultured Coriobacteriia bacterium | reverse complement strand
GGATCAGCACGACCTCCCAGAAGAGGTAGAAGACGACGAAGTCGAGCGCCAGGAAGACCCCGATCAATCCCGCTTCCAGGAGGAAGATGAGCGAGAAGTACTCCATCGGCTTGTACTCGATCTTCCACGACGCCAGCGCCGCCAGGAACGAGAGCAGCGCCGCGAGGAAGACCATCGGCAGGCTGATGCCGTCCACGCCGACATGGTAGGAGATGCCCAGGCTCGGTACCCAGGGGACGCTCAGGCTCATCTGCATCGCGGTGCTGCCCCGGTCGAACAGGGCGACCACGACGCAGGCCAGGATGAGCGGCACCGCGGCGGCGATGATGGCCACCCAGCGGGTGACCTTCGGCCGGCCGCGACCGGTCAAGGCCACGCCCAACAGCCCCAGGAATGGTGAGAACGTCAGCGCTGTCAGCAGCATAGCGTCACTCCCCGAAGAGCATGTTGGCGGCTGCCGTACCGAGCCTGAAGACGGGCTCCGGGTAGATCCCCAGCCAGACGATGGCCGCGACGCAGATGGAAAGACCGAGGCCGATGGTCCACGGCACCGGGATGTCACCGCCCGCGGGCTCACTCACGTACATCTCCCGGATGACCTGCAGGTAGTAGAAGAGCGCCACCACACTGTTCACCACGGCGATGGCAACGAGCCACGTGAGCCCCTTCTCCACCGCGAAGGCGAAGGCGAAGAACTTGTTCACGAAACCGGCGAAGAGCGGCAGGCCGGCCAGCGAGAAGAGCGCGATAGTCATGGCCAGCGCCGCCAGAGGGGCACGCTTCGAGAGCCCCGCGTAGTCCTTGATCTCGCTGCTGCCCGTGGCATCAGTTACCAGGATCACCACGCCGAACGCCGCGAGATTGGTGACCGAGTATCCGGCCGCGTAGAAGAGGACCGAGGCTATCCCCATCGGCGTCAGCGCCGCCATGCCGACCAGGATATAGCCGACCTGGGCGATGCCCGAGTAGGCCAGCATCCGCTTGATATTGGTCTGCAACAGCGCCGAGAAGTTGCCGATCACCATGCTGGCGACGGCCATCACGGCAAAGAGCATCGTCCAGTCGATCGGCAACTTGAGGCCGGTGACCACCAGGCGCATCGCCAGCGCGAAGCCGGCGAACTTCGAGGCGGTCGACAGGAACGCCGTCACCTGGTCCGGCGCGCCCTCATAGACGTCGGGCACCCAGAAGTGGAAGGGCGCCGCGGTCACCTTGAAGGCGAACCCGGTGAGCAGCAAGATCACACCCAGCACCAAGACCGGCTGCAGCGACGTCTGCGCGGCCAGGGCGTGGCCGATCTCCAGGATAGTGCTCGTGCCGGTGGCACCATAGATGAGCGTCATGCCATAGAGCAATATCGAGGTGGAGATCAGCACCATGATGAGGTACTTCACGCCGGCCTCGGTGGACTTCGGATCGTTCTTCCTGTACGCGATCAGCACGATGAGCGGCAGGCTGGTGAGCTGGAGCGCCAGGAAGATGGTGAAGAGCTCGGCGGAGGCGGCCACGACCATGTTCCCCAAGGTCGCGAAGACGATCAAAGCATAGTACTCGGACTCGAAGGGAGAAACCTTCCTGATGGTCTGGACCGAGAAGATGAGGCAGACCACGGCCAGATTGATGAAGAGCTGCTTGAACCAGACGGCGAAGCTATCGACGTGGAAGATGCCTTGGAAAAGGACCTTGTTGGAGCCGTGGAACGGCACCGTGGCCAGGCTCGCGGCGATCAGCCCCGCGATGGCGAAGTAGCCGAGCCAGCTTCGATAGCGCTCCGGTAGGACCAGGTCCAGGACGAGGATGGCCAGCCCCACACAGGTGACGATGATCTCGGGCAACATGTACGCGTAGATGCCCATCCATCCGGTGAGGACCCCGACGACGTCCACTAGGCACCCCCCAGCTTAAGGAGGAGCGGCTTCAAGCCCACCTCGATCGTGGAGAGGATCGGCTCCGGATAGAGCCCGACCGTCATGATGATCCCGCACAGCAAGACCATGGCGGTGAGCGAGATCGCCGGCGGGTCCTTGATGTCGTCGAACTCCGGCCGAGGCTCCCCAAGGAAGACGCGCTGGAGCACCCGCAGGAGATACGTGGCGGTGATGACGACACCGACCAGCGCCAGGAAGGCGGCTATCGGATAGCGGGCGAAGAGCCCCATGTAGACCAGGAGCTCGGCCACGAACCCTCTGGTGCTGGGCAGCCCCAGCGAGGCGGAGCTGGCGATGATGAAGAAGGCCGTGAGTGTGGGCACCTGATGGATGAGCCCGCCCAGCTCCGGTATCTGGCGCGTGTGCGTCTTCTCGTAGATGTAGCCGACCAGCGAGAAGAAGAGAGCCGTCATGATGCCGTGGGCGAACTGCTGCATTACGGCGCCCTCCAGGGACAGCCGGTTCAGCGCGGCGATCCCCAGCAGCACGTAGCCCATGTGGCTGACGCTGGAATACCCGATGACGTACTTCAGGTCCTTCTGGTTCATGGCGCAGAAGGCCCCGTAGACGACGTTTATCACCCCGAAGACGGCTATCACCGGCGCCCACTTGTGGGCGGCCCATGGGAACATCCCCAGACCGAAGCGGATGATTCCATAGGCGCCGAGCTTCAGGAGAACACCCGCGTGGAGCATGCTGACCGCGGTCGGCGCGGCCACGTGGCCGTCCGGGCTCCATGTGTGTAGCGGCCAGATCGGGATCAGCGTCCCGAAGCCGATCAGATAGGCCAGGAACAGCCAGTACTGCATGCCGTGCGAGTAGTCGATGGCGGCCCACTTGAGGAGATCGAAGCTGTGCGTGCCGGAGGCGAAGTAGTTGACCAGGAGGCCCACCAGGAGCACGGCGCTTCCGGCGAAGAGGTACAGGGTGAGCTTCATCGCCGCATACTCCTTGCGGGTGCTCCCCCAGACCCCGATCAAGAGGTACATCGGCAGCACGGCCATCTCGTAGAAAAAGAAAAAGAGGAAGGCGTCCAGCGCCGCGAACACGCCGAACACGCCGGTCACCAGCACCAAGAGGAGAACGAAGAACTCCTTCTGGCGCATCTCCTGGCGCCAGGAGACCAGCACACCGCAGAAGATGACGATGGCGGTGAGCAGTAGGAGCGGCAGTCCGATGCCGTCGACGCCCAGGTGGTACCGGATGCCGAAGGTCGGGATCCATGCGGCGTCCTCCAGGAACTGGTAGCCGGCCTTGGCCCGGTCGTAGGTGACGAACAGGAAGACCGAGCCCGCCAGCGAGACGACCGTGCTGACCAGCGCGATCACCCTGATGGTCACCTTGGCGCGCGCCGGCACCAGCGCGATCAAGAGCGCCGCGGTGAGCGGTGCCATCACTATGAGGGTAAGATACGGTACCTCAAACCCCACGCGTTCCTCCGTCTGTCATCGCTGGAACCACCAGATGAATCCGAGGACGGCCAGGAAGAAGAGCAGTACGTACGTCTGCACGTTGCCCGTCTGGATGCGGCGCAGCCTCTCACCGGTCGTCTGCGTGACGCCGCCGACACTGTGTACCACGCCGTCGACCACCTTGAGGTCGAAGACCGTGAGGCCCCGCGAAACCAGCCCCCCCAGCCAACCGAAAGCGTTCACGGCACCGTCCACCACGTAGACATCGAACGCCCTGAGGAGCGCCGCCACCAGCATGGTCGGCGCGACGACCAGCGCCGCGTTGATCTCGTCCATCCAGAACTTGTGCTCCAGCACTCCGCGGAAGACCGGCGAGGCCAGATGCCAGTCCTCGCGGAACTGGTGCTGCAGATAGGTCGCCCGGGCGAACACGCGGATGCGCGGGTTTGCCTCGCGGATGG
>CAYWVN010000109.1:0-3966 GCA_964461725.1 uncultured Coriobacteriia bacterium | reverse complement strand
GACCAGTAGCAGCAGGGCCGCTCCCATGCCTGGAGTCGTCCGTCCGCCTGGAGTTGGCCGTGCCCCCAGGGTCCACCGTGTCCCCAGGGTCCATCCTGTCTGCGGCTTCCTCGGTGCCGGCAAGACCACGTTCATCCTCGAGAAGCTCAATACAGTCGGGGCCGATGTGGCCGTGCTCGTGAACGAGTTCGGGAAGCTGGGCGTCGACGGTGAGACCATCCGCATGGCCGGTGGCCTGCAGGTGGTCGAGATGCCCGGCGGATGCATCTGCTGCACCCAACGGGACGGGCTCATCGAAAGCCTGAGGGACATCGCCGAACACCACACACCAGAGCTCATCCTGATCGAACCCAGCGGGATCGCCGAGGCGTCTGAGTTGGTCAAGGCACTGGCCGATGAATCGCTGGTCGAGCTCGGGGGCGTGGTGACCGTGGTCGATGCGGAGACCTTCCCTGAGTTCTCGGAGGAGTTCGGCCCGTTCTTCCGGGACCAGATAGAGACTGCCGACCTGGTCGTCATGAACAAGGCGGACCTGGTAGATGCCGGCCAGCTGGCGGCCATCGAGCAGTCCATCCGCGAGCTCAACCCCCGGGCCGTGATCGTCAAGGCGGAGTTTTGCCGGCTAGCAGAGCCGCTTCCGGCGACCCGCCCCGAGGCCCGCACAGAGGTCGGTGGAAGTGACGCGGTCGCAGGTGACGCCGGCACAGGCTTGAGCGTGCTCAGCGTGGCGCCGACCGGCGCCTTGACGCGGGCTGGACTGGAGCGCCTGCTCTCGAGTCTCAGCGCAGGAGATTTCGGCAACGTGGTGCGGGCCAAGGGCTTTCTGGAGATGGCCGAGGGCGGCTGCGTGAGCGTGCAGGCCACCGGCGGCCGGATCACGGTGGAGGCACTGGGCCGATCACCAGCGCCCCGTCTTACACTGATCGGCCGCTCCCTGGACGAGCGCGCGCTCACTTCCTGCCTTAGTGACGCGCTGACCTGAGGGGTTTGTGACATGAACGCCCGAGAAAGATTGCTTCGGGTCTTACGCAAGGAGCCGGTCGACCGCGCGCCCTTCATCTGCCCGGGCGGCATGATGTCCATGGCGGTCTCCGAGGTCATGGATTGGACCGGCGACTCATGGCCCGAGGCGCACATTCACCCTGCCAAGATGGCCCGGCTGACGGCCGGCGTCCACCGGCTGGGCGGTGTGGAGAACGTCGGTGTGCCGTTCTGCATGACCGTCGAGGCCGAGGGCTTGGGCGCCAAGGTCGACCTGGGCTCCAGGGAAAGCGAGCCGAAGGTCGTCGAGTATGCCATCGAGGAGCTGGGCCAGGCCGGAGATCTACCCACCTTTTCGGCGGACAAGGGCCGCGCCAAGGTGTGTGTGGAGGCCTCCCGGGCCCTCAAAGGCGACCTGCCGGAGGTTCCGGTCATCGCCAATCTGACGGGTCCCGTGAGCCTAGCCACCTCACTCATAGATCCGCTCGTCTACTATCGAGCCATGCGCCTAGACAAAGTCAGGGTTCACCGCCTGAACCGGCTTGCCACGGCCGCCGCCTCTGCCTTTGGTGATGCGCTGGTCGAAGCGGGCGCGGACGTGGTGTGCGTGGCTGATCCCAGCGCCACGGGCGAGATCGTTGGACCGGCCGCTTTCGAGGAGCTGGTCCTGCCCTACCTGAACGAGCTGGTCGGCCACTTCCACGACCGGGGTACGCCGCTGATCGTCCATATCTGTGGCGACGTCAAGGCTTTGGGCCGCGGGCTAGCCGCTGTGGACGCGGACGTCATCAGCGTCGACTCCATGGTCGATCTGGGATTGCTCAGAGCGCAGTTGGACGGCCAACTCGTGATGGGCAATGTCAGCACCTACCTGCTGGAGCAGGGCAGCCCCGCCCGGGTCCTCCAGGCGGCGCGCAGCCGCCTCAAACGGGGCGTGGACATTCTGGCCCCGGCCTGCGGCATCAGCCCGCGCACGCCGGTGGCCAACATCCGGAGCCTGTTCGAGGCCGTGGCCGGGAAGGCCGAGTGCCTGGAACGCCCGGCCGGGAAGGCCGCCGTGCCAGGTTCACAGATCGAGGCCCTGACCGGGGAGGAAGAAGGTGTCTAGCACGGCTGATTGCGAGGCGATCATCGAATCGGTCAAGAAGAAGTACGCCGGTCTGGCGCTGGGCAGTCCCGACGAGCCCGGCTTTCTGTACGGCCGGGAGCTGGCCGAGCAGCTCGACTACGCCGAGATGTTGCACGGTATCCCTGAAAACGCCGTCGAGTCGTTCGCCGGCGTCGGCAACCCGGTGCTCCTGGGCCTGCCGCAGTCCGGAGAGCGAGTGCTGGACATCGGCTCCGGGGCCGGCCTGGACGCCCTCATCGCGGCCCGCTTGGTGGGCCGCACCGGCTCAGTCGTGGGAGTCGACATGACGCCTGAGATGGTCGAGAAGGCCCGGGTGGCGGCGGCCGCGCAGGCCCGTCTGAGCAACGTAGAGTTCGTGCTGGCGCCGGCCGAGGGACTGCCCCTGGACGACGGGGAATTCGACTTGGCCATCACGAACGGCGTGATCAACCTATGTCCGGACAAAGAGTCGCTGGTTCGCGAGGCCTGGCGGGTCCTCAAACCCGGTGGGCGGATGGCGGTGTGCGACGTCGTCCTGGCTCAGGAGCTGCTACCGGAGATCATGGCCGACCCGGAGGCGTGGGCCTGCTGAATAGCGGGCGCTCTGCCGGAGGCAGAGTTCATCGCCCTGCTGGAGGTCTGCGGCTTCGAGGAAGTGCGGCTGGTCGGCACAAGGCCTAATCCGAGGAACAAGGTGACCGTCTGGGGCTCGTTCACAGCGGTCAAGGAACGTTCGGCAGGAAGAGAGTGATCGACGTGGAATCGGTGGATGTGCTCCTGCTCCCGGTCAACCGGACGGTGTCGGTCCGGCCGGGTGAGACCCTCTTGGAGGGCGCGCGCGAGCTGTTCTCCGGCGTCGACGCAGCCTGCAACGGCGAGGGCACCTGCGGGAGATGCCGGGTCCAACTGATCGAAGGCAGCGTGACCCAGCCGCATGCGGACGAGCTGGCGCGGCTGAGCGCTGAGGAATTGGCTTCGGGGACCCGGCTGGCGTGCCGCTGCACGATCTCCGGCCCCGCTGCGTTCCGGCTGCTCGACTTCGGCCGGAAGCATCGGATCCTGGCCGAGGCCCGCCTGCCCGCGGTGGAGCTGGACCCCGAGATCCGCAAGGTCAGGCAGGACGGCGGCCGGAGCACGGTCGTCCTGGCGGGTGGCGGGTCGATCGGAGTGGAGGACGGCGATACGACCGGCCGGTGCTACGCTGTCGCGGTGGACATCGGTACGACGACCATCGTGGTTTCGCTGGTCGACCTGGTGGCCGGCCGCGAGCTGGCGTCGGCCTCAGCCATCAAACCCCAGACGACGTGCGGGCTGAACGTCTTGACGCGCATACGCTTCCTTCAGCAGGAGGCCGGTGGGCTGGATTTGCTGCCCAGGCTGGTTCGAGAGTCGATCGACGACCTGATCGGCCAAGTCTGCACCGCGGCGAGCGTCGAGCGTCGCAACATCTACGAGGTGGCGGTGGCCGGCAACTCGACCATGCTGCACCTCTTCCTGGAGGTGGATGCCGGCACCCTGGGACGGTCGCCCTACGAGCCGGTCTTCACCGGCGCGGTGACTGCCGCCGCCGGAGAGCTGGGGCTGGGAATCTCGGACTTCGGCCGGGTCTATTGCCTGCCCGGAGTCTCAGGCTACGTCGGGGCGGATATCGTGGCCGGCCTGCTGGTCGCGGAACTCGGAGAGTCCGACGAGGTCGCGCTGCTGATCGACATCGGAACTAACGGCGAGATCGTGCTGAAGCGCGGTTCCGAGCTGTTCGCCTGCTCCTGCGCGGCCGGCCCGGCTTTCGAGGGAATGAATATCAGCTGCGGCATGCGGGCCTCGGACGGCGCCATCGAGCAGGTCGAGCTGGACGGCGAGGTGCGGCTCAAGACGAT
>CAYWVN010000108.1:0-4022 GCA_964461725.1 uncultured Coriobacteriia bacterium | reverse complement strand
TGGACCATTGATCGCGATTCCAACAATTTCGCCAAAGTTTCCCCTATTAGGGCGCCCCGGCTCTGCCGAGAATAGTGGTGGATGCCTTTCGCCGCCCCGAGCCGTCCGGTTCGACGGTGGCATCAGCGAGAGCCGCCAATTTCGCAGGCAGCGTCAGGGATCGATGGCGATCCCGGGGAGGATTACCTTGGCCGAACGACACGACGGACCGTTTCGGACGGACATAGCCTTTGTTACACACACACGTGATTACCGCTCGTCCGATGTTCTACCCGCACTGGCGCGGTACGGATATTCGACGACCGAGCGGCCGCACGACCGGGAGACAGAACGCCTCCTCGCGAAATTTGTCCCGGACCTCGTGGTTCTCGCGATAGACCCTCGCCAGGAAGCCGACATCGCCGATGGTCGTCGTGATGAAGGCCTTGATGGCCGACTTGCGCGCTTCCTCCTTCTCGAACCAGAAGCCGATCAAGAGGTACGAACAGAGCCCCATGATCTCCCAGAAGATCAAGAGCATCAGCAGGTTGCCGCTGGAGACCAGGCCCAGCATGGAGGCCGTGAAGAGCGAGATCGCCGCGTAGAACCAGGTGAAGCGCTCCTCGCCGTGCATGTAGCCGTTGGAGTAGATCTGGACCATCAGGCTGACTAGGCTCACCATCGCGAGCATCGACGCCGAGAGCCCGTCGACCAAGAACTTGAACTCCAGCGGGACGCTTCCGATGCGGGCCCACAAGAAGACGGTCTCCTGCGGTCCGAATGTGTAGACCTTGAAGAGGAGCGAGAGCGCGAATAGGAACGACAGCCCCGTTCCGGCCGGGGCCAGCCAGCCCGCCTTCTCGCCCAGCCGGCGCCCGGAAAGCAGGATAACGACGAAGACAAGCGTCGGGAAGAGGATTATCCAGCCTACCTGCGGCACTTGGGTCACCCTCCCAAGAGGTTGAGGTCGTCCAGGGCGACGCGGCCCCGGCGCCGGAAGAACAGGATGATGAAGGCCAGGCCGATGCCGATCTCGGCGGCGGCCACGACCATCACGAAGAGGGCGAAGATCATGCCCTCGAGCGCGGTCTTGGCGAACTGGTGCGTCAGCGCGATGAACACCAGGTTCACCGAGTTGGCCATGAGCTCCAGGCACATCAGCGCCTGGATGAGGTTCCGGCGCGTCAGGAATCCGCCCAGGCCCAGCGCGAAGACGACCGCCGCCAGAATCAGGAAGTACGAAAGGGGGATCATTCGTCCTCCCCTTTCGCCAGGTAGATAGCGCCGATAGTCGCCGCCAGCAGGACCAGTGAGGCCAGCTCGAACGGGAACAGGTAGCGCGTGAACAGCAGTTTGGCCAGGAGCTCGGTGTTGGGTTTGCCGAGCGCGATCGACGGCACCGGGATGGCCGTCATCACGTTCAGCATGAGCGCTCCCGCCAAGAACGCCACCACCACGGCGACCGGGGTCTGCGAAGAGAAGATCTCGCGGACGCTCCCCGCACGGGTCTTGGTCATCATGACGACGAAGATGATCAGAACGGTGATCGCCCCTGCGTAGATGAAGATCTGCATCACCGCCAGGAACTCGGCGTTCAACAGTAGGTACAGGCCGGCGAACGATATGAGCACCGCCGCCAGCGCCACCGCGCTGTGGACGAAGTTGTCCGAGAACAGCATGACGATGGTGAAGAAGATGACGAGCGTCGCCAGTATCCAGAAGGCCGCGATCAGGCTCACGACGCATCGCCTCCTTCGGCCGGCGCCTCTGGCGCGGGCTTCTCCTCCGCCGTGGCAGCGGGCTTGCCCTGTGCGGGCGGGGCCGCCGGTGTGGCCTTGGGCATCGTCAGGATCTCCGGCGTCGGCACCGGCACCGTCTCGTTCTCCGGATCGACCGCCTCATAGCGGTCCTCCACGGCGCGTCCGTCATCGATCAAGCGCATGACGGTGTCGTGCCAGTCGTAGTAGGCGAACTCATACTCCTGCACAAATGTGATGGCGTCGAACGGGCACGTCTCAACGCAGATGCCGCAATACATGCAGCGTCCGTGGAACACCTCCCAGGTCTGGGCCTTCGCCTTGGCCTCCGGGTCACGCGTCACCGTGATCAGCCTGTCCGGGCAGTTCTTCACGCATATCTGGCAGGCCGTGCAGAGCGGCTCGCCCCCTCTGGTCGCCCGGACGGCCAAGATTCCCCGCCAGCGCGGCGACGGCGCCCTCACCTCACTGGGGTACTGCACCGTGATCGGTTTGGTGAAGAGGTGTTTGATAGTGACCGCCATGCCCTTCGCCAGCCAGATCATAGGCCCAACCCCGTGATCAGGAGCCCCGTCAGCATCAGGTTTAACAGAGCGACCGGCATGAGCACCTTCCAGCCGAGCTCCATCAACTGATCTACCCGGATGCGCGGGAGCGTCGCCCTCAGCCACAGGATGACGAACACCACGGCGTAGGTCTTGATCAGCATCCAGACGATGGGCGGTAGCCACGGCCCCCGCCAGCCGCCGAGGAACAGCAGCACCGTGAGCGCCGAGACGACGAACATGTTCGAGTACTCGGCGAGGAACAAGAGCGCGAACTTCATGCCGCTGTATTCGGTGTTGTAGCCGGTCACGAGCTCGCTCTCCGCCTCCGGCATGTCGAACGGCGTGCGGTTGAGCTCGGCCAGAATAGTGATGAAGAAGACGATGAAGCCGATGGGCTGCAGGAAGATGAACCAGATGCTCTTCTGGGCCGCCACGATCCCGGAGAGCTTCATGGTTCCGGTCAGCATGACGACGCCCATGAAGGAGAGGAGCATCGGCACCTCGTAGCTGATTTGCTGGGCCGCCGCGCGCAGCCCCCCGAGAAGCGTGTACTTGTTGTGGGCCGCCCAGCCGGCCAGCGTGAAGCCAAGCGGAAAGAGCGCCGCCACGGCGAAGACGAAGAAGAGCGCCAGGTCCACCTCTTTGATGACGATACCCGGCGCGGCCGGGATGGACACGTAGAGCACAAAGGACGGAACGAAGACCATGATCGGCGCCGCCCAGAAGAGGAACCGGTCCGCCCCAGTCGGCACGACGTCCTCCTTGATGAGGAGCTTCAGAGCGTCGGCGACCGCCTGCAGGATGCCGTGGAAACCGGTGTACATGGGCCCATACCGAATCTGAATGTGGCCCAGCACCTTGCGCTCCATATATGTCAGAAGGAGTGCGTTCAGCGGCACCAGGGCCAGCAGGATGACCACCTTGAGGAAGACGGCGCTCATCGGTCCACCTCGCCAATCGGCCCGTTCATCGGTCCACCTCGCCGAGGACGATGTCGAGACTCCCCAGGATGGCGACGGCGTCGGCCACCTTCCAGCCGACGATGGCCTTGGCTATGGCGGAGAGGTTGATGAAGGTCGGCGGGCGGAAATGCAGTCGATGCGGCCGGTCTGTGCCGTTGGCGACCAGATAGCACCCCAGGACACCGCGTGGACTTTCGACGCGGACGTACGTGTCCCCTTCCGACGGCTTGATGACCTTGGGCACGCGCACACGGAACTCGCCGTCCGGCATCTTCTCGACGAGCTGCCGGACCATCTTCGCCGATTCGCGCATCTCAGCGACGCGGACCGTGTAGCGGTCGAAGACGTCGCCGGTCGTGCCCACGGGGACCTCGAAATCGATATCCGAATAGGCGGAATACGGCGCGTCCCGCCTGAGATCCCGCTTTAGACCGGTCGAGCGCAGGAGCGGCCCGGTCCATCCCCAGTCGATAGCCTGCTCGGACGTAACCGGGTTGATGCCCTGCGTCCGGTGCGTGAAGATGGCGTTCTCGGTCAAGAGGTCCTCGTAGTCGTCCACCCGACGCGGGAAGTCGTCCACGAAAGCCAGCGTCTTCTCCGGGAAGCCGTCGGGGATGTCGTCTCTGAGGCCACCCGGCCTGAGGTAGTTGCAGAACATCCGCGAGCCGCCGACCATCTCGAAGAGATCCAGGCAGGCCTCGCGCTCGCGCCAACAGTAGAAGAACGGGCCGAAGGCGCCCAGGTCCAGGCCGAACGTGCCCAGCCAGATCAAGTGG
>CAYWVN010000107.1:0-4052 GCA_964461725.1 uncultured Coriobacteriia bacterium | reverse complement strand
CTGGGGTTTCAGCGTGAGGCGTACCCCAGAAGGCCGATTAGCTGCGGAACGCCGGCAATGGGGCGCAGCCAAAGGATGACCGGCGTAGTTGGGCAGCAGGACAGGCTCGTTCAGCCGGATCGCCTCACCAAGAATGGTAGGCGTACCCGGTGGGGGCGACATGGCGGGGATATTCTCCTTCATCGCCTTCGGTAGTCCGCAGGAGTACTCGTACCGAAGCGCGCCGGTCGCGTCATCGACCACCGCCAGCACGCCGGCGTCTCCTCCCAGCAAGGAGATCGCGAGTTTCAGGACCTTGAGAAGCAGGTGCCTCACAGAGAGCTCCGAGTTCACCTCTCGAGAGAGCGTGTTCAGCCCCTCGAGCTCCGCGCAGCGCCGCGCTAGCTCCTCTTGCGCCAGCCGTTCATCGGTAACGTCCCTAGCCGAGACGATAGTGTTCTCAGTGCCGGGAACCCAGCCGACTTCCACTTCGATCAGTCGCTCGACGCCGTCCTTCCGGGATATCCAGCAGTCGAACCGGGAAGGGGCGTCGGGGTCCCCGCCGTACCTCTTCTCACGGTAGCTCATGAGCCGCGCGTAATCACGCGGAACGACGAGCTGCGTCCACGACATCTTGCCCTCGAGCTCGGCCTTGGAGTACCCGCTGAGCTCAGCCCACTTGGAGTTGACAGCTTTGAGCTGCGTATCGCGCCCCAGCACACCGACAGCAACGGAAGACAGGTCGAACAACGTCCGGTAGAACTCCAGCGAGTGGTCTTCCGGGCAGTACGGAACGGCCTCACTTGAGGCGACGTGCTTGGCCCTTCGGGCGGACTTGGCTTCTCCGTTTCCGCGCCCCCGGGCAGTAGGGGCTTTGGTCGATCGCACGCTGCGCTGGTTCGCCATCAGCAGAAGACCCTCACCAGACCGAGTTCACACCGGGCGTTTGTAACCGCTGTTACTGTCTCTGTGACAATTCTATCGGACGCCGGGGGTGTGAACTCAATACCTATTGTGGGCGTACTTCGGGGTAGGGCGTGTCCCGGACGCCGGATTCGGAGGCGCAACGCCACCGGGACCGGTGACTATGACCCGAGCGGCGGAACCGAAGGGGTGAAAAAGATGATCGTGCACCTGCCGTCGACAGGGCCGTCCCAAGCGTCCACGGAGCGACCGGCTCCGGCAGAGCACTCCCACAGCACACGGAAGGACCCGCTTACCGCTGCTTCCTCCCGGACCTGACGGGGTTCACGGACTTCCGTTGAGCGGGACCCGGCCTTCAACACCGCCCGGACCGCGACCGACCTCAAGACGACGTGCCTCGGGCAGGGATTCAGCCCCGCTGGAGCGGATTGCGGGTACAGGGCACCGCTACCTCCCCGCCTAGCACGATCATGATGAGTATAGCAGCAGGGACGCCCCTGTGGCGGAGGAGGTGGGATTTGAACCCACGGAACGGTCACCCGCTCACACGCTCTCCAGGCGTGCCGCTTCGTCCACTGGCGTACTCCTCCATGGCGGAGAGGGTGGGATTTGAACCCACGAGACCACGAGGATCTAGCGGTTTTCGAGACCGCCCGGTTCGGCCGCTCCCGCACCTCTCCAAGCGGCTATTCTAGCGCCTCTGCCGGAAGAAGTCTTGCAGGAGCCGGCGGCAGTCCTGCTCCAGCACGCCTGAAGTGATTTCGACGAAGTGGTTCAGCCGCGGATCCTGGGGGATGTTCATGAGCGAGCCGGCGGCGCCCCCTTTGTCGTCCGGGGCACCGTAGACCAGGCGGGCGATGCGGGCCTGGTAGATGGCCCCGGCGCACATCGGGCAGGGCTCCTTGGTGACATAGATGGTGCAGCCGTCGAGGCGCCAGCTGCCGGTGGTCTGGGCGGCCTCACGGAGAGCGAGAACCTCAGCGTGCGCCGTGGGGTCTTCCGCCGATTCACGCGCATTGGGCGCCTCGGAGAGCACCCCGCCGTCGGCATCCACCACGACTGCCCCGACCGGCACATCGCCCTGCTCCCGCGCGATGCGGGCCTGGGCCAGCGCCCGCGACATGAGTTCGAGATCCGTGCTCATTGTGCTTCCGGCGCCTGGTAGATGATCTCGGAGTGCGTGTCGTCGTAGACGAAGCGCGCCCGAGCCTTGTAGCGCCGATAGAAGTCCTGGCGTGGCCACTGCCGAAAACCGAACCGGCCGAGGTAGATGGTGGAATCCAACCCCCACACCTTGTCATCCACCTCGTATTCGACCCAGCCATGGTTGACGTAGAGCTTGTCGAGCCAGATGCTGCCGAAGACGACCTCCACTCGGTCGGGAGGCACGCCCATCGCGCGCAGGAGAGATGCGAGCAGATTGGACTGCCCCAGGCAGTCGCCGCGCCTGTCCTGCAAGACGATATTGGCCGCCACATGGCTGGTCGCGTACGGCGAGTACTTGACATCGTCGCGCACGAACTCATAGGCCGCTTCGGGTGTCCCCAGCCGTTTGGCCAACGCCACGATCTCCGGATCGCCGGGCTGGACATAGGATTGGGCATACTTGAAGTCATAGGTTCGATAGGCCTTGCCGACAAAACGCACAGTCTCCTCCAAGAACTCGTTCTCCCGCTGGACGTCGGCGATACGCCGCTCCAGCGCGCCCATCGACACGCTGGACTGGTACCACCCCACTATGGACAGGGCGATGGCGGCCACCAATGCGGTCACGAGCACCGCCGAGCTGGCGCGCACATTGATGATGGGCTCGCCGGGCCGACCCGCATCGGATCTGCGGTCCTCCGGCTCCGGCCCTTCACGGTGGCCGCCGCTCTCTCTCCGGTCCGGCTCACCTACATCGTCAGACCGTCCGCCCGACACGACGCTGATCTTGGCTCTCTTTGCCACAACTACCTCCGCGACAACACAACGGGGCACCCGCTATTGCCCGCCGGTGCCCCGCCACAACACTCCTTGACTGTAACGCACCAGCCGCCGTATTGGTACTGGCACGGCCGGAGGCATACACTTGCGGAGTGACCATGCGACAGACACCGGATAACTCGACATCCGGCCACGGAGACGCGCATTGCCCCGGGGCCGAAGTGGGTTTCGACGAGGCAATGCCTTCCGACGAGGACATACTGCGCTCCAAGGGGCCCAGGTATGACTGCATACGGGGATACCTCGAGATAGACGGCTGGCTAACACCCGACGAGGCCGCGGAGCTCTACGACCTGGCGGCGGCGACACCGGACCGACAACCGACGGTCGTGGAAATCGGGGCCTGGGTGGGGAAGAGCAGTCTCGTCCTAGCCAAGGGCGTCCGGGGCAAGGACCGCCCGACTCTCATCTGCATAGACCCCTTCAACGCCGACGGAGACGACTTCAGCCGGCCGGAGTACGAGCACCGGAAGTCCTCTTTCGATGCGCCTCTTCTGCAGGTCTTCTCGGACAACATGCGGAGACACAGCGTACTGGACTGCGTAAGGGCGGTCCAGGGCTACAGCCACGACGTAGTGAAGGGCTTCCGCGAGGCCATCGACCTGCTCTTCATAGACGGCAACCATGAGTGTGAGGCGGTCCGTCGGGACATACTGGATTGGTCCCCTCTGGTGAAGAGAGGCGGCATGCTCGTCCTCCATGACGTCGGCAAGCAAGCTCCGGAAGACGGGCCCCAGCTCGCCATGGAGCGCCACTTGCTCGGCAACGCGGAGTGGGAAGACGAGCGGCAGGTCGACAGTCTCTTCATCGCCCGGAAGTCACTGTCCGGCCCGCTAGGACGACTCGCACTAAGACTTCTTACCTGGCACGCCCGGAGGGAGTCGAACCCCCAACCTTCGGATCCGTAGTCCGACGCTCTGTCCAATTGAGCTACGGGCGCATGTCGTGCCTGGCCGACCGGTGTCACGCGGACGCCTGAGCCGACCGTGGCGGAGAGGGAGGGGTTCGAACCCTCGAACGAGGTCATCCCCCGTTAACCGCTTAGCAGGCGGCCCCGATCGTCCACTCTGGCACCTCTCCATGCCGTCCGACCGGAGCGCCCCACGGCACGCCGGCCGAATCGCCGGCCTGGGACCGGGGAAGCGCCCTATCGGGTCGCCAGC
>CAYWVN010000106.1:1841-4088 GCA_964461725.1 uncultured Coriobacteriia bacterium | reverse complement strand
CGTTGGCGTCCACCTTGAACTCGCGCAGCAGCCGGTCAACGATGACCTCCAAGTGCAGCTCGCCCATGCCGGAGATGATCATCTGGCCGGTCTCTTCGTCGCTGCGCACCTTGAAGGTGGGGTCTTCTTCCGCCAGGCGGGCCAGCGAGAGCCCCAGCTTGTCACGATCCGCCTTGGTCTTGGGTTCGATAGCCACCGCGATAACCGGCTCCGGGAATACCATCGACTCGAGCACGATAGGGTGGTCCTTGTCGCACAGAGAGTCGCCGGTCACGGTCTTCTTCAGACCGACGGCGGCCGCGATGTCACCGGTCTCGACTTCCTCGCGCTCCTCGCGGTGGTTGGCGTGCATCTGGAGGATGCGACTCACCCGCTCGCTCTCACCGCTGGTCGGGTTGTAGACGTAGGACCCGGCCTTGAGCTTGCCGGAGTAGACTCTGAAGAACGTGAGCTTGCCCACGTGCGGGTCGGCCATGATCTTGAAGGCGAGCGCGCAGAACGGCTCGCTGTCGGAGGGCTCGCGCGAAACCGCCTCGTCGGTCTTGGGGTCCACTCCGGAGACCGGCGGCAGATCCAGCGGCGACGGCAGATAGTCCACGATCGCATCCAGCAGGGGCTGGACGCCCTTGTTCCTGGACGACGCCCCGCAGAGGACTGGGATCATAGCGACTGTCAGCGTCGCGTGGCGGATGGCCGCGCGCAGCTGCTCTTCCTTGACATCTTTCCCCTCCAGGTAGTCGTGGAGCATCTCGTCGTGGTGCTCAGCGACTGCCTCGAGGAGGAGGTGCCGGTACTCGTCGGCCTGCTCGCGCATGTTCTCCGGGATGTCGACCGTGTCGAACTTCTCGCCCTTGTCGTCCGCGTAGACTAGGGCCTTCATCGTCACCAGGTCTACCATTCCCTCAAAGGTGTCTTCGGCACCGATGGGGAGCTGTAGGGCAACCGGGTTCGCCTCCAGCCGCGTGCGCACCATGTCGAACGCCTGGAAGAAGTCGGCCCCGGTGCGGTCCATCTTGTTGATGTAGGCGACCCGCGGGACCTCATACTTGTCCGCCTGCCTCCAGACCGTCTCAGACTGCGGCTCGACCCCGCCGACGGCACACAGGATAGCCACGGCGCCATCCAGGACCCTGAGCGACCGCTCAACCTCAACGGTAAAGTCCACGTGCCCTGGCGTGTCTATAATGTTGATTCGATAATCCCGCCACAGACTGGTCGTCGCGGCGGAGGTGATGGTGATGCCGCGCTCCTGCTCCTGGACCATCCAGTCCATCACGGCCGTGCCGGAATCGACCTCGCCCATCTTGTAGACGCGTCCCGTATAGAACAGGATGCGCTCGGTGGTCGTGGTCTTGCCGGCATCGATGTGCGCCATGATGCCGATGTTCCTCAGTTTCTCGAGCGGCACTTTCTTGTCCATTGCTCTTCCCTATCCGCCGGGCTCACTGCCGCGCCCTACCGGTCGACTGCCGTCTAGTCCGCTACCACCTGTAGTGCGCGAAAGCCCGATTGGCCTCGGCCATCTTGTGCAGGTCTTCTTTCCTCTTGATAGACGCACCCGTGTTCTCCGCCGCCTCCATGATCTCAGCGGCCAGACGCTCGCACATCTTCTTCTCGCGGCGCTGCTTGGAGAACAGCAGCACCCAGCGTATGGCCAGCGTCGTGGCGCGGCGCCCGTGCACCTCGATGGGCACCTGGTACGTGGCGCCGCCGACCCGGCGGGACTTGACCTCGAGGAGCGGCCGCACGTTGTCGATCGCCTTCTTGGCGACCGAGAGCGGATCCTGGCCGGTCTTCTCTTTGACGATGTCGAACGCGTTGTAGACGATTCCCTGGGCCATGCTCTTCTTGCCATCCTCGAGAACGCCGTTTATGAGCTGCGCTACCAACCGGTTCGCATAGACCGGGTCCGGTGTGAGCTCTCTCTTGGGCGCGGGACCTTTCCTGGGCACGCTTCCTCCAACTACCTCTACGACTTCGGAGCCTTGACCCCGTACTTCGACCTGCTCTGCTTGCGATCGCCCACGCCGGCCGTATCCAGCGCGGCGCGGATGATCTTGTAGCGCACACCCGGCAGGTCTTTCACGCGGCCACCCCTGATCAGGACGATCGAGTGCTCCTGCAGATTGTGACCGACGCCCGGAATGTAGGCCGTGACTTCCATGCCGTTCACCAGGCGGACCCGGGCAATCTTCCGCAACACCGAGTTCGGGCCCTTTGGCTCCGACCTCTCTTCCTTAATGCCAA
>CAYWVN010000106.1:0-1831 GCA_964461725.1 uncultured Coriobacteriia bacterium | reverse complement strand
TTGGGCGTCGTCGTCGTTCCCTGAGTGCAAACGCCGCGCCGTTGGGGAGACCCGGTCAGCGCCGGTGTGCTCGTCTTCACGGTAGCGCGCTCGCGCCCCTTCCTCACCAACTGGCTGATCGTCGGCAAACCATCCTCCTGCCTACATAACGCGAGACCCCAGACTGGGCCTCGCTGGCCCAAAACACCGGTGGTCTGGCGTCTCTATCTCAAACTGCTGGCGGCTGCCTATTACCCCTGGTACGAACCGCAGACCGCGTGAAGCCGTGTTGTCTCGAGCGGGTCAGACCCGCCGCTAGCACCTGGCCGGGCTTGACGCACCACCTCCGGTGGATTAGTCGGCTCCCGTGAGAGCCACGGCCGTAAACTATACCAGCGCGTCGAGTGCCCGTCAACGGGCACGATGGCCTTTCTCGACCTGGGCAGACCCTACTTCTTGGCGGCCGCCGTAGCGGTCTTCTTGGTGGTCGGCTTGGTGGTCGACTTAGTGGCCGTCTTAGTGACCGTCTTAGTGACCGTCTTAGTGGTCGGCTTGGCGGCCGGCTTCTTGGCCGCGCTCTTCGGAGCCGTCTTGGCGGCCGGCTTGGCCTTGGCCGCCGTCTTTGCGGCCGCTTTCGTCTCCTTGACCGCCGTCTTTGCCTTGGTGGCCGTCTTGGCGGCCGGCTTGGCAGTCGTCTTGGCAGTCATCTTGGCCTTGGCCGCTGTCTTGGTGGCCGTCTTGGCGGCGGCTTTCGTCTCCTTGACCGCCGTCTTTGCCTTGGCCGCCGTCTTCGTCGACTTACCCGCAGCCGCTGTCTTGGCCGCCTTGGCAACGGCCTTCTTGGGTGCCGCTACCTCAGCCGGCTCCCCTTCCTCGGCCTCGCCTACCGTCTCGAGGATCGCCTCGAGCGCCTCTCCTGCCTCGACCCCTCCGGCCGCTTCCGCCGCCTCGGCAGCTTCCACCTCTTGGGCGCCGGCCACGGCCCCCGAGAGCACCGCCTCAGCCTCGGCCAGAAGCTCAGCCGCACCCTGCGGCCCGGGCCCTTGATCTATCTCGTAGGCGGACCCTTCCTCTTCGCCCTCCACATGTATCTTGATCGAACGGTAGCGGGGCATACCGGTGCTCGCCGGGATGAGCTTTCCGATGATGACGTTCTCTTTGAGGCCCAGCAACGGGTCCACCTTGCCGGCGATGGCAGCGTCCGTGATGACGCGAGTCGTCTCCTGGAACGAGGCCGCCGAGAGAAAGCTGTCGGTGGCAAGCGACGCCTTGGTGATACCGAGGAGCGTCGGCTTGGCAGTGGCGGCTTCCTCGTCCGACTCCTGGACGCGGTTGTTCTCCTCCTGGAAGACCCAGTTGTCCACGAGCTGACCGGGCAGAAGCTCGGTATCGCCCTGCTCAGAGACGGTCACCCGACGCAGCATCTGGCGCACGATGACCTCGATGTGCTTGTCGTCGATATCGACGCCCTGCGACCGGTAGACCTCCTGGACCTCGCGGACCAGGTAGAGGTGCACCGCCTGGTTGCCCTTGACCCGCAGGATGTCGTGCGGGTTGAGCGAACCTTCCGTCAGCTGATCGCCGGCGCGCACCTTGTCGCCATGAGCGACGCGCAACCGGAAGCGGCGGGGCACCTGATAGGGGCGCTCCTTGCCGTCATCGCCGTGGATGAGGATCTTCCTGTGCTTCTCGGTTTCGACGATCTCGACCAGACCGGAGACCTCGGCGATCTGCGCCTGACCCTTGGGTTTGCGGGCCTCGAAGAGCTCGACCACGCGCGGCAGACCATGCGTGATGTCCTCGCCGGCCACGCCACCCGTATGGAAGGTCCGCATCGTGAGCTGTGTGCCCG
>CAYWVN010000105.1:0-4111 GCA_964461725.1 uncultured Coriobacteriia bacterium | reverse complement strand
AGCGGCTGCCGCTCGTCGTCGCCGTGGACGCTACGGGCCGCGATTTCTACGAGGAGAGCCGGGCTGAGTGGCGCACCGCAGGGAAGGGGTGCGGATGAGCCGATGAGCGCTCGGGGCAGGTTCATCACCTTCGAGGGCATCGAGGGGTGCGGCAAGAGCACGCAGATGCGTCGGCTGGAGGACGCGCTCAGCGGGCGCGACGTGCCCGTGCTCTTCACGCGCGAGCCCGGCGGGACCAAGATCGGTGACGTCTTGCGGGACGTCCTCCTGGACGCCGAGCACCGCGCCATGACCGTGCCGGCCGAGGTGCTGCTCTATGCCGCCAGTCGCGCGCAGCTGGTCACCGAGGTAGTCGGGCCCGCGCTGGCCCAGGGCACGCACGTCATATGCGATCGCTACATCGACTCCTCGCTTGCGTATCAGGCGGCCGGCCGCGGTGTCGATTTCGATGAGGTCTTGCGGGTCAACACTTGGGCGACCGGCGGGCTGCTGCCGGACCGGACGATCCTCCTGGATCTACCGGCCGAGATCGGGCTCGAGCGGGCCACTCGCCAAAGCATCGACCGCATCGAGCAGGAGCCGCTGGAGTTCCACAAGCGCGTCCGGAAGGGCTACCTCGAGCTGGCGCGGCGTTGGCCCGGCCGCATCGTGAAGGTGGACGCGACCCGCCCGGCCGACGTGGTCTTCGAGCGAGTACTGGCGCTGGTGGACGAATCACTCGGCGGAAGTCCGGGAGGTCCGGCCGGGTGAACTCGTCCCTTTGGGATCGCGTCGTCGGCCAGCCTCGGGCAGTCTCGCTCCTTTCGGCCGATCTTGCCCGAGGTGCGGCGCACGCCTATCTTCTCACGGGGCCGCGCGGGACCGGCCGCGGGCAGGCCGCGCGCGTCTTCGCGGCCATCCTGCTTTGCCCTGACCGGGGGTGCGGCGTCTGCGATACGTGCACACGCGTCCTTCGGGGCGTGCATCCGGACGTGTCCCTCGTTGAGCCGGACGGCCCAACCCTCACGCGGACCCAGGTGATGGAGGAGCTCCGCCGCCCGGCCACGCTGAGGCCGCTGGAGGGATCGCACAAGGTCTTCATCGTGCGCGAGGCGGACTCGATGACCGACGCCGCGGCGAACGCGTTCCTCAAGGTCCTGGAGGAACCGCCGGAGGGCGTCGTTTTCATGTTGCTGGCCGAGTCGCGCGATTCCTGCAAGGGAACAATCGTCTCGCGCTGCCGCCAGGTTCCCTTCGGCGCGGTCCCGCCGGATGCGTTGGCGGCGGTGCTCGAGGCCGAGTTCGGTGTCGGCGCGGCCCAGGCCGTTCTGGTGGCGCGTCTGGCAACAGGCGTCCCGGGACGGGCGCGCCGGATGCTGGCCGACGACCCGGAGCTCACGCGGTATCAGCGGATCGCGGCGATCATGCGCGACCTGCCGGGTCTGGACGATCTCGGCGTGGAGGAGGCGGCCGGCGCGGTCCTCGCACTTGTCGATGAGGCCAAAGCGGAGCTGGAGGCCGGTCACAAGACTGAGTTGGAGCAGGCGCTCGAGACGACCGCCTCACCTGCGCATCGCTCGCGCGTCCAGAAGACCCTTGAAGCGCGTCACAAGCGCGCGCGCCGGCGGGGGGAACAGGAGGCCCTGGGGTTCGCCTTGGATGTGGTCTCGCTGTGGCTGCGCGACCTGATGGTGGCCGCCGAAGGTGCGGACGGACGGCTCATCGTGAATGCCGGCTACGCGGCTGACATCGCGTCCCAGGCCCGGAGCGTCGGCTCGGAGCGCGCCCGCCAGGCGCTTGAATTCGTCCGGGAAACCAGGCAGGCGCTGGGGTATAATGTGGGCGCGCACCTCGCTCTCGAGGTGTTGCTCTTTTCTGTACAGGAGGTCGTTAGATAGTGCCTGTGGTAGTGGGAGTCGTTTTCAAGAGGGCCGGCAAGGTCTACTACTTCGATCCGGACAAGCTGGAGCTGAAGTCCGCCGACAACGTCATCGTGAAGACCTCGCGCGGCGTGGAGTTCGGTGAGGTGGTGGCGCCTCCGGAGGAAGTGCCGGAGGAAGAAGTGACGCGGCCGCTGAAGAAGATCATGCGTAAGGCGAGCCAGGATGATGTCCAGAAGGTCGCGCGCAGCAGGGAGAAGGAAGCGGCCTGGATGAAGGAGGCCTCCAAGATGGTCTCCGAGCATAAGATGGCTATGAAGCTGGTCGACAGCGAGTACGTCTTCGACGGTAGCCGGGTGATCTTCTACTTCACCGCTGAGGAGCGAGTGGACTTCCGTCAGCTGGTGAAGGACCTGGCGCGGCGGTTCAAGACGCGCATCGAGCTCCGGCAGATCGGCGTGCGGGACGAGGCCAAGATGGTCGGGGGCCTGGGAACCTGCGGGCGGGGCCTATGCTGTAGCGTCTTCCAGGGTGACTTCGAGCCCGTCTCCATACGGATGGCCAAAGAGCAGGACTTGCCGTTGAACCCAGCCAAGATATCCGGCGCCTGCGGGAGGCTGATGTGTTGCCTGAAGTACGAGTACGAGGCCTACAAAGACTTCAAGCGCCGCGCCCCCAAGCGTGGCAGCATGGTGAAGACCGCGCACGGCGAAGGCAAGGTGAAGGAGTTCAACGTGCCCCGCGAGATAGTGGTAGTTGAGTTCGACGGGGGCATCCGGCACAATGTGCCCTTGGAAGAGATAGAGGCGGCCGGCTAGGTCGCATCCTGCCGACGTAGCTCAGCTGGTAGAGCAGCTCACTCGTAATGAGCAGGTCAGCGGTTCGAGTCCGCTCGTCGGCTCCAAGCTTGGAAGCCTACTTCTCTGGGCCCACCCAAGGCCCGACAGGTGTCTGTTTGTGACGTTGGGCGGTTGTTGGTAGACTCCTTGTGGGGCGCCCGCGTTGCTGGAGTGGTCAGCGTCGAGGTTGGGGGTGCCAAGTGAACGGTCTTCGCAAGGGCTCTCGCTCAGTCGTCCGCGGCTATGCCGTCATCATCGCCTTCCTGTTACTCTTTGCCGTCGTCTTGTCCGGCTGCCCTTCGGGCACTAAGACCGGTACAGGTGGTAGCACGGCCGGCGGCAAAGACGGCGGCCAGCCCAAGACCGTCCTGAAACTCGGTTTTGTCCCGGTCATGAACATCGAGGAGATGGTCAAGCAGTTCCAGGCGGTCGCCAAGTACCTGGGGCGCAAGGTGGATGCTAGGGTGAAGCTCGTACCGGTTCAGAACTACCAGCAGCTTCTGGAGAAGCTGGCGACCAAGGAGATCGACCTGGGCACGGCCGGGAGCTACATCGGCTACCGAGCCATCAAGGAAGTCAAGGCCGTGCCTCTCGTGCGTCCTGAGCAGGGAGGAATTTCCACCTACAAGAGCCTGATCGTGGTCCGCAAGGACAGCGGCATCACGAACCTCCGCCAGCTCAAGGGGAAGTCGTTCGCCTACGTCGACATGAACACGTCGGCCGGATACATATACCCGCGGGCAGTGCTTCGCAAGATGGGCTACGACCCGGAGAACTTCTTCTCCAAGACGGTCCTGGCCGGCAAGCACGATGCCGCGTTCCTGGCGGTGTTCCATCGGCAGGAGGTCGGGGCCGCCGCCAAGGATCTCGTCTACAACCAGCTCGTCAAGCAGAACCCGAAGATCGGGCAAGAGCTCAGCATCATCGCTTCCGGCGGCCGGTTCCCGGAGAAGCCGATCATGGCCCGTCCGGGTATGTCGGCCACGATGCGGAGCCGCATCATCAAGGTGTTCCTCGAGATGAATCGCGACGCGGAGGGGCGGGCGGCTCTCGAGGATTTCGGCGCTGATCGCTTCATCCGGACCACGGTCGAGGACTTTGCCTCAGTGGACGAGCTGGCCAAGGAGCTTCAGCGCTAGTATCTCCCGGGAGGGTAAGTGGCGTCTTCAGCCGGCTGGAGAAGCTGGTTCATGAGCATCCAGAACAGGCTGGTCTTTGTTTCGACTGCCTCCTTCGCGGTGGCCATGCTTACGCTGGCGGTCTACTGGTACCAGCACATCGGGGCCGAGCAAGTCCGGACCGAGAACTACTTTGCATCCATCGCCAAGACCCTCACCCTTGCCACCAAACAGGCCGTCATCACCACCAACCTGCCGCCAATCGAGGCTTACGTTGGCCAGATCCACCGGAGCA
>CAYWVN010000104.1:0-4245 GCA_964461725.1 uncultured Coriobacteriia bacterium | reverse complement strand
CACCGGGGGCGTTGCGCGCGAACTCCCACTTCTGACCGGTCAGGAACCCGGCGCCGCCGCGCCCGCGCAGCCCTGACCGCTTGACCAGCTCGATCAGCTTCTTGGGCTTCATCGTGGCGAGCACTTTCGCCAGAGCCTGGTACCCCTCGCGGGCCAGGTAGTCGTCGATGTTCTCCGGGTCGATGTGGCCGCAGTTCCTGAGGACGATCCGCTTCTGCTTCCGGTTGAACACCAGGCTCGTGTAGAGCCTGACCGGCGTCGTGGTCCCGGGCTCACGGTACAGATACTCTCTGACGGGCTGATTGCCGACGACATGTTCCGAGACGATCCTGTCGACCATCGCCGGCATGACTCGGGGATAGAACACGCCGTCCGGTCTGGTGACTGTGACCGGGCCCTCCTGGCACAATCCATGGCATCCGGTCTTGACCACGCTCACGCGGTCGCTCATCCCCGCGGCGGACACCGCATCCTTGAACGCCTTGATCACGTCGCGCGAGCCGTTGAGCACGCAGCCTGATCCGGCGCAGACAAGTATCTCGCGGCCCGGCTGACCCGGCTTCTTCCTGACTCTTACTTTGGCCTCTGCGGTCTTTGGCAAACCCCAACACTCCTAGATGGAACTGCGCGACCCGGGAATCCGACAGCCACGCCGGCCGGGCGGGCTAGGTGCCGGTCGCCTTCTTGATGGCCGGGCGGGCTAGGTGCCGGTCGCCTTCTTGATGGCCGAGCGAGCCTCCTCAGGTGTGAGCCGCCCGTAAGCCTTGTCACCGATCATCATCACCGGCGCCAGCCCGCAGCAGCCGAGGCAGGCGACCGATTCCAGAGTGAACTTCCTGTCCTCCGTCATGCCCCCTTCGGGGATCTCGAGCTCCCCGCAGACCGCCTCGGATATCTGCTGGGCCCCACTCACGTAGCAGGCCGTCCCGCGACAGACCTTGACGGTCGTCCGGCCATGCGGGCGAAGCCGGAACTGCGTGTAGAAGGTCGCCACCCCGTAGACGGCGGCCAACGGCACGCCACAGGAACGCGCAATCTCCTCAAGGACGCGCTCCGACAGGTAGCCATAGACCTCTTGCGCTGCCTGCAGGATGGGAATCAGCGCGCCCTTGTCGCCGGCGTACTTCTTCAGGACCTTCTTGAGGCCTGACATGTCGCCATCGGGCAGAAGCCGGCTCTTTGACTTCGAGCCTGCCTTTGCCTTGGACTTCGCCGGCACCTTCGTCTGAGCCACTCGCCGTCCTCCGGTCAGATTCTCTCGGTCTAGTCCATGAAGGAATGCGCGTACAGCGTCTCGTTCTGGAATATCTCCACGGTCTTGATGGTGTTCATGAGCACCTTGTCCATCGGGTCCGCAATCGCCGCGTCGAGGCCGACCGACATCAGCATCGTCAGGTAGGTGGCCGCCAGTTGGGTGTGGACCTCTTCCGGACAGCCGTTGTAGATGTTGGACAGCCCGACGACCGTGTGGAGCGGCGGGTCGTTCAGCTGCTGGAACATCTTGATGGCTTCCATGGCTTCCTTGGCCTGCTGCTGGGCGACGCACACGGGCAGGATGAGCGGGTCCAGGTAGAGCCGGGTCAGCGGCACATCGAACTCCATCATGGCGCCGATGATGTCGACCGCAGCCGCCATCCGCTCGTTGGCGTCGCGGCTGATGCCCGCCTCGGTCATGGCCAGGCCGATGATGTCCGCTTCGTACCGCTTGGCCAGCGGGAGGAGCTTCTCCAGACGGGCGCGCTCGGCCGACGTCGAGTTGATCATGGGCTGATTCTTGCAGACCTTGAGACCGGCCTCCATGGCCTCGGCATTGGTCGTGTCCAGGCACAACCGCGCATCCACCGCCTCCTGGATGGTGTTCACCACCCACTCCATCATCTCCGGCCCGCCCTTGGTCGCCGGACCGAGGTTCACATCCAGCAGGGCCGCGCCGGCCACGATCTCCGCGGCGGCCAGCTCTTGGATGGGCTTGGGCTCACGGTTCTTCATGGCCGGCCCGATCGACGTGCTCATGACATTGATCTTCTCGCCGATTACCAGCATTCGAGCTCCTCCTTACGCGTACGAGTACCTGTCCATGCGGTCTCTCTAGTCGACAATCACGGCGCTCTCGATCGCCCGGGCGGCCTTTGACAGCGCCTCAACGAAACCGGGCGAGACGTCATAGGCGGCCTTCCCCTCGAGGTCCGCCCGACGCACATCTTCACTCTCCGGTAGCATCGCGACAAGCGGTATGCCCGCCAAACCGTTCCGGAGGAACTCCTCGTCCTCCGGGCCCCGCAACTTGTTGCCCACAGCTACCACGCTCTTCACGCCGATGTCTCCGGCCAGGTCGCGCACGGCCCGCGCCGTCTGCAGACTCCGGCTCCCGGGCTCGACGACCACCGCCAAGACGTCCACGCTCTCGGCCGTTCCCCGGCCGAGGTGCTCGATGCCCGCCTCCATATCCAATATGACCACGTCGTCACGCTCCACCAGCAGATGGCGCAGGAGCGCCCGCAGAAACGAGCTCTCCGGACACATGCAGCCGGACCCACCGCGCTCGACCGTGCCCATCTTGAGCAGCGTGACTCCGTGCGTTCTCACGCCGAACTTCTCGGGGATGTCGTCCACCTGCGGGTTCAAGCGGAACATCCCTCCGCCGGACCCGGGACGGGCACACACGCGCTCCTCGATGAGGTCGGCCATGCCGGACAGGGGCTTGGCTTGTGCGGCCTCGGCAGGCGTCGCGCCGACGGCCGCCGCCAGATTGGCGTCGGGATCCGCGTCGATGGCAATCACCCGCCGGCCCTCATCAGCATACAGTCGGGCCAACCCTGCCGCCAGGGTGGTCTTGCCGACTCCCCCCTTGCCCGAGATCGCTATCTTCACCGGTCGCTCGCTTCCTCGCCCCCGCCCGTCCCGCGCAGCACGTCCTCGCGGAGGGGGCGGCGGCCGCAGCTCATCTTCCCCTCGATGCAGTAGCCCAGAATCTGAGGCTCGCACTTGGAGACCATATAGGAGCCAATGGTCGGGGCCACCTCGCCCACCAGGCGCACCATCTCCTTGAAGAGGGCCCGGATCTCCCATTGGGCCCGCCGGCACAGCCTCAGGTTGGCCGCGTGGATGAGCTCGCGCCCGTTCATAGTCACCACGATCTTCGTCTCAGCCGCGTTGGGCAGCAAGAACCGCGCGTCCTCCTGCGCCTGCTCCTTCGTCCGGCCTCGATCCAAGAGGGCCGATGCGGCCTGGCTGTAGACCTCCGCGGCCCGCGTCATCTCCTCCTCGAAGACCGAACGCAGCGCCTCGTCGCGCGCGATGGCAGGCGGCACGACATATCGGAAGTCTTTCCCGCTCACATAGCGTTGCGACTGCTGACTGTACGACGCCAGCCGGTGCCGCACCAACTGGTGGCTGCAGGCCCGCGAGATGCCCTCGATGGCGAATGTAAAAGAGGCGTGTTCCAGCGGACTGTGGTGCCCGCCGCGGAGCAGGACTCCGAGCAGACGCTGCTTCTCATCTTCGCTCATGCTCTTCTTGAGCTCCGGCACCCCGACCGCCGAATAGCACAGCCGCCCGGCCAGCGCAATCGTCTCCTCTGGATCGGGCGTGTGTTTTAGTAGGACGACTTTCAAACGAGCTTCCGGCATACTCTAGTTCACTTCCCCTCCGAGCAAACCCGCGTCCGCGGCGCTTCTGCGCCCAACGCCGGCCCGCGAACTACGGCAGCCCCGCCGCGTCCATGATCTCCGGCACCTTCTCTTCGGCCCCGACGGCCATCACATGCACCCCGTCGCAGAGCGGGCGCGTGCCTTCTATCAACCTGGCCGCGATCTCTATTCCCTTGGCGACCGGCTTGTCGGTGCCCTCAAGCTCCTCGATGAGCGCCGCCGGGACGGTGATGCCGGGGACGTTCTTGTTCAAGTACTTGGCCATGCCGGCCGAGCGCAGGAGCAGTATCCCGGCCAGGATCTTGGTGTCGAACTGGCGAGCGAACTCCATGAACCCCTTGAAATTCTCCACATCATAAACGGCCTGGGTCTGGAAGAACAGGGCGCCGGCCTTCACTTTCTTCTCGAATTTGGCCAGCTGTGGCTCGACCGGCCGGGCCTCCGGCGTGACGACGGCGCCCGGAAAGAAATCGGTCGCGCCGTCGAGGTCGTTCCCGGCCATGTCCTTGCCCTCGTTCAGCATGCCTAGGACCTGCAGAAGCTGCACCGACTCGATGTCGAAGTTCGCGTAGCCCCGGTCCTGGTACCAGGACTT
>CAYWVN010000103.1:0-4248 GCA_964461725.1 uncultured Coriobacteriia bacterium | reverse complement strand
TGTCTTTCGTCTCGATCTGCTTCTCTTCCATCTCTGTCTTCTCCAAGTCGCCCTTCTCCTTGACTTCCCCGGCCGCGCCGGGCGAACAATCGGTTCAAGCCGGGTCCCGCCCGGCGCTCACGCTCTACAGATGCTTGATCTTTTCCCAGTCAGCCAAGAACTTCTCGATTCCCTGGTCGGTAAGCTCGTGCTTGACCATCGCCTTGAACACCGCATAGGGGATGGTCGCGACGTCCGCGCCGGCCAACGCGACTTGCGTCACGTGCAGTGGGTTGCGGATGCTGGCCGCGATCACCTCACACGGCAGGTCGTAGACAGCGAAGGCGTCCACGATATCAGAGACGAGCTCGACACCGTCACGCCCGATATCGTCCACCCGACCGATGAACGGGCTCACATACGCCGCGCCCGCCTGGGCGGCCAACAGTGCCTGGTTGACCGAGAAGACGAGCGTCATGTTGATACGGACACCGTCATCGGCCAAACGCCGCGTGGCCTTCAGGCCCTCCTCCATCATCGGGACCTTGACCACCACGTTGTCGGCGATGGCCGCCAGCTCCTTGGCCTCCGGGACGAGCTCGTCGGCGGTCATGGTCACGCACTCGGCGCTCACCGGCCCGTCCACGATGGAGCAGATCTCCTTGACGCCGTCGCGGTACGGCCGGCCCTCTTTGGCCGCCAGGCTGGGGTTGGTGGTCACCCCCGAGAGCACTCCCCAGGAGTTGACCTCGCGAATCTCATCCGTATTGGCCGTGTCTATGAAGAGCTTCATCCCCGCTTCCCTTTCCCGTGAGGCCCGGCGTCGCCGGACGGTCTACTTGAATATCGAGAGCTTGTCCTTCTTGCCCTCGGCCGCCGCGGCGGCCTCGATAGTCTCCGGGACCAGCACCCGGTCCATGATGACTTCCATCACCTGGGACACGGTCGCGTCCAAGTCGTGGCTATAGATGACCGGAATGTCGCGCTCTCCGGCGATCTGCCGGATGAAATCGCCGACCTTCCGGATGTTGGCGAAGTTCGCCCGGTACTTCTCATAGGGCCGGAAACCGTCCGTCTCCAGCTCCCGGACGTAGAAGTGGCTGCGATGCAGCTCCTCCTCTTCCACGTCGATCACCATAGGAACGATGAAGGCGTCTTTGTCCATCTTCGACTCAACGTAGCCGGGCACCACGTGAACCCCCTCGATGACCATGTTCAGGCTCTCGCGGACAGCGCGGGCGATAACCGCGCGGATGCCCACGGCCACGGTCGCCGTCTGCAGCTTGAAGCCGATAGGGACCGGGTCCGCGTCGGGCGCCACCGGCACGCGGATCTTCTTCCAGGCGTTGAACGACGATTCGTACAGCGCCGGCATCATCTCTTCCGAGAAGACGGCGCGCATGACCTCCCGCAGCGAGTCCGTTGAGACGATGCGGGTGATGCCCAGCCGGTGCGCCACTTCCGAGGCGATGGTCGACTTGCCGACGCCGGTTGTGCCGCCGATCATGACGATGAGCGGCCGGTCGATCTGGCCGAGGGCCTGCCAGCGGAGGTACTTCAGCGCATACTCGCCCCCGACGTGCTCCCGCAGGATCTTGGCGGCATGCTGCCTGAGGTCCTCGATGGTGACCGCGAACTTCTTGTCCTCCCGGAGCGTGTCCTCGATCAACTTGGCCACGTAGTACGCGCGGCTGGGCGCCAAACCGGTGGCCATGATGGAGCTCGCCATCAGTCCCTTGGAGTAGGGCAGGCCGTGTTTCTCGTCGCGGATGGCGATCTTGCGACGGGCAAAGTGCTCCTCACGACTCACCTTGACACCCCCTCGAACCGCTCCTTGGCCAGTCCCGCCAGGTCGGCCAACACCTGCGAAAGCTCCGCGTCCCCGCCAACAGTCACGGGCACGTTGTCCATGTAGACCACCTCGGCGCCGCGCTCCAGGCCCATTTCGGTCGCCACATCGACCGAGGCGGCCTTGAGCTCTGTCAAGAGCACGTCGAAGGCGTCCGCCGCGGCTATGTCCTCGCGGAGCAGCGGGCGGTTGGACAGATGGTGACTCATACCGACCACGCGGCATCCGTGACTCTTCTCGAGGTCCGCCTGAAGCGCCGGGCCGATCTCGACCGGCGCAGTCACCGCCAGGAAGACGTTCTTGCCCACGATGTCCCCGAGCGGCTGCGGGCGGAATATCGTCCGGATGACCGGGATCCCCGGCCGGACAGACCGCACCGCTTCGACCATCGCGGCCACCTGCTCGGGCGACGACAGCGGCTCTTCGCACCCGGTGATGACCACCGCATCCGAGATGAGCAGCCGGTACGTTCCGAAGTATCCGCCCACGTAGTCGAGCGGCTGATGCGCCCCGACCACCGCCAGGCGCGCGTCCGTCGCCACCGGCGGGAGCGACGACCCGCTCCCTTCAAAGATCACGAAATCCGTATCCAGTCCGTTGGCCATCGCCGCACCCTCGAGCACGTTGGAAACGAACGGCGCGCCCGCCAGGCCGCCGCCGCAGCGGCGGCACCCAACCGTCGGAATCCGGCTGACCAGCGCGTCCTCGTAGTAGTCGGAAGCCGCGTGCTTGCCGGCCCGCGCCGCCTCGAGAAGCTTCTCGGGCGTGAGCTCGATCTCGTCGCCGGCGAGCACCTCCGGCTCGGCCGGACCTCCCCGGCCCATGGCCACCACGCACGGCCGGTGCCCGGCGCGGTCGTACTCGCGGCAGGCATAGGCCGAGACAGCTGTCTTGCCGACGCGCTTGCCCGTACCGATGACGGCCAGCGAGGGCTTGACGCACACGTCCTCGGCCGGCGGCGGATCGAACCGGAAGTCCGCCCCCAGATACGGCAGTCGCCTGGCCAATGACTCGCTGGCGAACTTCATCCGCTCCCGATAGCCCACGATCGGCTCATCTGAGAGATCGATAACCAGCGTCGGGCGGGCCGCCGCGATCGCCTCGTCCATCGCTTTGACCGGGTCCGGGCGCGCCATCACCACCGGGCAGCCCAGAACGGAGAGGTCGGCCCCCTCGGTTACCTTCTCGGTTCCACCCACGAATACCGCCACAGCCACTTCCCCGTATGTCCGCCGGATCTCATCCAGAGCATCCTTGATGACGGGCAGATAGTGCTCACCGTCGATGAGCGCCATGACCCTTTCGCCGCCGCCCCGGCCCGCCGCCACAGCTCCTACGGCAGCTCACCTCCGACCGACACCTCGTCGACCACATCCTCCCAGCGGCAGTAGCGTCGGTCGCCCATCTGGAAATCGGCGACCAGGTCTTCCTTGCCGAACGGATGCTTCCGATAGATCTGGATGTGGTCGCTGGTGACTCTAAGGATGTTGTAGCTGGGCTTGGTCCGCCCGCGCAGTCTCATGCAGGCGGCGGTCCCGGCATTCACTACGATCATGTTCTCGATGCGCCAGACGTGCGGCACGTGCTTGTGCCCTGAGAGAACGATGTCGACGCCGTTTCTCACCAACACCTCCAGAACGTCGCCGGCGTCGAAGACGATGTTGCGCTCGCGACCCGTCCCGGGCACGGGGAGGAGGTGGTGGTGGAGCGCCATCAGGCGCAGTCCATCGACCTCTGCGAAGGCCTCGTCGATCCAGTGGTAGCCCTCGCGGCCCACACGACCACTATCGAGATCAGGTTCACTGGAATCGACTCCGATGATCGTCGCTCCCCGCAGCGGGAGCACCTTGTTGCGCGGCCCCAGGAACTCCTCGAAGTGCACGTACCCGACGTTGCGGGCGTCATGGTTGCCGGGGACCATGAGCACTTGTGCGCACTCGCACATCTTGAAATACGTTCGGACGGTCTTGTACTCCTGGCGAAAGCCCTCGTCGGTGAGATCGCCGGTCACGATGATCGCGTCCGGCTGCAGCTCGTTCAACTCCTCGATGACTCGGGAAAGCATGTTGGAGATGAAGTACTGGGACCCGACGTGCAGATCCGAGACATGGGCGATGGTCAGCACCTTACCGCCGGAAGAACCGGCCTCAGCAAGGGCTGTCTTGGTGTCCTGGTCACACGGATCCGTCATGCGATACTCCCGCCCCCGGGGACTTCCGAGGTGTCATGGGGGTGCACCCGTCACCGGCCCCACGGGCCGGACAGCATCAGGATGGGGTCAGATGAGAGACTTGTGCGGGTCTACCTCCACGACCTTCTATGGTCGCCTGATGTCCTGGTTAGTCGGAGCCACACCCAGGCGGCTCAACAGAAACAGCTTGAGAAGATACGAGTTGGTGCTGGTGTCTAGGTCCTGGAAT
>CAYWVN010000102.1:0-4402 GCA_964461725.1 uncultured Coriobacteriia bacterium | reverse complement strand
TCCGTGAGCGGTTTCGGGAACTCCTGGGTCATGTCGAGGCCGATCTCCGCCATGAGGCAGCGGACGTACTCGGCGCGGGGCGGGACCTCGATGCCCGCCGCCTGCTCGATCGCCATGATGAGCACCTGCTCGTTGGCCATCGGCGAGAGATAGTCCATCCTGTCGGCCAGCGGGACGATGGCCCGGTAGGACCGGTTCTCGGAGAGCTTCTCGATGCCCCGATGCAGGTAGCCGATGCTCGCGTCGGCCTCCACGATCCGCTCCCCCTGGAGCTTCACGATAATGTGGAGTACGCCGTGCGTACTGGGGTGCTGCGGCCCCACGTTCAAAGTGAGCGACTGTGTCGTGAAGGCTGCCTCTCCCGGAAACTCGCCGCCGGCCTCTGCGACCTCGCCGGCAGCCCCGGCTTCTCCCGCCGCCTGGAGGGCCGCTTCCGGCGCGCTCTCGGCCCCCGGGCGGCCGTCGCTCCAACGCCACGAGTCGTCGGGATCGAAGTCCTTGCGGAGCGGCGAGCCGATGAGGCCGTCTTCCAGCAACAGGCGCCGGAGGTCCGGGTGCCCCTCGTACTCGATGCCGAAGCACTCAGCGCCTTCGCGCTCCTGCCAGTCCGCGGTGGACCAGAGTGACGTGAGCGACGGCACCTTCGCCTTCTTGCGCGGCACTCGGGTCTTCAGAACCAGGACCGAGTCCGGCCAGGCAACCAGGTGCGTCACCGACTCTATCTCGTCATCCTCGGGCCAATCCGAAGCAGTCAGTGACTCCAGGTCCGCGTTGACCTTGTCCTTGAGCGCTCCGGCCACCCCGATTAGGTCCGCGGCCGGAACGGAGAGCACGGTCTCACGCGCCCGCTCCTCGATCGTGACTTCCGGGTATGCCTTCAGCACGGCGGCCAGTCCGCGTTTCAACGGCTCACCTCTCCGCCGCCGATCGTTGTAAGTGGGATCTCCCGGCCCGGCTTCGGGCCCGGCGGCTCCTTGCCGGGGACCTCGCGGCCGACGAACGTCTCGCGCTTGATCAGCTCCTGGAGCTGCATGAAGCCGTATTCCAGGGCCTCCGGCCGTGGCGGGCAGCCCATCACATAGACGTCCACCGGAACGATGGAGCTCACGCTGCGGACCACGTTGTACGAGTCCGAGAAACATCCCCCCGTGCAGGCGCAACTGCCCATCGCAAGGACCCAGCGCGGCTCCGGCATCTGGTCGTAGAGCCGGCGCACGACAGGCGCCATCTTGCGGCAGACGGTGCCCGCCACGATCATGACATCGCTCTGGCGGGGCGTCGCCCGCATCAGGATACCGAAACGGTCGGCGTCATAACGGGGCCCGAACGTATGCATCATCTCGATGGCGCAACATGCGATGCCAAAGCCCATCGGGAACATCGACTTGCGCCGGGCCCAATTCATGATGAAGTCGGCCGGTACCGTGATGATGCTCGGTTTCTGCACCTTATGGATCAGACCCACTTGAGCACCTTCCTCACCCACGCGTAGACGAGCCCGAAGAGCAGTATGACGACGAAGACCAGCATCTCCAGCCAGCCGAACCAGCCCAGCTTCCGGTAGATGATGGCCCAGGGGAAGATGAAGATGGTCTCGATGTCGAAGATCAGGAAGAGCAGCGCGAAGACATAGTACTGGATACGGAACGGTATCCAAGGCTCGCCGATAGGCGCCACGCCGCACTCGTAGGTGGTCCGCTTCTCCGCGTAGGGACGCGACGGAGCGACGATGCGCACTATCCCATATACGACTAGACCGAAAAGGGCAGCAATGATTGCCGCGACTGCGGCGTAGACGTAGCCCTCGAGGTAACCGGTGAGCAAGTGTCACCCCCGAGGAAGAGGCAGGTAACAATTGTTACGCAGCCCGAACAGTTGCAGTTACTTTGCCCTGCCAACGCTAGTTTGTCAAGAAATTCACAAGCTCGACGTTCGCAAGCTCGCGAAAGGCCCCCTTCTCAGGTGCCATTCTATACGAACGTCGCCAAGGGGTGTAGGCGAAACCCGGACCGGCATGGCACATTGCGCGGGGCGCGCGTTTTGTAGTAGGTTCTCCCAGTACAGTCCGTAAGTCACGTGTCCGCGTGTCGGAAGGAGGCGCCCATGAAGTTCGGCAGGACGTTCGGCAGGGTGTGGCCGGTGCTGGTGGTCGCGTTGCTCGTCATCGCGCTGGCCGGGTGCCAGCCGTCGACCACCAAGACAACCACCGAGACGACCGGCGGAGAAACCAAGACCGCGCCAAAGACCCTGGTCGCCGGCACCATGAGCTTCGGCGCCGACACCGCGTTCCCGCCCTTCGAGTTCAAGGCGGGCGCGGACTACGTCGGCTTCGACGTCGACCTCGGCAAGGAGATCTGCAAGCGCTTGGATGTGAAGTACCAGATCGTGAGCACCGCCTGGGACGGCATCATCGCCAACCTGAAGGCGGACAAGTACGACGTCATCATGAGCGCGATGACCATCACCGACGACCGCAAGATAGAGATGGACGTCACAGACCCATACATCCTCTCCAACCAGTCGATCGCGGTGAAGAAGGGCTCGACCATCAAGACGGCGGCCGACCTCAAGGGCAAGGTCGTCGGCGTCCAGGTGGACACCACGGGACAGCTCGAGGCCGAGAAGACACTGGGCAAGAGCTACAAGAACCTCAAGAAGTACGACGACATCCTGACCGCCTTCGCCGACCTCAAGGCCGGGCGCGTGGATGCCATCATGAACGATCTCCCCGTCAGCGCCTACATCATCAAGAAGACCTATCCCAATGACATGGAGCTGGCGACGACCATCGTGACCAACGAGGGTTACGGCATCTGGGTGAAGAAGGGCAACACCGAGCTGCGCGACGCCATCAACAAGGCGATCAAGGAGATGAAGGACGACGGCGCCTACGCCACAATCTACAAGAAGTGGTTCGGCCAGGAGCCGCCCACGGAGTAGCAGGCGAACGGCCCGGGTCCGGCCAGACCGGTCCGAGCCCGGCAATCGAGCGACAACGGGAGTCCGCCCGCGTGGCGGGCTCCTTCTCTTGTGCCTGGAGCCCAAAATGGGGTACGGTCCAAATCGGCTGTTCAGGAACCGGGCGGCCGGTCCGCAGTCGACGAAACCGGACATCACTTGAACGAGTTCATCCGCAACTGGGCCAACTGGGCCGACCTCAAGGAGATCCTCCCGGTCCTCATCATGGGGGCCCGCTACACCGTGGCTCTAGCCGTAGTGGGCCAGGCCATCGGTGCCGCTCTGGGGCTGCTTCTCGCGCTCCTCAGGATCTCCAAGCTGAAGATCCTGCGCCTGCCGGCCATCGCCTACATCGACCTCTTCCGCGGCACACCGCTCATCATGCAGGCGCTCATCCTCTACACAGCCCTCCCGGCTTTCGGCCTCAGGCTGGACGCCATCCCCACCGGCATGCTGGTGCTCGGTCTGAACACGGCGGCCTACGACGCGGAGATCCTCCGGGCCGGCATCGAGTCCATCCACAAGGGGCAGATGGAGGCGGCCCGGTCGCTCGGTATGAACTACCTCCAGGCGATGCGCTACGTCATCCTGCCGCAGACGCTCCGTCGCGTGCTGCCTCCGCTCACCAACGACTTCATCATCCTGCTCAAAGACACAGCCATCCTCTCCATCATGGCCGTGCCGGAGTTGCTCCGGGTGGCCAAGGAGTGGGTCGGCTGGAAAGCGCGCTTCACCGGCTACACGGGCGCGGCGCTGGTGTATCTCGCGATGACCCTGCCGCTCACGCGCCTGGTCGCCTGGATGGAGCGGCGCCTCGCCGTCGGCGAGACCGGGCAACAGATGAAGCACGGATGGCGACAGAGCCGGTGGCTGAGAACGCCCCGAGTGCGGGGCGAGGCGGAATGAGCAAGGACATGTCATGAGCAACTCGATAGCGCCCGGCGCTGACGCCGGCGTCGCGGGGCAGCAGCAGCCCGACTACATCGTGAAGATCGTCGGCCTCCACAAACAGTTCCATCATCTGGAAGTGCTGAAGGGGATCGACTTGGAGGTCCACAAGGGCGAGGTGCTGGTCGTCATCGGCCCCTCGGGCTCCGGTAAGTCGACGATGCTCCGCTGCATCAACCGGCTGGAAGAGCCTACCTCCGGGCACATATATATAGAGGGCCAGGACATTATGGCCCCCCACGCCAACGTGAACGCGCTCCGACAGAAAGTGGGCATCGTCTTCCAGAGCTTCAACCTGTTCCCCCACCTAACCGTACTCGGCAACGTCATGCTGGCTCCCCTGCGCGTACAGAAGCGCCCGCGCCGACAGGTGGAGGAGGTGGCCCGCCGGATGCTGGAGGAAGTCGGCTTGAGCGACAAGGCCGCCGTCTACCCGGCACAGCTCTCCGGCGGACAGCAGCAACGCGTGGCCATCGCGCGCGCGCTCACCATGCAG
>CAYWVN010000101.1:0-4481 GCA_964461725.1 uncultured Coriobacteriia bacterium | reverse complement strand
CGTTCGATGCACTCCTCCAGCTCATCTCGGAGACGGGCGGCCAGACCCGGCGCGGCCCCGCCGGTCGAGACGGCCACCGTCAACGACCCTCGCTGCAGCACCGCCGGCATGATGGCGCTGGAACCGGCGGTATCGTCGACCACGTTCACCGGTATCCCGAGTTGGTCGCCGTCGCGGGCGACCTGCCGATTCACTTCCGCGTCGTCACTGGCCGCGATGGCCAGCACCGCATGCTGGAGGTCCGTGCTCCTATAGGACCGAGGTGCACAGATGATCTCCCCGTAGTCCGCCAGCCGCCTGAGCTTGGGTGTGAGCTCCGGCGCGATGACCGCCACTTTGGCACCGGAGTCGAGCAGCCACTGGGCCTTGCGCTCACCCACGCGACCGCCTCCCACCACGACGCAGTACCGGCCCTCGAGATCCAGGAACACCGGCACGTAAGTTTGCGAGCCACGCTGTCTATTCACCGCCGTCATCGCACCTCACATCCCCTCGGCCTAGCGCGTCAGCTGCTGCCAGAATCCGAGGTACCCGGCCGACATAGCACGGATGATCAGCACGGTGACGAAGCCGATCAGCGAGATGATGGCGGCCTTGCGCCCCTGCCACCCCATGAACCACCGCGCGACAAGGTAGAAGACGTAGACGAACCACATCAGAAACGTGGCCAGCACGACCTCATTCAGATACCAAGCACCCTGCTTCCATTGGATGGCGCGCACGATGCCGGTGATGATCCCCATCGATATGAACGGCATGGCGAAAGCGATCGCGGTACCGGACCAGTCGTCGAGCGTCTGGAGGGGCGGCAGCCGGCGGAAGAGAACGCCCGGCGTGTGACTCTTCAGTTGTCTCTCCTGTATCAGATAGAGAACGGCCAGCGCCGCCGAGACCATGAAACCGCCGAAAGCCAGAAAGACGACCACCACGTGCATCACGATCCAGGAGTCCTGCACCAAGGAGGACAGTTGGCTGGGCGAGCTGTACTGGAAGGCGGCCACGCCCATCATGAGAGCCGCCACCGGCATCACCGGCACACCCAGCGCCTTGACGTCCAGCCAGAGCTCGACGGCCAGGTAGACGGCCACCACAAACCACGTCGACGCGAGGAAGGCCTCGAACGGGCTGTCAAAGGGGATGAACCCGGCCGCCCGCCAGCGCACGCCGATGGCTGCGGTGTGCAGGAACCATCCCGAGGCCGTCGCGACGGTGGCCAGGCGCCCCAGTCCCACCCGCTTCGACACAAAGTAGTAAGCATAGAGGACCGCGGCCGCCGAGTAGAGCATGAACGTCAGCCGGAACAGGATGATGACTAGTTGTTCCACAGCTCATCCTCCGAAAGGTGCGGCGCCCCTACTTCTCTTTGGAGACCAGCCCGCGCAGGTGGGAAACCTCTCGATTGAGGCGCGCCACCTGGAGCATCATGATGGTGACGTACACCCCGAGAAGCGCCCATATCCCCAGGAAGACGGCCGTAACGTACTTCCAAGCGCCTTGTGCGAACTCCATGACCTCAGCTCTCCATTCTGTCTTTCACGGCGGCCAGGCTATCCTTGGCCTCCTCAATCGTGTAGCGCGTGATCATCAGCGCGGCATAGATGCACATCATGCCGAAGATGCCGGTCAGAAACGTCGTCATCACGGCCTGATCCACCTGTTGCCCGAGCTTGAAGAGCACCGGATGGACCGCCGGGAGTACCCGGTTGACAAAGAACGTCATCGGCGCGCTCACCGACCCCACGATGGCGTAGACCGCGGCAAAGCGCGCCCGCGCCTCGGGCTCCTCCACCGACGAGCGCAGAACGAAGTATGCCGAGAAGAACAAGAGCGCGATGAGATAGACAGTGAGCTTCGGGTCCCAGGTCCACCAGACCCCCCACTCCGCGCGGTCCCAGATCATCCCGGAGTACATGACCAGCAAGCCGTAGAGCAGACCCAACTCGATCGCGATCCTCCCGATGATGTCCCACTTGGGACGGCGCGTGGCCAGGAACATGACGCCGGCCACCGCCGCCACGACGAAGGAGATGAGTGAGGTCATAGCGATGGGGGTGTGCAGGTAGAATATCTTCTGAGCGTAGTCGGCCTGGTCGGCCTCGGTGACGATCGTCGGGGTCACGTAGAACGCAAGGTAGATGGCTGCGAGCGCCAGCGCGCCGCCCAGCGAGCCAAGAGCCAGTGCCACGTGCATCCGTCTCAAGACTATTCCCCGATCACGTAGTCATAGAGTCCGTAGCCCAAGAGCAGGAATATACTATCATAGACCGCCAGGAACATGAGCGCCCCCTGCACGCGCTCCAAGCTGGGGATTCCCGCCATCACATCGCCCGTCGCAATGACCGCTTGGGCGACCGCCGGAATGATGATCGGCAAGAACACGATGGGCAGCAAGAGGTCGCGCGCCTTGGTGTTAACCGCCATCGTGGAGAGCAGCGTCCCGACGGCCGAGATCCCGATGTCGGCCAGCAGAATCGAGAGAATCAGCCATGGCAGCCGAGGCAGGTAATTGTACTGGATGAAGAAGACGGTAAAGATCGGGAGCGCCACCACCTGCACGACCCCCATAAGCACAAGGTTCCCAAGCATCTTGGCGACGTAGATGGAAGGCCGCGATATCGGCGCCAGGAGCAGCCCGTCCAGGCAGCCTTGATCCTTCTCGTGGACGAGCGCGCGGTTCAGCCCCAGCATCGACGTGAACAGGAAGGCCAGCCACAGGAGCCCGCCGCCGAACGACGTTAGGTCCGCCTGGTAGGCGGTCTCACTACCGAACGCATAGTGGAAGACCACCATCGAGAGCATCACGAAGAGGAACATCGAGGTCAACATCTCGCGGGTGCGGAGCTCCATCAGGAGGTCCTTGCGCAGGATGGCTGTGACGTGCCGCCACGACCTCACGCCGACTCCTCCTCACGCACGACATCGCGGTAGACACGCGCGAAGTCCCGCGAATCGATCTCCGCCTTGCTCTTGTGGTAGACGATCCTGCCCTTGTCCAGGATGAGCGCCGCATCGCACAGGGCCAGGCCCTTCTCCAGGCCATGGGTCACCATGATGAAGGTGTGTTCGCTCCGGATGCTCTCGATCAGGCCGTCCAGGATGTCGACGGCGTGCGGGTCCAGACCGGTGTAGGGCTCGTCCAGAAAGAGGATGCTCGGGCGGTGGATGAGCGCCCGGGCAATCGAGAGCCGCTGCAGCATGCCGCGCGAGAAGGCGCGCACCAGGTCGAAGCGGCGGTGCGACAACTCCAGTCGATCCAGAAGCTCGGTGATCCGCGCGGGCGCGTCGGCCACGTCATAGAGCCGGGCGTAGAACTGCAGGTTCTCCGCGGCTGACATGTCGGGATAGAGGAGCGATGAGTGCGCGATGAGCCCGATGCGCTTCCGCACGGCCTCGGAATCGTCGCGCGGCGAGATGCCGCCCACCCGGACCTCGCCGGCGCTCGGAGCCAGCACTGTCGAGAGGATGCGCATGAGGGTGCTCTTACCCGCGCCGTTGGGGCCGAACACGGAGAGGAAGCCGCCGGCGGGGAGCTCGAAGGAGATGTCGTCGAGCGCCTTCCGGCTGCCGAACGCTTTGGTCAGATGGGATACGGCTATCTCAGCCAATTCCGGAGCTCCCGGCGACCCGGTCCATCCGTGGCGGCTCCTAGGCCCTGGAAGTCTGGGCGGCCTTCGGCCAGCAGGCGATGAGCGTTCCCACCAGCATCACCATGCTACCCAGCCACACCCAGGAGATCAGCGGGTTGACGAACACACGCATGGACAGGTTCCCCTTGCTGTCGGTGCCCTCGAAGATGACGAAGATGTCGCGATTGAGGCCCAGCCATTCACGGCGGATGTCGACCTCGCGAGTCTGCTGCTTCTGGAGCTTGTAGTCGACGACGCGTGGCGCGATGGCGCCCACTTGACGGCCTGTCTTGGCGTCGCTCAGGCCGAAGACGGCCTCGAACGACTCCCGGTTGGGCGCCTTCTTGCTGTTGATCGTCTCGTAGCTGAACTTGTAGCCGGCGATCGTGAACGAGCTGGTGGGCCGGTCCTTCACGCTGAACCTTTTCTGCAAAACGAACATCGACGACCCGATGAGGCCGATCAGCAGCAGCGCCACCCCGAGATGGGCCATGTACCCGCCCGACTTGCCGCGGTTGCGGCGGAAGAACTCGACCAGCCCGCCGAAGAACCCGCTGTCGGTAGCCTGCCCCAGATGGTTGGCCCACCGGACGTACATCTCCACGATTGTAGCGATACAGAACACCCCGATCAGCCAGCCCAGATAGCCGCCCCATTGAGCCACCCTCTCCGGGTTACCCGCCCTGATCATCGCTTCGAGAGACTGCCAGTAGAAGTAGAGCGGAACAGCCGCCACCACGGTAGCGATGCCCGGGTAGAGCAGCCGGTTGCCGAACTTCGCCGGAGCGGTCTTCTTCCAGACCAAGAGCGGGCAGATGGTGACCAGGAGCAGGAAGGCCATTCCGAGCGGCCGAG
>CAYWVN010000100.1:0-4584 GCA_964461725.1 uncultured Coriobacteriia bacterium | reverse complement strand
CTGGGGTTTCAGCGTGAGGCGTACCCCAGAAGGCCGATTAGCTGCGGAACGCCGGGTGCTAGCGGGCCGTTAATCCGACGCATGCTGACCGGCCGCTAATCGCTCCGCCCGCACGCTCAGACATACCGTGCAAATTACCCACGGCGTGGGTAGATTGCAAGGTATCCGGCCGCAGGTATCTGGCCGCCGGCCCGGCTAGGGTTCGGCGGCCTGGGTGACCGTTCGCCAGCCACTCTTGGCGCTGGCGTTGCCGGCGCCATCGACGGCCCAGACGCGCCAGCGCTGGGTCATGCCCGACAGCGCGAGGCCATATTGCGTACCGCTCCAGCCCTCCACGACTTGCGCGTTTCCGTAACCAGCGCCGCCGCCCAGGAACTGCTGGATCTCGATGGAGTAGGTGACGCCGCTGGGGTCGTCCACCGCCTGCCACTCGAGCGTGACGTCGGGCCCGCTGATGACCGCTCCGCTGGCGGGGGAGAGCTGGGTCGGTGTGGGCGGGGCCTGCGTGTCGCCTCCGGCCTCGCCACCGCCCGGCGTGCCGCTGTCCCCGCCGCTAGCGCCGTTCTCGTCGCCGGTTTGCCCGGCCGTGCCGTCTCCATCCTCGCCAGACGTTGCTTGGCCGGCGGCCTCTTTCGCTCTTCGCCTCTGCTCCGCTGCTCGTGCCCTGGCGTGCATGATGTCGGCGATCTCCTGCGCCGCCAGCATCGACGAAACCTGATGCGTCGTGATCGCGAGTGTCTCGCTCGCCTCGCCTTGGCCCCCGCCGCCTTTCCCCCCAAGTAGGACGAATGCGGCTATCCCCCCGGCGACCAGCGCCACGACCGCCAGCGCCACGACCGCCAGGGCGGCCTTCTTCCCGACCGTGAGCCGCGGCACATCCAGCTCGCGCGTTGCGTCGACCGAGCCTGAGCCCGCATATTCCCCTGCGGCACGCCCTGCTCCGTGCGCCGCGTCAAGCTGCCCCGTCCTTGCGGGTCCGCCGTGCATGCCCGCGATACGCCCCAGCACGTCCGCTTTGAGCGCGGCCGGCGGGATGAGCGGTATGAGTGCCCGGTAGCGCTTGGACGCCTCCTGCATCTCCTCGAGCGCCAGCCGGCAGAGCGGGCAATCGTCCAGGTGCCGCTCCACCTTCTCCCGCCGGGCCGGCGCCAGCTCGCCATCGATATAGGCCGAGAGCAACGGGAGCATCTTCTGGCATTCCCGCGTGAGCTTGTCTACATCCACATGGGACATTCTGAACGCCCCCTTGAACTTCAGGCGGGCCCGCGACAAGACCACCCCGACGGTGTTCTTCGGGATGCCCAGGATGGCCGCGATCTCGGTGTAGGAGAGGTCTTGCAGCTCGCGAAGCGTGAGCACGGTCCGGAACTCGTCGCTCAAATCGAACGCGGCCCCACGCACCTGCGCCTGCTGCTCCTTGAAGAGCGCCACCCGCTCCGGATCGGCGTGGAGGCTGCTCTCCTCCTCGAGGTCGAGCGCTTCCGGCGACGCCAGCCGCCCCTTGGCCTTGACCGTGTCGATGGCCGCGTTGTGGGCCGTCCGGTACAGGTACGAAGAGAAACGGGCGTCCGTCTTCATCCGGGGGAGGGCCTGGAAGACCTTGACGAAAGCTTCCTGGGCGATGTCCTGGGCGTCGTCGCGGTTCCCGACGATGCCGTACGCGAAGTTGTAGATCTTGCTCTGGTAGCGCTCGAAGAGCTGCCCGCAGGAGGCGGTGTCGCCGTCCCGGGCCAAAGCCACGAGCTCTTCGTCCACCGGCCCCGTGCCGTCTGGGGTCATCTCGTTCGAATTCATGTCGCTCACCCCACCTTACGTCTATTCGCGAACCTACCTCGCGTGTCCTTCCGATGCAACTCTGGCGCACCCGGTGTACCCACCACCTACCGGACCAGCTTGGCGATCACCACCAGCCGCTCGCGGGCGCTGCCGACCGGGTTGCAGGTGGTCAGCGTCAGCCGGCTGTCCGGCGTCGGGTCGGCCACGGACACGTCGCTCGGGTCGACACGCTTGGTCGTGATGACCCGGTAGACGGCTTTCCTGGCGGCCGTGTACGTGACGATCCGGTCGCCCGGGCGCAGCCGGTCCAGATGCCGGAAGGCGCCGCCGTGCATCGTGCGGTGCGCCGCGATGGCCGCGTTGCCACGTTCGCCGGGAAGGGGAGTCTCCTCGTAGTGGCCGGGTCCCTTGGCCAGCCAGTCCTGAGTCGTGCCCGGCATCACATAGGCGTTCAGACCGATCCGTCCGATGACCAGCTTGACGACGGCCGGCTTGGGCAGCGCGATTCCGCCGCCTGCGCCGCCTGCACCGCCTGCGCCGCCGCCCGTGCCCGCGGCCTCGGCTCGCCCCGCCAGCTCCAGGCTCTTCTGGTACCACGCGTACTGCCAGTCCGTGATCTTCGGATAGATAGCGAACCCTACACCTACGACGATCAGTGCCACCGCCAGAACGCACCTGATCTTCCTCGTCTTCATCTTGGAGCCCTCCTTCAGGGGCCCCGCCTTGCCGGCGGGACCCCGTCGCCTGTCGTCCGTCTTAGCTTTCCTTGCGCGTCCGGCCCACCAGGAGCGCTCCGCCGGCCAGTGCGATCAGCGCGCCGCCGATCGCGAAGGCATTGCCGTTGCCGCCGGTGTAGGGGAGCTCGCGCCGGCTGGTCGTGGTCTCGGTCTCGCTCGGGGTGTGAGGCGTGTCGGTCTCGAGCTTGGTCGGGGGAACAGTCACCGGAGGGACAAACTCGGGGGGCTGCTGGTCCGGAGGAACGATCTCCGGAGGCACCTCGTCGTCGGGGTAGTTCCAGTCGCCGGGCTGGTCGCCGGGCTGGTCGCCGGGCTGGTCGCCGAGCTGGCTGTCGTTGCCATCCGCGTCGTTCGGCTGGGCCTGCTGCAGGCTCTCCAGCGCGCCCTCATCGATCTGCACCTGCTGGACCACCTGGGAGTTGACGCCTTCCACCTGCAACATCTGGACGTCCTCGGCGGAAGCCGCCGCCGGTGCGCCGGCCATGATCGTCACCGCTGCCACAGTCGCGATCCCCATCAGCGCCAAACGTGTCCTCGTCATCGTGGTCACCTCCTTGCCGATGGTGTCGGTTTTGCGAGTGCTGCGCTTGTCGGTTCGTGTCGCCTGCATCGTGTCCATCTCCTTCCCGGTCCGGGGCCCCCTCGGGGCCCATCTGCGGGCCCCTCCTCTGGGGCTCCGTGGCGCCGTCTGTTCGGCGTCCTACTCCTAAGACTGAGAAGGTCGCCGGAAATTACAGGGTTCGCAAAGAAAGTCGAAATCTCTCGACGGACGCGCGTGCGGGCACGTCATCGGCCGCGCAGGGCTTCCGCCCGCCCGGCTCACACGGATGGACCGGCCATCTCATAATGACTAGGATGGTTCCCAGGCGAACGGAGGTGGACCGCGATGGGACGGCTGAGGTGGCAGATCGGCTTGGGAGCCGGGCTGGTGGCGGCCTCGGCGGCGCTCTACGGACTGCACTTCCTGATCTTCCACGACGCCCACCACATCTTCATCTATGGCCTGAGCGAGCTGGCCTTCATGCCGCTCGAGGTCTTGCTGGTGACGCTCATCCTGCACCAGCTGCTGGACCGCCGCGACAAGCGGGCCATGCTCTACAAGCTGAACATGGTGATCGGGGCGTTCTTCAGCGAGGTGGGCACCGAGCTCATGGGCCGCCTGGCCACCTTCGACGCGGAGTTCGAGACTATCCGGCAGAACCTGGTCATCGGGGCGGACTGGACGGACAAGCGGTTCGCGGCGGCCAAGAGCCACCTGGTTGCCTATGAATACGCGATCGACCCGCGGCGGAGCGATCTTGTGGCCCTGCGCGAGCTCTTGATCGGCAAGCGACTGTTCTTGCTGGCGCTCCTGGAGAACCCCAACCTGCTCGAGCACGAGGCTTTCACGGAGCTGCTATGGGCCGTCTTCCATCTGACTGAGGAGCTGGACAAGCGCGGCGACGTAAGTGATCCCCCCGCGCCGGACCTGGAGCACGTGGCCGCCGACATCAGGCGGGCGTACGCGCTGCTCATCGGCGAGTGGTTCGACTACATGAAGCACCTCAAGAACAGCTACCCGTTCCTGTTCTCGTTCGCGCTGCGCTCTAATCCGCTCGATCCCGCCGCGTCGGTGACCATCAGGGAGTAGCGCCGCCCCCGCCGCGTCGGTGACCATCTCAGAGTAGTGCCGTCCCCGCCGCGTCGGTCAAGTTGGCCCAGTAGCCGCAGGGTCCAGCGCGCGCTATCCCATCGGGGTCCGGGCCTCGCCGGGGGAGTGTGCGCTATCGCCCCGGGGGCAAGGGGGTCCTTTTTGGGAGTTTTCGAAAACGCGTGCGAGACGCAGTTCATTATCTGTGCCTTTTCAGCAAGCCAAGACGCACGCAAATTCCGAGATTGCCGAAACGAGACCCATCGGGGTCCGGACGCGCCTCGAAGCCCGAGTACTCCGAGGGGGGCGCGAGGGGGCCCTGGAGGGGAGGGGGCTCTGGAGGGGAGGGGGCTCTGGAGGGGGCTCTGGAGCTTGCAGTGGGGGCGTCGCGGCCTTCACATTTGACTCCTTAGGTCGGAGAACCCGGCCATTCGCCGGCAA
>CAYWVN010000099.1:0-4616 GCA_964461725.1 uncultured Coriobacteriia bacterium | reverse complement strand
ATCCATCTCTCCCCCCAAATCGATCACCATGATCTCGCTGTAGACGCACCGGTCGCGGTGGTCACACCTACTCCAACCTCATCGGAATGCCGGCGGCGGCCATGTGTTCCTTCACCTGGCGAACGGAGAGCTCCCCGTAGTGGAAGAGCGAGGCGGCAAGCACAGCGTCGGCGTTGGCCTCTTCGACTATCTCCACGAAGTGGTCCAGCGTCCCAGCCCCGCCCGACGCGATGACCGGGACGTTGACGGCCGACGTGATGGCCCGCGTCAGCGGCACGTCATAGCCGGACTTGGTGCCGTCGCGGTCCATGCTGGTCAGTAGGATCTCGCCCGAGCCCAGCTCGACCGCGCGGCGGGCCCACTCGACCGCGTCGATGCCGGTCGGCGTGCGGCCGCCGTTCAGGAAGACCTCCCACTTGTCCGATCCGTCGGAGACATCGCCGCCGTCCACACGTTTGGCGTCGATGGCCACGACGATGCACTGGTTGCCGTAGCGCGCCGCTGCCCGGCGCACGAGATCAGGGTCCTTGACCGCGGCCGTGTTCAAGGAGACCTTGTCGGCCCCGGCCGACAGCAGCCGCCGGATGTCTTCGTTGCCACGGATGCCGCCGCCCACCGTGTACGGGATGAACACCTGCTCGGCCGTCCGCGAAGCCACATCCACCATAGTGTCGCGCTTCTCATGGGAGGCCGTGATGTCCAAGAAGACGAGCTCGTCGGCCCCGGCCGCGTCATAGGCAGCCGCCAACTCGACCGGATCACCCGCGTCGCGCAGGTCGACGAACCGGACGCCCTTGACGACCCGGCCTTCATGCACATCCAAACAGGGAATGACGCGAACCGTAAGCATCAGACCGTGCGGTCCTTCGCGTGCCGGACAGGAGACGCCACTCGGAAACTAGCTCGCGGCGGCGATGGCATCCGGGAGTGTGAAGCTACCCTCGTATAGGGCCGTGCCGACGATGACACCTTCGACCCCGAGCGGCTCCAGCTCCTTGAGCGTCTTGATGTCGTCCAGAGAGGTCACGCCCCCGGAGATAATGATGGGAACGTCGGACTTGGCGGCCATCTGCTTGACGCCGCCCAGGTTGATGCCCCGCTGCGCGCCGTCGGCCATGATGTCCGTATAGACGACCCGCGGCACGCCCAGGACCTTGAGCTCGTCCATGACCTCGAGAGCCTCGAACTCGGTGCCCTCTCTCCAGCCGGCCACCGCCACCTTGCCGTTGCGGGCGTCGATGGCCGCGGCGATCTTGTCCTTGTAGCGCAGGCACGCTTCCGCCACGAACTCGGGGTGGCTGATGATGGCCGTGCCCAGCACCGCACGGGTCACACCCAGCGCGATGACCTCAGACAGGACGTTCAGGTCGCGGATGCCGCCTCCCACCTGGACGGGCACATCGACCGCGTTGATGATCGCCTCAATCGACGGGCGGTTCACCGGACTGCCGGTCACAGCTCCGTTCAGATCGACCACGTGCAGGAACGTCGCGCCCTCGGCGGCCCAGCGCTTGGCCATCTCGACGGGGTCGTCAGAATAGACCTTGACCGCTTCGAGTTGGCCCTGGTAGAGGCGGACGGCCTTGCCGTCCATGATGTCAACAGCTGGAAGGATGATCACTGCACATACCCCCGAAATTAGAGAGAAGCCGGAGCCCCCGCATCCCGCTCTTCTCCGGATGGAATTGCACGGCTACGAGATTATCATGACTCAAGACCGATGCAAACCGCACTCCGTAGTCGGTCCTTCCGGCAACTGCCTCCGGGTCGGCCGGATCGACATAGTACGAGTGGACGAAGTAGAAGTACGATCCGCTCTCGATGCCGTCAAAGACCGGCGTCGGCCGAACGACTTCCACCTGGTTCCACCCCATGTGGGGCACTTTCACCTGGTCCGGGAGGCGGCGGACCCGGCCCTCGAAGACGCCCAGCCCGCGGTGCAGCCCGCCTTCCTCGCTCTCGCCCATCAACACCTGGAGCCCCAGGCAGATGCCGAGGAACGGCCGGCCGCGCCCGATCTGCGCAAGCACAGCCTCCTGGACACCGGCCGAGGTCAGGCTCTCCATCGTGTCCGCAAAAGCCCCGACACCCGGTACGACAACGCCCGCCGCCTGCTCAATCTCATCAGGCGACGAGGTGATGCGCGCGTCGAAACCCAGCTTCTCGAAGGCTTTCTGGACGCTGCGGAGGTTGCCCATCCCGTAGTCGACGACGGCGATCATGCTCTACAGCGTTCCTTTGGTCGACGGCACACCGGACATCCGCGCGTCAGGCTCGGTCGCCGACCTCAGGGCGCGGGCCAGTCCCTTGAAGATGGCCTCGATCATGTGGTGAGCGTTTCGTCCCGAGAGCATCTTCACGTGCAGCGTGAGCGCCCCCCGGTTCACCAACGCGTGCAGAAAGTCGATGGTGAGCGCGGTGTCGAAGGTCCCGATGAGCTCGACCGGCATACGGACATCGTAGACAAGGTGCGACCGTCCCGAGATGTCGACCGCGACCAGCGCCAGCGACTCATCCATCGGCACGACCGCGTGACCGTAGCGCCGGATGCCGGACTTGTCGCCCAGCGCCTCGGCAAGCGCCTGGCCCAGGCAGATGCCGATGTCCTCGACAGTGTGGTGCGTGTCCACGTCGAGATCGCCTGATGCCTTCAGCTTGATATCGAAGAGGGCGTGCTTGGCCAAGAGGTCCAGCATGTGGTCGAGGAACGGGATTCCCGTTTCGACCTCGGCCACCCCTGTTCCGTCCAGGTTCAGCCCCAGGTCAATCTGCGTCTCTTTCGTCTCGCGCTTAAGCGTAGTCGAGCGGGAAGGCATCCTTGTGCTCCTTCATGTCCGTCACGGCGGCCAGTATCGCGTTCACGTTGACGCCCACCACGTCCGCCTTGGCCTCGAAGTACACGTCCGCCTCATTCAGATCGCGGGCCACGACAGCCGACAGCCACCGCGCCGGCGCGCCCGGGCGCCGGGCGTTCTTGACCACCGCCAGGTCGTCCGGCGTGTCGCCCAGGTAGAGGCCGCTCTTCGCGCCGAGCGACTTCGCCAGGGCGTCCAGCGCCGCCGGATCCGGCTTGATGGGGCCGCCGTCATCGACCAGGACGTTCTCGGGCGCGAACAGGTCGGCCAGCCCGGCCCGCTCGAGCGCGAGTTCAGCCTCTTCGCGCGTCCGCCCCGAGAGTATTCCGAGCTTCGCCCCGAAGGGCTCCAGCTTCTCGCGCTCAACGATCACCTGCTCCGCGCCGATCAGTCCCTCGCCTCTCACGTATTCCGGGTCGAATCCGTACAGCCGCCGGCAGAACTCGTCGCCGGAGTAGATCTCCTGGAACAGACGCTTGATCAGAATGCGGTTCCAGACCGCGAACACGTGCTCCTTCTGCTCCGCCCCGAGCCCGCCGAAGACGATGTCCTGAGCGGCCTTCAGGCCGCCGCCGCCGTCGTGGACATCGCCGCAGAACGTCTTGATGCTCGGCGACTCCTTCTTGAGCGCCAGGAGGCTCTTGGTGCCGTGGCGCTCTGCCTTGCCCAGATAGAAGAGCACGGCCGCGTTGGTCAGCTCCCAATCGTTGTTGAAGCCGCCGGCCAGCTTGAAGAACTGCGTCTTCTCCGGGACGATCGCCGTGGCGTCATCCTCGAAGCCCGCCTCCCCGACCAAGAAGCGCTGCGCCGTGCGACTGATCGCCACTCGGAAAGAGCCCCCGACATCCAGGATGACGCCGTCGATGTCCAGCACCAACGCGTCGCTGTTGGCGATAGCGTTCAGGCTCTTCTCCAGCGCGTATACATTGCTTCCGATGACCATGTACCCGTACATCACTCGCGCCTCCCCAGCCGCACGCGCAGGGAGTTGGCGTGCGCATCCAGCCCCTCCGCGCGGGCGATGGTCTCCGCGGCAGGGCCGATCGAACGAACCCCCATCGGAGAACAGCTCACCACGCTCGTCCGCTTGTAGAAGTCGGACACCCCGAGCGGCGACGCGAACCGCGCCGTGCCGGCCGTGGGCAGGATGTGGTTCGGCCCGGCGATGTAGTCGCCGACCGCCTCAGGCGTTAGAGCCCCCACGAAGACCGCCCCGGCGTGCGGCACACGCTCGACGTAGCTCGAGGCGTCCTCGACCATGAGTTCCAGGTGCTCCGGCGCGATATCGTCGGCGAGCTCCAATGCCACCTCCAGGTTGTCCACGACCAGGAAACGCCCCTGCTCACTCAATGCCTGCCGAGCGGTCTCCGCTCTCGTCAACAGCGTAATCTGCCCCTCCAGTTCCGCCGCCACGCGTCCCGCGAACTCCTCGGACAGACAGACACAGATGGCCGTGGCCAGCCGGTCATGCTCGGCTTGGGCCAGCATGTCCGCGGCCACCGCCAGCGGGTCCGCCATCAGGTCCGCCACTCGGTCGAGCTCAGACGAAGTCACCTTTTCGCCCAGCTCCCACGAGAAGCCCGCGCGTGCGGCATGCGTCTTTCCGGCAGGATCGAGCCGGACGATCACGCCCTTGTCGTCGACCACCTGCAGGCGACCGCCGATGTGCACCGCCGCGGTCTGCGTGACCTTGCCCTTCTCCAGTATCGCGACCGTCGCCGTGCCGCCGCCGATATCGACGTTGAGGATGCGCCGGCTTCC
>CAYWVN010000098.1:0-4687 GCA_964461725.1 uncultured Coriobacteriia bacterium | reverse complement strand
TCACGGATTCAGACCCCGAGAGCGAGTACCGTGGAACCGTGAGCAAGGCCCACGCTCTTATCGCGGCGGTCGAGATGGCGGGCCGGGGAAAGGTGGCCGTGGGATGATCGGGCGCGGAAAGGCGGCGATGGGCCGATGCTGATCCTTATCGACAACTACGATTCCTTCACCTACAACCTCTACCAATACCTGGCGGAACTGGGTGCCGACGTCGCCGTGTTCCGAAACGATAAGACCACGCCGGATGAGATAGAGAAGCTCTCGCCCGAGCGCATCGTCATCTCGCCCGGCCCGGGTACGCCGGACGACTCCGGCATCACAAGCGACGTGCTGCGCCGCTTCGCCGGCCGCATGCCCATCCTCGGGGTGTGCTTGGGGCACCAGTGCATCGTCGACATCTACGGCGGTAGGATCATACGCGCGGGCGAGGTCGTCCACGGGAAGACCTCTGAGGTGCGCCACGATGGCCGCGCCATATTCCAGGGCGTGGCCAATCCGTTCACGGCCACCCGTTACCACTCGCTCATCGCCGAGCGGGCGAGCATCCCGGAATGCCTGGAGATATCCGCTGAGACGGATGACGGGGTGGTCATGGGTGTGCGCCACAGGGAGCTCCTCGTGGAAGGCGTCCAGTTCCATCCGGAGTCGATTCTGACCGAGCCGGGGAAGCAGATTCTCGGCAATTTCCTGGAGTTGAGGGTTTGAAGGGGACACCGAAGAACGCGTGACGTCGAGCACGCGGGCGGCGGAAGGAGGTGAGTAGGAATGATTGTCGAAGCGCTGAAGACGGTGGTGGAGGGAGGATCGCTGTCTGAGGACGAGGCGACGGCCGTCATGGAGGAGATCATGACGGGCGAGTGCACCGACTCCCAGATAGCCGCGTTCATCACGGCGATGCGCATCAAAGGCGAGACGGTCGAGGAGATCTGCGGGTTCGCCCGGGTGATGCGGGAGAAGGCCAGCGCCGTGAGGCCCAAGTCGATCGACCTCATCGACACATGCGGCACCGGTGGAGACGCCGCCGGCACGTTCAACATCTCGACAGCGGTGGCCCTGGTGGTGGCGGGCTGCGGCGTGCGGGTGGCCAAACACGGCAACCGCGGCGTCTCGAGTAAGTGCGGTAGCGCCGACGTGCTGGAGGCGCTCGGCGTGAAGATCGATCTTCCGCCGGACGCGGTCGCCCGATGCATCGACGAAGCCGGCATCGGGTTCATGTTCGCGCCCGGCTTCCATCAATCGATGAAGCACGCGATGACCCCTCGCCGGGAGATCGCCATTCGGACGGTCTTCAACATCCTGGGGCCGCTGACGAACCCCGCCGGGGCGTCGTCGCAGCTCCTGGGTGTCTATGACGCCGGGCTGACCGAGACGATGGCCAGGGTGCTGGGGCGGCTCGGCACGCGGCATGCGCTGGTGGTCCATGGCGCCGACGGCCTGGATGAGATATCGACGACCGGCGGCAGCCTGGTCTCCGAGCTGTATGACGGCCGGGTGGACACCTACACGGTGATGCCGGAACAGTTGGGCCTGAAGACGGCCAAACTCGAGGACCTGAGGGGCGGCACGCCTGAACAGAACGCGGCGGACATCCGCGGGATCCTCTCGGGCAAGCAGGGGCCCAAGACCGACATCACCCTGGCTAACACAGCGGCCGCTTTGGTGGCCGCGAACAAGGCCGAGAACCTGGCCGACGGGATGGACAAGGCGGCTTTTGCCATCGAGACGAACATGGCGGCCGACAGGCTGGAGCGTCTGATAGAATTGACGAACCAGTTGGGGGCGCCGGCGTAGCAAGGCGGCACAGATGTCCATTCTCGACAACATCATTGACAGCAAAAGACGGGAGGTCGAGGGGCTAAGGCGACGTTGGGTGCCTGACGAGCTGAAGGAGTTGGCCGTCCAGGCGCCGCCCCCACGGGAGTTTCGCGGGGCGGTGAAGCACCCGCTCCGCGCTGCGCTCATCGCGGAGATCAAGCACGCGTCCCCCTCTCGCGGCGTACTGGTCGAGGTCTTCGACCCTTGGAGCATTGCCGGAATCTACCAGGACAACGGCGCCTCGGCGATCTCGGTGCTCACCGACCAGGAGTTCTTCCAGGGCTCGCTCGCGCACCTGGAGAGCGTGAAGTCGGCGACCACGGTGCCGGTCCTGCGCAAGGACTTCGTGGTGGATGAGTACCAGGTGTACGAGTCGCGGATGCATGGGGCCGACGCGTTGCTCCTGATCGCTAAGGTCTTGCCGGCTGAGGAGTTGGGCCGGTTGCTGGCCGTGACCGAGTCGCTCGGGATGGAAGCGTTGGTCGAGGTCCATGACGAGTCCGACATCGGGAAAGCGTTGGCGGCCGGCGCGACGATCATCGGGATCAACAACCGGGACCTCGATACGTTCGAGACCGACGTGGCCGTGACGGAGGCGCTGAGGCCTCTCATACCGCCGGGCAAGGTGGTCGTGAGCGAGAGCGGCATCGTGAACGGCGACACGATCAAGCGCCTGCGCCGCTCGGGAGTGGACGCGTTCCTGGTCGGCGAGGTGCTGATGGTGAGCCCTGATGTGATGGGGATGATGGACGAGCTGGTGGAGGCCTGCCGGAATCCGCTTTTGTAGCGGGTGACCGTAGCGGGCAGGGAGGCCGGCTCGGCCGGAACGCCAAGTAGTCAAGTCGCGGCAAACGAGGAAGCGGAAGCCACGAGAGAACGAAAGGAGTGAGGAAAGATGGAAGACACCAAGATCATGTTGAGTGAGAAGGAGATTCCGACAAGCTGGTACAATATCCTGCCGGATCTCCCGGCCCCGATGGATCCGCCGATCAATCCGGGGACCAAGCAGCCGGTCGGTCCAGACGACCTGGCGCCCATCTTCGCGATGGACTGCATCATGCAGGAAGTGAGCATGGAGCCGTCGGTCGAGATTCCCGAGGAGGTGCTGAACGCCTACCGGCTGTACCGGCCGACCCCGCTCATCAGGGCGCACCGGCTGGAGGAGGCGCTGGGCACGCCGGCCAAGATCTACTACAAGTACGAGGGCGTCTCGCCGGCCGGCAGCCACAAGCCCAACACCGCCATCGCCCAGGCCTTCTACAACAAGAAGGCGGGCAAGTCGCGTCTGGCCACCGAGACGGGCGCCGGCCAGTGGGGGAGCGCGCTTTCCCACGCGTGCGCCATGTTCGGCCTGGACTGCACGGTCTACATGGTGAAGGTCAGCTACGACCAGAAGCCGTACCGGCGCATCATGATGGAGACTTGGGGCGCCAAGGTGATCCCCAGCCCCAGCCGCGAGACCAAGTCCGGCAGCCACATACTGGACGGGGACCCGGACTGCCCGGGCAGTCTCGGTATCGCCATCAGTGAGGCGGTCGAGGACGGCGCCACTCACGACGACGCCAACTACTCCATCGGCAGTGTGGCCAACCACGCGCTGCTGCACCAGACGGTCATCGGGCAGGAGGCCAAGCTCCAGATGGAGAAAGCCGGGGACTACCCGGACATCGTCATCGGTTGCGTCGGCGGCGGCAGCAACTTCGCGGGGCTTTCCTTCCCCTTCGTGCGCGACAAGATGAAGGAAGGCAAGACCGGTATGCGTGTGATCGCGGTCGAGCCGAAGGCCTGCCCGACGCTGACGCGCGGCAAGTTCGAATACGACTTCGGTGACGAGGCTGAGCTCACCCCGATGTTCAAGATGTACACGCTGGGTCACAAGTTCGTCCCGGCGGGCATCCACGCGGGCGGCCTGCGCTACCATGGCGATTCGCCGTCGGTCAGCCTGCTCTACGACCAGGGTGTCATCGAGGCCGTCGCGGTCCATCAGATCCCGGTGTTCGAGGCGGCCGTCATGTTCGCCCGGACTGAGGGCATCCTCCCGGCGCCGGAAAGCGCGCACGCGATCCTCACGACCATCGACGAGGCCAAGAAGTGCAAAGAGAGCGGCGAGGCCAAGACGATCCTGTTCAACCTCTCCGGTCACGGTCACTTCGATCTGGGCGCCTATGACGACTATCTGAACAATCGCCTGGAGAACTTCGACTACGAGCACGGCTACATCGAGAAGGACTAACGGAGACTGATCTTGGAAAAGGGCCACTTCGGCCCGTATGGTGGGCAGTTCGTGCCGGAGACGTTGATGCCGGCGTTGGCCGAGCTGGAAGCGGCCTATGCCAAGTACGCGGCGGACCGCGGCTTCCAGGATGAGCTGCAGGGGCGGCTTGCGCTGTACGCCGGCCGTCCGACACCGCTCTATCGGGCGGAACGCCTGGGCGAACGGTGCGGCGCGCGCGTCTATTTGAAGCGCGAGGACCTCTGCCATACGGGCTCGCATAAGCTGAACAACACGCTGGGCCAGGTGATGCTGGCTGTCCGCATGGGTAAGCGGCGCATCATCGCCGAGACCGGTGCCGGCCAGCATGGCGTGGCCACCGCGACGGCGGCCGCCCTTTTCGGCCTGGAATGACACGTCTACATGGGCGAGGAAGACATACGTCGCCAGCGGCTCAACGTCTTCCGCATGCGCCTGCTCGGCGCATCAGTTGTGCCCGTCTCGTCCGGCAGTCGCACCCTGAAGGACGCCATCAACGAGGCCATGCGGGACTGGGTGACCAACGTCGAAACCACCTACTACGTGCTGGGTTCGGTCGTCGGGCCCCACCCGTACCCGACGATGGTGCGCGACTTCCAGAGCGTCATCGGCCGCGAGACG
>CAYWVN010000097.1:0-4868 GCA_964461725.1 uncultured Coriobacteriia bacterium | reverse complement strand
AACCCGATGGTCTGCAGGGCGAACCCGCCGAACAGCAGGACGCCGACGCCGATCCCGACGAGCCAGCCCTGACGGTCCAGGCGCCGCATCTGCTTCCAGGAGAACGGCAGCAGGAAGACGGCACCCACGAGGAAGCGCAGCCCCACGTAGTAGATCGGAGGCATATGACCCACGGCGAGCTTGACCAAGATGAAGTTGAAGCCCCAGATGAGCGCCGCCGCGACCAGACCGAATTCCGCGAGGACCTTCACCCGCGCGGTGTCTTGAGGCAGTCGAGGAGGCTTGAAGCGCTGAACGAGGCTCATGGCTTTCCCTTGGTAGGCAAGAAGGTCCCACAAAGAAGCATAGCCGACTCCGTTGGGGGAAAGAGTCGGCTATACGCGGGAAAAGCTGCTCAGCTCTGTAGCGATCTGGGAGGGGGGGTTCCCGGTGATCACCTTTGGTTCAGTGCTCAGCCGAAAAGTAGGTTACCCCTTGGTTGATTATAAGTCCAATATATTGTTTCTATCCGTGCTATAAGTTGTATCTATATGTTGCAGGCTACCCCGGGGGTCCCGTGGAACTGTTCCAGCTCAAGTACTTCGTCAACATCGCGGACACGCTGAGCTTCAGCCGGTCGGCGGAGTCGCTCCATGTGTCCCAGCCGGCTCTCAGCCACCAGATGCAGCAGCTCGAGCGGGAACTCGCCACCAAGCTGTTCGACCGGGAGCATCGGAAGATCAAGCTCACCCCCAGTGGCGAGGTATTTCTGCCCTTGGCCCAGGCCGTCCTGTTCCGGGCTGACGAGGCCATCCGGGTACTCAAGGAGCACATGGGCGTGGAGGCGGGCGACGTGCGGATGGGCTGCAACCCGTCCGTGGCCACCTACGTAGCCCCGAAGATGCTCGCCACCTTCCGGGGCACCTTCCCCCGGGTCACGGTCGAGTTGGTCGAGGGCGGCGACGCCGATCTGGCGCGCCTGGTCCTGGAAGGCGGCATCGACTTCGCTGTGGTGACGGCCTCGGGCTCCCCCACCACCTTGGAGACCACCTACCTCACCGCTGAAGAACTGCTCGTGGTGATCCCCCCCGGGCATCGGCTGGCCGGCAAGCGTTCGGTGGCATTGCCCGAGTTGGCCAACGAGGCGTTCCTGTTCCCCTCGGAGTCGTTCAACGTCACGGTACAGGTGATGGAGGCCTGCCGGGGCGCCGGTTTCGAGCCCCAGATCCCCTATAGGACCGGCTCGGTGGAATCGGTGAAGAACTTCGTTCGGCAAGGCCTGGGGATATCCGTGCTGCCGGCCATGACGCTGGGCGAGGTGAGCGGCGGCGGCCTGGTGGTGCTCAAAGTGGAGGGTGGCATGAGTCGCGACCTCAACCTCATCCAGGCCAAGGACCGCTCCCCCACGGGCGCCGCGCGGGCGCTCATGCTGCACGTGAAGATGTACCTGTCCGGGGACGCGGACTAGGAGGCGATGAGTATGCCCTCCCTCCGCTTCAAATGGTCCGGGTACGGCCCATAGCCGCTCCGGGAGGACACACTCATCGCCTCGTACCTTTCATATCAGAACTTGCAGAGATGATTGGATGCGAGCAACTTCGGGCCTAGCGCTGCGCCTTTGTCACGAAGATGTCCGAGGTCCTGTTCCTATCGCCGGGGACCAGGGTGTTTGCGTGGCTCATGAAGGCCACCCATCGGCCGTCGCCGCTCAGCGCCACGTAGGGGCTCCCGTCACGAGCTTGGGCTCCATCGGCAGTCAGGCTCACCCGCCAGTTCTTCCCGGTCTCGAGATCGCGGACGAAGACGTCGCACCACCCGCTTGTGTCGGGAGCGGAAACCAGGTTGCGGGCGAAGGAGAGGAACGCGATGTAGCGGCCGTCGGCGCTGAGGCTCGGTGACCCGCTGGAGTTGTTGGCCTCCTTGCCGGCCTCAGTGACACTGATGCGTTTCGCGCTCTTGGTCTGGCGGTCGAAGACAAAGACGTCGTTGCGCTGGCTGCTGGTATCCCCCTGGACGAGGTTGGTGGCCGCCGAGGTGAAGGCCACGTAGCGGCCGTCGGCGTTGATGGAGACGTCCCAACTGTCGTTGTTGGCCTGCTTGCCGGCGCCATTGACGCTGACACGCTCGGTGACGCCCTTGTCGAGATCCCTGGCGAAGATGTCGTTGGCCCCGTTGGTGTCGCCCGGCACCAAGTTGGTGGCGTGCGACTGGAAGGCCACGATGCGGCCGTCGCGGCTGAGGGTGCAGTCCCAAGAGTAGCTGTCCGCCTGCTTCCCGCCGGCGCCCACACTGACCCGCTCGATGGCGCCCGTCTGCATGTCGCGGACGAAGACGTCACTCACCGTGTTCGTGTCGCCGGGGACGAGATCCCCGGAGTCGGAACAGAAGGCCACGTAGCGGCCGTCGGCGCTCACTCCGCGGGCGCTGCCGCCACCGACAGCTTTCCCGTCCGGGCCGGCGCTCACAAGGAGGGTGGTCCCCGCCTGCCGGTCGCGCAAGAACACGTCGCTCGCCCGGTTGGTATCCCCCGGCGCCAGGTTGCCGGCTTCCGACTGGAAGACCACCCAGCGGCCCGTAGCGCTGATGATCGCCAGACTGCACTCGCCTTTCGCCCGGGCACCGTCGCTCGCGATGCTGACCAACTCGGTGACGCCGGTCTCCCGATCGAAGACGAAGATGTCCGTTCCGTGTCCGTCGCCGGGGACCATGTCGGCCGCGTTCGACTCGTAGGCCACGTACCGCCCGTCGTCACTGATGGTGGTACGGCCGGTGGCGCCGTCCGCGTCCCCGCCTTTCATGTCCCGGCTGATCTTGACGATGATGTCAGCCTTCCAGGCTTCGGGATCCGCTCCCGGGTCGGCGGCCCCCGACGTGACCAACGTACTCGAGGCGCCGGACCCGCCGGACGCACCGGCCGGACGGGATGTGCCGGTCGTCGACACCGACGAGTCCTCCGCCGGCATGATGCAGATAGCAGAGGTGCCGGAGGAGCCGGCGTCCCCGGCCTGTCCAGAAGAGCATCCCCCGGCAACCAGAAGTATCGCGGCGCAGGCAAGAGCAAGGTGCTTGAACGACATGATCGGACCCCCAGCGAGTTCCCCCCGCGAACTCAAGGCACGCCGACATCATCCGCCGTTGACGCGGCAAAAAAAAGAGGCGCAGCCCCGGCCGATGCCGGGCCTGCGCCCCAATATCCACCTGACAGGTCAGGCGACGCTGCGTGCTACCGAGAAGCGAACCTAGCGGGCGTGGCGCGCGAGCCCGCGAGCCGCAAGAACGGTGAAGAGAGCGTAGGGGTAGTGCGCAGCGTCGCCGTCACTCGAGCTTGCCACCCTTGCCGAGCCACGGCATCATAGCGCGGAGTTCGCGACCCACGATTTCGATCTCGTGCTCGGATTCTTCCCGCTTGATGGCGTTGTAGACCGGACGGCCGGCCATGTTCTCGAGGATCCATTCGCGGGCGAACTCGCCGGTCTGGATCTCCTCGAGGATGAGGGCCATCTCCTCGCGGACGTCTTCGCTGATCACGCGCTTGCCGCGGGTCATGTCGCCGTATTCGGCGGTGTCGGAGATCGAGTAGCGCATGCCGCTGATGCCGTGCTCCTGGATGAGGTCCACGATCAGCTTCAGTTCATGCAGGCACTCGAAGTAGGCGATCTCCGGCTGGTAGCCGGCATCCACCAGAGTCTCGAAGCCGGCGCGGACCAGTTCGCTCACGCCGCCGCAGAGGACGGCCTGCTCGCCGAACAGGTCGGTCTCCGTCTCTTCCTTGAAGGTGGTCTCGATGACTCCTGCGCGGAGCGAGCCGATGCCGTACGCGTACGCAAGGGCCTTCTGATGGGCCTGGCCGGTCGCGTCCTGATAGACGGCGACGATGGCCGGCACGCCCCCACCCTCGGTATACACGCGGCGAACCAGATGGCCAGGGCCCTTGGGAGCGACCATGGTCACGTCGACGTTGGCCGGCGGGACGATCTGGTTGAAGTGGATGTTGAATCCGTGGGCGAACATGAGCATGTCGCCCGCTTTGAGATTGTCGCGGATGGCGCTCTCGTAGACGACCTTCTGGGTCTGATCCGGGACGACCATCATGATGACGTCGGCCATGGCGGCGGCCGCGTCGGCGGTCATGACCTGGAAACCGGCGGCAGCCGCGCGGTCCCACGCAGCGGAGCCCGGGGCCTCTGCCACGACGACCTTGACGCCGCTATCCCTCAGGTTCTGCGAATGGGCATGACCCTGGCTACCGAAGCCGATAACGGCCACGGTCTTCCCGTCAAGAAGATGCAGATCGGCATCCTTTTCGTACAGCATTTCCTCAACTACCTCCTAGTTCAGTACATCGTGGCGAGGGTAACACTTATCAGGTGGCTCTGCGGCCCCGGCCCATAGCCAGACGGCCGGTCCGCATCTGCTCGACTATCCCAAAGGGCGCCAGCACGTCGATGAAGGCGCCCACTTTCTCGCGGGAGCCCGTCATCTCGATGAGCAGCACGTCGCTGTTCACATCTACGATCCTCGCTCCGAAGATCTCGACCATCTGCATGATCTCTCCCCGAGTCTGCGCATCCGCCTTGACCTTGATCAGCAGCAGCTCTCGTTCCACGCTGCCGGCCGGGTCGAGGTCGGTGATCTTGAGCACGTTGATGAGCTTGTGGAGCTGCTTGGTCACCTGCTCCAGGGGCTGGTCCTGCTCGTGAACGGTGATGGTCATCCGCGAGAGCTCTGGGTTCTCGGTCTCCGCGACCACCAGGCTGTCGATATTGAAGCCGCGGCGGGCGAACAGCCCGGCAACGCGGGTCAGGACGCCCGGTTTGTTCTCCACGAGCACGGAAAGCGTGTGTTTCACAGCTCACGCTCCATCATATCGTGGACGGTGCCGCCGGCCG
>CAYWVN010000096.1:0-4940 GCA_964461725.1 uncultured Coriobacteriia bacterium | reverse complement strand
TCTTGCCGGCGTCGCTCGGCAGCCCGACTTTCAGGACGACCTCGACGTTCGAGCTGCCGGACAGGGTGAAATCGAGCAGGGGCAAGAGCGCCGCGTCCAACTCGAGCGCGACCACGCGTCCGGCCCGAGCCGCCAGCTCACGCGTCAGCGTACCGATGCCGGGGCCGACCTCGACCACCACGTCGCCCGGCCCCAGCCGCGCAGCCTCCACGATCTTCGCGAGGATGTTCCGGTCGATCAGGAAGTGCTGCCCCAGCGCCTTGCTGGGCGCGAGGCCGAACCGGGCCAGTACCTCCTTGGTCGCCGTGGGGGAGGCCAGCATCCCCGGAGGCTCGATGCCCATGACTACCCCTCGATGCCGAACAGGGCGCGGGCGTTCGACGTCGTCAACTCAGCCAGCGCGTCGGCCGTAATGCCTCGGAGCTCCGCCACACGGGCCGCGACAAGCGGCAGGTTGGCCGGCTCGTTCCCCTTGCCCCGCAGCGGATGAGGCGAGAGGTACGGGGAATCGGTCTCCAGGACCAGGCGCTCCGACGGAACGAAGCGCGCCACATCGGGCAGATCGCGCGCGTTGCCGAAGGTGACTGGCCCGGCAATCGAGATGTAGAATCCCAGCTCCAGGCATCGGCGGGCCAGCGCTACGTCACCCGAGAAGCAGTGCATGACACCCGGCACTCCTTCCTCCTCGGTCAGGATGCGGAGCGTTTCCTCGTGCGCGTCGCGGTCGTGGATGACGACGGGGAGCGCCAACTCCCGAGCGAGCCGCAGCTGTTCGCGGAAAGCGCGCTCCTGCTCGGGGCGCGGACTGAGGTCCCGATAGTAGTCCAGACCGATCTCGCCAAGGGCCACGACCTTGGACGAGACGGCCGCGCGCCGGAGCGCGTCGGCCACGCGCGTGCCCGCCCCCGGCGGGTCATACAGGACGGCATGGTGCGCGTGGACGCCGACCGCCGCGAAGACACCGTCGTGCGCCTCGGCCAGCCGCACAGTGCCGTCGATCAAATCCGGGCCGTACCCCAAGATGACCATCAGCCCCACGCCGGCGTTGCGGGCACGCCGCAGCACGCCGGATGGTTCATCGGGAGACTCGTAGAAGCCGAGGTGCGCGTGCGTGTCGAACAGCACGCGGTCTACCCCCTTGTGTCGGTGGAGCCCTGTGCGTCGGTGGAGCCCTGTGCGTCGGGGGAGCCCTGTGCGTCGGGGGAAGCCGGCTGATCGGTCGGAGACACGTCCTTCTCGAGGTCGATCCGCGGGAACAGCGGCTCCGCAGCCGTGAGCCGTGAGCCCGGAGCGAGCACACCCCACGCGGTCGCGTCGCTCAGCCGCTGATCGGAGAGCGGCGCCCCCACGCCGAGCTGCGCCCACATCTTTTCAGCGGTGGCGGGCAGGAACGGCGATATCAGGGTGACGACGATCCTGATGGTGTCGGCCAAGGTATACATCACCGAGGCAAGCTCAGCGTCCCGGCCTTCCTTAGCCAGCACCCAGGGGGCGGCGTGGTCGATGAACTTGTTGGCGCCTTTCACGACCTCCCAGATGGCCTCGAGCGCACCCCGGCAATCGAGCCGATCCATGCGGGCGCGGACCACATCGGCCGCGCCGGTCGCCTGAGCGCCGAGAGCCTCCTCCAGCTCCCCGAAGCTCTCCGGCATCGGGACGGCCCCGTCGAAGTACTTCGCCATCATCGGCACCGTGCGATGCAGCAGATTGCCTAGGTCGTTGGCCAGGTCATAGTTGATGCGCCGGACCAGCGCATCCTCGGTGAACTCCCCGTCTTCGCCCAACGGGATCTCTCGCAAGAAGAAGTAGCGCAGGGCATCGGCGCCGTAGCGGTCGATGAGGTCGTTGGGCTCCACGACCACGCCTGAGGACTTCGATATCTTCTGCTCGCGGAGCGTCCACCATCCGGTCGCGAAGACCTGGCGCGGGATGGGCACACCGAGGGCCATCAGCATGCTCGGCCAGATGACGGCGTGGAACTTGATGATGTCCTTGCCGATGACATGCACGTCAGCCGGCCAGAACCGGGCGAACTTGGCCTCGTCCTGCAGATATCCGGCGCCGGTCACGTAGTTGATCAGCGCATCGAACCACACGTAGACGACGTGGTCGGGATCGAAGGGCACGGGAACGCCCCACTTGAACGTAGTCCGGGAGACGCAGACGTCGGTCACCCCTGAGCGCAGGTAGCTCTGGATCTCCCGCCAACGAGTGTCCGGCTGGACGAAGAAGGGATCCTCTTCCAGCGTCTCGAGAAGCCGCGGCACGTACTTGGAGGTGGCAAAGTAGTAGCTCTCCTCCTTGAGCCACTCGACCGGCCGGCCGCACTCTGGGCAATTGCCGTCGACCAGTTGGTTCTCGAGGTAGAAAGTCTCCTCGTGGATGCAGTACCAACCCTCGTAGATACCCTTGTAGATATCGCCCTGATCGTAGAGCTTCTGGAAGATGTCCTGCACCACCTTGATGTGCCGCTCTTCGGTGGTCCGGATGAAGTCGTCGTTGCTTATCGAGAGCCGCTCCCAAAGACTCTTGAACGGGGCGACCATCAGGTCGGTGTAACTCTGGGCCTCCATGCCATGTTCACGCGCCGCCTTTTCCACTTTCTGGCCATGCTCGTCGGCACCCGTCAGGAACAGCACCGGGCGGCCACAGAGCCGCTGGAAGCGGGCGGCCGCGTCTGCGACCACCGTGGCGTAGGCATGCCCGATGTGGGGCACGTCGTTCACATAGTAGATGGGGGTGGTAACGTAATACGCGTCTCGCATCTCGAGTGCCTCCGTCTGTTCTCCGGAGTCCTGCCACACTTCTTTCTGAAACCGCGGGCAGCTTCAACTCCGGGAAAGTAAAGGTATTCCACTAAGAGCCTTGACCTGGGTGTTTCCGCAGGTAGAGCGGTTGACAGGGCTTTCCTACACCATATAATTGAACACGAAATCTTGTCAAGAAAACGGCGAGGGGAGGGGAGCCGAGATGAAGTCGACCGGTATCGTTCGCCGAGTCGATGACCTGGGGCGCGTCGTCATCCCGAAGGAACTTCGCAGGACTTTCGGGATCAACGTTCGCGATCCCATGGAGATCTTCGTCGATGGCGAGAAGATCGTTCTGGCCAAGTTCAACCCCGGCTGCGCGCTGTGCGGATCCAACAAAGACCTTTCTTCCTTCCGTACCAAGGGTGAGACGAAGCGTGTGTGTGCCGCCTGCATCAAACGCCTGAGCAAGTAGGTCGCGGCTACCGCGACCGTCCGGGCGAACCCGGCACCCGCCCGGGTCATTCTGGTGACTCCTCATCCGTGTCCGCGCGAGTGCGTCTGCGCCCGCGCGCTTTCCTGACTCCCGGCGCTCCCCCGACGACGACGACCATCTCGCCCTTGGGCGGCCGAGCCTTGACGCTATCCGCTACCTCAGCGGCCGTCCCGCGCCTCACCTCCTCGAACTTCTTGCTGAGCTCGCGTGCCAGAGCCACGGGCCGTTCCGGAAGGCAGGCGGCGAGTTCCTCCATCAGCGCGATGATGCGGTGCGGGGACTCGTAGAGGACGGCCGTCTCGCCGGCTGTCGAGAACTCCTCGATCCAGCGCCTGCGGGCGCCGCTCTTCCGGGGCGGCCAGCCCAAGAAGACGAACCGATCGGTCGGCAACCCCGAGGCCACGAGCGCCGTCACTAGAGCCGACGGTCCCGGCAGCACCTCCACCGCCACCCCTGCTTCGACGCAGGCGACGATCAGTCGATGCCCGGGGTCCGCTATCCCCGGTGTCCCCGAATCAGAGACGAGCGCCGCGCTCTCTCCGCCGGCGAGCCGCCCCACTATCTTGCCCATGCGGGAGCGCTCGTTGTGACCATGGCAGCTCTCCAGCGGGCGCGAGATCGAGAAGTGGCTGAGTAGCTTGCGCGTGTGCCGCGTGTCCTCAGCGGCGATGAAGTCGACCCGGCGCAGGGTGTCCAGAACCCGCAGCGTGATGTCCTCAAGGTTCCCGATGGGCGTCGGGCACACGTAGAGCGTTCCCTCAGATGTCACTCGGGAAAACTCCATTTGTCCACGCATGAGATCTCGCCCACCTCACGGCGGGGCGGCGCTTCCGGGTCCTCCGCCGCGAGGCCCAGCGGCGTCATGCCGAGTACCCGGATGTGGCGCGGGATGTCCAGATGCTGCTTCACCTGCTTCTCATGGAACCAGCCGATCCAGCAGCTCCCCAGCCCCAGCGCGTTGGCCGCCAGCACGGCGTGCTCCATGGCAATCGCCCCATCGACCAGCGCATACTCCTTGCCCTCCCAAGTCGCGCTCTCACCCGGATCCACGCAGCAGACCAGAGTGACTGGGGCCGTGGCAATCCCCTCGCGGCACTGATCGCGTTCGTGGAGCGTCTCCGAGAGAGCCAGCCTGATGCCCTCGTCCTTGACCACGACGAAGTACCATGGCTGCTTGTTGCCCCACGACGGCGCAGCCCTGACCGCCTCCAAGATGCGTCGCAGCTTGGAGTCCGCCACATCGTCAGGCAGGAAGGACCGTATGCTTTTCCGTGTGAAGATGGCAGTGAAGAGGTCCACAGCTACACCTGAACCAGATCGTATTCCCGGCTGCCCAGTCCCAACGCCTGAGCGTGGGCAATCTGGAACGTCCAGTCTGTCCCGGTCGCCGCCGCAATCTTATCAGATTCCGTGGTACCCGCGATGCGGCTTCCCGGCAGAGCGGGCGCGCGGTTCACGAGGTCGGCGCTCGCCTGGTCGATGGCCACCGGATCGGTCGACGCCACGATACCGATGTCGGGGACGATTGCTGCGTCGCTCCATCCCCAGCAGTCGCACTCCGGGCCGATCTGCATGAGGAAGCTCAAGAACACCGTCCGGCCGGCTTTCCCGGCCACGGCGCCGGCCGCGTACTCAGCGATGCGCTACTGGACATCCTGCTTCTGGCCTTCCCAGCGCACCGCGATTGCCCCTTCGAG
>CAYWVN010000095.1:0-4946 GCA_964461725.1 uncultured Coriobacteriia bacterium | reverse complement strand
CATCGCGCGCAGTAGCAGCATGTTGATGAGCAGACGCTCGGGGCGCGGATGTAGGAACTCTATCAGGCGCTGCAGCGTCCGCTGGTCGTCCGGATCGAGAGGCGGCACGGGGTAGCCCAGCTCCTCGATCAGGCGCTCGACGTTCGTCAGCGCCTCGGCCTCCGGCCTGTCGTGGATGCGATAGACCGACGGGCGGTCCTTGCCCTGCATGAAGCCGGCTACGACCTCGTTGGTGACGATCATCGCCTCTTCGATGAGCTTAGTGGCGGCCGTCCGCTCGCGCAGCAGGACGTCGACCGGCCGGCTGTCGTCGCCGGTCAGGATCTTGGCCTCGGTGGTCTCGAACTCCAGGCTCCCCCGGCGAAGGCGCTTGGCCTCCAGCGCGTCAGAGAGCTCGCGCATGAGCTCCATCATCTCGCCGGTCCGCGCGTCCGGCCAGGTGATGCGGCCCGCGAAACCCGCGTCCACCTGCTCGTAGGTAAGCCGCGCGTGACTGCGGATGATGCCTTCACCGATGCAGGAACCGGTCACTTCTCCGCGCGGGTCGATCTTCATCTGCACCGACAGCGATAGGCGGTCGACGTCCGGATTGAGGCTGCATATGCCGTTGCTGAGCTTGTGTGGGAGCATCGGGAGGACCCGGTCGGATAGATAGACGCTGGTACCCCGCTCGCGCGCCTCCAACTCCAGAGCGCTTCCGAGAGGCACGTATGAGGAGACGTCCGCGATATGGACGTCCAGCTCGAAGCCGCCCCCGGTACCCGTGTCTCCGCCCGAGGCCGTGTCGCCGTCCGAAGCCGTGTCGCCGGCAGCCGCGCCTGACGCCTGGACGCGACGCACCGAGACCGCGTCGTCGAAGTCCTTGGCGTCGAGGCCGTCGATGGTGACCACGAAGTCCTCGCGGAAGTCGCGCCGGCCGGCCGCCTGCTCCGGCTGCACCGTGTCTGGGGCGCCTGAAGCCTCCGCCATCACCTCAGCCGGGAAGTCCACCCGCAGGTTGTGCTCGCGGACGACCGCTTCCACCTGGACCGATGGGTCGTCCTCATCGCCCAGTATCTCGATGACGCGTCCCAGGCAAGGCTCGCTCCGCGTCGGGTAGCGCATGATCTCCACCGTGACCAGCTGCCCGTCGAAGGCGCCGGCCGTGTCCTTGTGGTGAATGAGGACGGGATGGATGAAGCGCCGGTCGCTCGGCACTGCGTAGCGCACCTTGCCGCGGCGCTCGAAGACACCGACCAGCTCCCGGGCGCCGCGAGTGACAACTCGGAGGACTTCGCCTCGTGGGCCGGGCTCGCGCCCCCGGGGAGGTCGCATCCCGACCTCGACCGTGTCCCCGTGCATCGCGCCGCCGGCGTCGCGGCCGGAGACGTAAACGTCGCCGTCGGGCGTCAGGACGAACCCGAAGCCTCGCGCGTTGCCCTGGAAGACGCCGCAGAGCGGCCCGGACTTGGGACCGCTCCTCGTGCCACGATCGGCCGCCGGAGGTCGCTTGGCCGCCGGAAGCCGCTCAGCCGCCGCGGACCGCTGCCGACCGGCTTCACGACCCCCGGAGCCCGACCCGGAGCCCTTGGGTCTTGGTGTTCGACGCCGCTTGTTGGGCAATGGTGGTCCCCGTCCGTGCAGATTCCGCCAAGGTCACAGCCCCCGCAGGACCGCTGGGCTTCTGTTGTTCAACCCTAGCACTACGGCTATAATTAGACTACTTTTCGAGCCGGGGCCTCTCGATTCGCGGCTCACGGCCGATGTTTGGAGGAATGCAGGATGTCTAACCCATCGCTCAAGTCTACCGCCCCCTGCTTCGTCGGAGAGGGCACGATCATCAACAAGAAGGACATGATCCGCGTCCTCGAGACGCTCGACGCCGTCCACTACAGCTACGTCGTCGACGGCAAGACGGTCGACGAAGGCGACGGCACCGTGGTCAAGGTGTTCGGCAGCGGAGACAGCTCCACGCTGGTCGTGAACGGCTGCCTGTTCCTGAACATCCTCTCGTGGAGCCATCTCCGGTTCGCGCCCGGCAAGGAAGGCACGAGCAAGGTCGAACTGATCGAGGGGACGCGCCGCCTCACCATGCAGCCCCTCCCCGTGGACAAGCGCTGTCCGGTCAAGATGCGGGAGATGGTCGGGGGGCTGTGCCACTACGACGAGTCCTGCGGGGAGCTGCTGGACGACGGCAGCCCCGAACCGGACGACGACTTCCGCTATGCGCCTCGCCGGCGCGACGGTCCGCGGAGCGGGGAGACTCTAGGCGGCCGGTGCCAGAACCGAGACCGGACTGCGCCAACCGAAGAGCGAACGTAGCAGCTCCAGCGCCTTCTGGAGCTGCTTGTCTGTCTTGGTGAGTAGGCGGCCGTGCGGCTGCTTCACGATGATGTCCGGCGTGATCCCCTTCTTGGCGATGTTGCGACCGTCGGGCGTGAAGTAGTGGGCGATCGTCACCCGGAGGGACCCACCGTTGGATAGTTCAAAGATGCGCTGCACGCTCGCCTTGCCGAACGTGTTCTCGCCTATGATCTTGCCCCTCTTGTGATCCTGGATCGCGCCGGCGACGATCTCAGAGGCGCTGGCGCTCCCCTTGTTCACCAGCACGGCCAACGGGATGTTCGTATCTGCGTCGCCTTGCGCGAAGGCCGTCTCAGTCTTCCCCGTGCGCCCCTTCTGCTTCACGATGACGCCGTTCTCGATGAAGATGCTCGCGACGGAGATCGACTGTTCGAGCAGTCCGCCTGGATTGTTCCGCAGGTCCAGGATAAGCGCCCGGACGCCCTTCTTCTCCAGCTTGGCGAGCTCCCGCCTCACGTCCTGGCCGGAAGACTCGCTGAACGAGTGCAGATGGATGTATCCGACCTTGCCTTCCAGCACCTTCGAGGTGACGTTCACCAGCTTGATCGTGCCGCGCGTCAGCTTGAATCTCAGCAGCTTCGGCTTGCCTTTGCGCTTCATGGTGAGGACGACCTTCGTCCCCTCTTCGCCGCGGATCTTGCCCACCGCCTTCTCGGTCGTCCAGCCCTTGGTGCTCTTGCCGTCGACCTCCATGATGGCGTCACCGGCCTTGACGCCGGCCCGGTAGGCCGGCGTGCCCTCCATCGGAGCGATCACCATCAACTGATGGTCTTTCATGCCCAGCTCGATGCCCACTCCACCGAACTTGCCTTGCGTCTCGATGGAGAACGCCCGGGACTCCTGCTTGCCCATATACCCCGTGTAGGGGTCGCGCGTCGCTTGGACGACCCCGTTGATGGCGCCGTCGACCAGCTTGGTGTCCGAGATCGGGTCCACGTAGGTCCGGTTGATGATGTGGATGATCTCGTCCACCACCCCGACGCCGGCAACAGCCCGGGGCGGCTCATCTGTGGCCTTACTCCGAACGATCTTGGGCAGCACGCTCATTCCCGCCACCCGGCCCGCCACGAAGCCGCCACCGAAGGCGGCCACCAACAAAGCCATGACCATGACGACACCTATGGACCACAGAACCGAACGGCTGGACACAAATACTCCCTAAGGTCAGGTCTCCAACGGGGACAGGCGCCTGCTAGACGCGCAAGAACCTCCACAACGCGATGATGCTGGCCAGCGCACCGACAAGCACTCCGGAGAGAGTCAGATAGCCGGCCAGACTCCAAAACAGAGACATGTCGAAACTGACCGGCAGGAACCGGATGACATTGGCGGCGATGCTCTTGAACCACGCGTAACCCAAGTACAGCATGCCGACCGCCAAGGCCGCACCGATAAGCCCCTCCATGATGCCCTCGAGCAAGAAAGGCCACCTGATGAACCAGTTGGACGCGCCGACCAGCTTCATGATGCCAATCTCCCGTCGCCGGGCGAAGATGGCCAGGCGGACCGTCTGGCTGATCAGTGCCATCGCGGCGAAGATGAGCCCGACGATGAGCACGACGCCCAGCCGGCGCAGGAAGTCGAACAGCTCGATGGCGCGGTCGACCAGCGCCCGGGAGTCGCGAACCTCGTCAACAGCCGGACGTCCTTTCAGACGCTTCGAGATGATGCCCACCCTGCGCGCGTCATTGAGCTTGATCTCGAAGGACGGCGGCAGCGGGTTGGTCTCGATCGCCTCGAGGATGCCCGGCTGATCCTTGAGGTCCTCCCTGAGGCGCGCCATGGCTTCTTCCTTGGTGACGAACTTGACCCTCTCGACCTCGGACCAAGCGAGAATCTCCTTCTGAAGTGTGTCGATGTCCGTCGAGACCGCGTTGTCCTTCAGATACACGACCACCTCGAACTTTCGCTCCATCACCTGGATGATGTTGTTCACGGTGACCGCGGTGAACATGAAGATGCCGGCCACCAACAGCGAGAGGGCCACCGTGGAGGTCGCCGCCGTGCTCATAACCCAGTTGCGACGGAACGAGGTGAAAGCCTCGCGGACGAAGTACACGACCCTAGTCCTCATAGCCGTACACCCCCCGGAGCTGATCCCGGACTATCTTGCCGCTCTCGAGAGCGACCACCCGCATCCGCATGTTGTCCACCATCTCGCGGTCATGCGTCGCGACAAGGATGGTGGTGCCGGTCTTGTTGATGCGCAAGAACAGGCTCATGATGTCTTGGCTCGTCGCCGGATCCAGGTTGCCCGTCGGCTCGTCGGCCAAGAGAAGCGGAGGCCGGTTGACGAACGCCCGCGCGACGGAGATACGCTGCTGCTCACCGGCTGAGAGCTCATCCGGGAAGTTCCCCGACTTCTCCGAGAGACCCACGAGCTTCAGGACCTCAGGGACCTGCGTCTCGATAACGTGCGGGCTGCGCCCGATGACCTCCAGCGCGAAGGCTATGTTCTGGTAGGCCGTCTTGTTGGGCAAGAGCTTGAAGTCCTGGAAGACGCAGCCGATGTTGCGCCTGAGAAACGGCACCTTCCAGCTCCGCAGATGGACGACGTCTTGGCCGGCCACATCAATCTCGCCTGAGGTCGGCAGGAGCTCCCC
>CAYWVN010000094.1:0-5018 GCA_964461725.1 uncultured Coriobacteriia bacterium | reverse complement strand
GGCGGCGGACGCGGCGCGCCGCGATTACTCGTCTAAACCTGGAACGCGTCCAGGAGGTGACGCGGCTGGCGGGTGACCTGGGGCTTCTCGCCCACCACCTGTTCTTCCCGCATCAGACCGGACGTCTGGCGAACCGGGGTGAGCTGGTGCCGTCGCCGGTCGAACTCTTGCAGGTGGTTCGGCGGTGCAGGGTTGAGGCAGAGGCTACCGGGGTCATCCTGGACAACGACAAGGCCCTGGCCGCGAGGGTCGGCAGGCCGGAGGCGCGCTTCGACGGGTGTAATGGCGGACGCGAGATGGTCGCTGTGGCGGCCGACGGTGTGGTCTATCCGTGCCCAAGCATGGTCGGCCACCGGGCGGTCGGCGATGCGGAGTCGCGGTCGTTGATCGAGGCGTGGCAGGGCGCGCGCCTGGGCCGCTTCAGGAGTCATTCGCTGGAGCAGCGCAGCGAGTGCCGGTGCTGCGAGGTCAAAGACGCGTGCGGGGGAGGGTGCGCCGCCTACGCATACTGGGCGGGCGGGAGCTTCCAGTCGCGGGAGCCCTATTGCGATCTCTATCGGGGGATCATCGAGGATCACCTGCGAGTGTTGGAGCGCTCCGGGGGGCGTTCGACCGGCCGTTCCGGGGGGCGCCGCGGCTGCGGCACCCCAGTCGGATCACTGCCGGCGCGCTACAGCTGCACCTGAGTACTTAGCTAGCCCGCCGGGCGCGGGCGAGGAAGTGAGCAACATCACGGGAGCGGAGGAAGGGGGGCCGGGCCATGGAGATCGAAGTCGGCGTCATCGGCGGTACGGGCGCGTCGCTTACCCTCGAAGACGCGAGAGAAACCGAGCTGGACACGCCTTTCGGGCCGTGCGCGGTCTCGGTGGGCACGCGGTCCGATCGGCCGGTCGGGTTCATCCGGCGCCACGGCATCGGCCATCACACCCTTTCCTCATCCGTGAACCACCGCGCCCACGTATGGGCCCTCCACGCGATGGGCGCGCGCGCTGTTCTGGCGACGACCGTCTGCGGGATCGTCGACCCGGTGCTCCCCCTGGCACGCGCTATCCTCTTCGACGACCTGTTCTTCCCAGACAACCGGCTGCCCGGCGGCGAGCCCTGCACGTTCTTCTCCGAGCCGGGGGACCCGACGCGCGGTCATTTCATCTTTGATCGGCCCTTCTCGCCGGGGCTGCGTAGCCAAGTGCGGTCCGCCGCCGGGAAGGCGGATATCGACATCATCCACGGGGGCACCTACGCCTATTGCCAAGGCCCCAGGTTCAACACGCGGGCGGAAATCGCCGTCTTGAGGAGCGCAGGTGCGTGCGCGGTCAGCCAGACGGCCGGCCCGGAAGCGGTCCTGGCTGGGGAGTTGGAACTCCCGTACTGCCTGGTCGGCTTCGGGGTCGACTACGCCAACGGAGTGAAGGAGGAACCCACGCCGGTGGAGGTCCTGAACGAGAACATCGAGCGGGCTGTTGAGACGCTGGACACGTTGGTGGGGGAGACCATCGCGGGCCTCCAGGCCCCGGATTTCGACACCGGCTTCGTCTATCGCACGGAGAAGGAGCGCTGATGGACCGGGCGGATGTCGCGCTGGCCGTCATGGCCAAGTGGCCGTCGCCTGGCGAGGTCAAGACGAGGCTGGCCGAGACCATCGGTGGGGCTGAGGCCGCACGGGTGCAGCTCGACATGCTGCGAGAGACCGTAAGGCTCCAGCTCGGTAGGGGCTTCTTCGACTGCATTGCAGGGTCGCCGGACGAAGCGCTGGAGCGTTTCCGGCAAGCGTTCCCATCGGCACGCGTCATCGCGCAGGGCGGCGGCGACCTGGGCGCGAGGATGGAGTCGGTGGCGGCCCGGCTTCTGGAGTGTCGGCGTGCTGTGATCATTCTCGGGGCCGACTCGCCGGACCTGCCGGTCGAATACGTCGATGAGGGGCTGGAGCGGCTGGGGCAGGCCGACGCCGTGCTCGGGCCGTGCATCGACGGCGGGTTCTATCTCATCGGCCTGAAGGCCGTCCACGCGAAGCTGTTCGAAGGAGTCGAGTGGGGCGGCCCGGGTGTCCTCAAGCAGGTCCTGACCAACGCCACCGCGCTCGGGCTCGAAACCGCACTCCTGCCGCGCTGGCAGGATATCGATACCATCGCCGACCTCGTAGAGTGGCAAGCCCGCCTGAGGCTCAGCGGAGGCTTTCCGGCTGAGCCGGTTGCTGGATAGCGAGCAGGATCGCTCCTTCGATATCGCGCAGTTGCTCCGCGTCCGTCACCTTCTCTCCTCGGAAGTCCCTCACGTAGAAGACGTCGACAACGCGGTCGACGTTCGTGGAGACCTTGGCGAGCCTGAGGTCCAACCCCAGGTCGGTCATGGCCTTGGCTATCCGGTAGAGCAGACCGAGACGGTCGGCGGCATGCACCTCGATAACGGTGTAGAAGTCGGAGGCATCGTTCAGGACGATCACCTCCGCCGGCGCCCGGGGGCCGGGTGTGGGCCGGTCGCGATAGTGCCGCAGCTTCTTATCTAGGCGGTAGTCGATGGAGATTCTGCTCTCCAGCACACGGCCGAGGTCGTGCTCCACCAGGCGCCAGCGGTCGTCGTCGAGCCCGCCCTCGAAGTAGTTGGTCACCCTGAAGACGTCGAGTACGCGGTCCTCCGACGAGGTGTACACGCGGGCCGCCAGGATGTTCATCCCGTGCAGGCTGAGCACCCCGGCTATCTTGGAGAAGAGACCGTGGCTGTCCGGCGCGACGACCGCGAAGCTCCAGACACCCGGCAACACCTCGGATCGCCCGGTTCCCACCTTGTCCGGGCCGGTGCGCCGCATGATCTCGAAATGGCCGGCCATGTCGGTGGGCTCGTGGGCCAGAGCATACTCGACGGGGAGGCTGTCTATGAACGTGCCCAGCTCGTCCGCGGCGTACTTCGGTCGAAGCAGGCGGACGAACTCCCCCCTCTTGCGCCTCGCCAGGGCCCCCGGATTGCGTCCCGGGCTGGTGCGTTGTAGAACGTGCAGCACCTTGAAGAAGAGGTCCTGCACCAAGGCCGCCTTCCACGGGGTCCACGCGGACGGCCCGGTGGACCGCCCGTCGGCGATTGCCAGAAGGTAGAGCATCCGTAGCCGGTCCGGCGTTCCGATGCGCCCGGCCAGGTCGACGATCAGGTGCTCGTCGTCGATGTCGCGACGGGTGGCGGTGTCCGGCAGGAGGAGGTGATGGCGCACGAGAAAGGCCACCTCGCGCTCCGTCTCGCGCGGGAAGCCCATCTTCTTTACGATAGCGTTGGCGATCGGCGCGCCGGCCGCGGCGTGCGACCTGCCGTGGCGCTTCCCGATGTCGTGGAGCAGGCCGGCCAGGAACAGGCTGTCGGGTTCACCGGTGGCCATCCGGCCAAGCTCCGAGACCGTGTGGAAGCTGTGGGTGTCCACGGTGTAGCGGTGATAGGTGTCGAACTGGGGGCGGCACCGGACGGCGGCGAATTCCGGGACGAGTCCCCCCAAGACGCCGACGTGGAGCATGGTCTCCAGTATCTCATCCGCCCGCGTGCCCGCGCGGAGGATGGTGAGGAAGTCCGCCCTGGCGGCCTCGTCCCAGTCTATCTCGACCCGGCCTTCTTCGCTGGCGAAGTTCATCCTCCGCAGGTTGGCGACCGGAGCCCCGGCGTGGCTGCGGGCGGCCGCGGCGAACATGGATAGGGCCGAGGCCAGGCTCGGGCCGGCCGTCCCGGGCTGCGGAAGTCCGGCGGCGGATTCTCCCTGGAGACTGAGCCAGAACATCCGCGCCAGGAAGTCGACGTTGCGGGCGTGCCGGTAGTAGTCCTGCATGAACCGCTCCACGGCGAGAAGGCCGTCGGTGTCTTGGTAGCCGAGTGCCTCCGCGATGGTCTCCTGGGCGTCGAAGGTCAGGCGGTCGTGGGGCCGCCCGGTCTGCTCGTGCAGGAAGGCGCGGACGCACGTGAGGAACTCGTGGGCCGCCTTGAGTGAGGCGATCTCATCCTCGGTGAGCAGGTCAGTCGCGCGCAGCCCGGGGAGGTCGGAGACGTCGCACGCGACCTTCGAGGCCCACACCATGGCCTGGATGTCACGCAGCCCCCCGCAGCCGTCCTTGACGTCGGGTTCCAGAAGGCAAGGGGTGTCACCGTTATCGGACCGCCGCCGCCGCTGCCGGTCGTCCAGCGTGCGCAGGAAGGGCGTGCCACCGCGCGAGCGGAGCCGCTTGATGAGCTCGCCCTGGAATCGCTCGAAGAGCGCGCGGTCGCCGGCCAACACTCGGGCGTCCAGCGCCGCGGTCGTCAGGTCCAAGTCGGCTGAGGACTGACGGAGGGCCTCGCGAACGGTCAGCACGCGGTGGCCCACGTGGTAGCCGGCGTCCCACAACGGGTAGAGAAGCGCCCGGACCGATTGCTCTACGCGCGCGCGCGCCCGCGGCGCGTACAGGACGAGTAGGTCGATGTCCGACTGGGGGCTGAGCTCTCGGCGCCCGTAGCCCCCCAATGCGGCAACGGCAAAGGAGTTGAGCTGACCGCCGGGTCCGCCGGGGTTGCAGGTGCCGGTACGGCCGAGAGCGTTCGTGTAGGCTTCGAGCAGCGTACGGTCGACAGAATCGCTCCGCTCGCGAGCAGACTGGAAACAGGTCGTGGCGGGTGGCTCTGCGGCGCGTGGCGCCGCGGCGGACGGCGCAGGTTCCGTCGCGGCGGACGTCCGGCTAGATGGCATCCTTTCCTCGCTCGCCCGTGCGTATTCGGACGGCCTCCTCGGCCGGCAGCACGAACACTTTGCCGTCACCGATCTTTCCGGTCCTCGCCGCCTCGACGATGACGTCGACCACCTGAGGCGCCACGTCGTCGTCTACGACAAGCTCGATCTTCATCTTGGGTACGAAGGCGATCTCATACTCGGCGCCGCGATAGATCTCTGTGTGGCCCTTCTGCCGGCCGAACCCCTGAACTTCGGAAGCCGTCATGCCGACCACACCGATCTGGCCGAGCGCTTCCTTGACGCTGTCGAGCTTGAACGGTTTGATGATCGCTTCGAACTTCTTCAA
>CAYWVN010000093.1:2373-5195 GCA_964461725.1 uncultured Coriobacteriia bacterium | reverse complement strand
GCGGGGACCGGGCTGGAGGGGCGGTTGACATCATCGTAGCTGCCGTCGACGCCGATGAGATGTGCTCCGTAGACGGAGGAGGCGACCACCTTGCCGCGTTCTAGGTCCGACGGGATGAAGACGTACGCCTCCAGGCCGGCCTGGGCCGCGTGGGCGGCCACCGAGTTGGCCAGGTTGCCGGTGGAGGCGCAGGCCACGGTGGTGTAGCCGAGCTCCCGGGCCCGCGTCAGGGCCACCGACACCACCCGATCCTTGAAGGAATGGGTGGGGTTGACCGTGTCGTTCTGGAGGTAGAGGTGCTCCAGGCCCAGCTCGGCACCCAGTCGGGGCGCCCGAACGAGCGGCGTCCATCCCGCGCCCAGGCTGACCACCTCCTCTGATTCGACGGGCAGCAGGGCGCGATAGCGCCAGATCGACCTCGGCCCGGCCGCGATGCCTTTTCGGCTCACCCGGGCCGCGATGGCCTCATAGTCGTAGTCGACCTCCAACGGGCCGAAGCAGAACTCGCAGGCGTAGATCGCATCGGCCGGATAGGTCCGGCCACACTCCCGGCATCGCAAACCTGTGAAGAACGTCATCTTCTCCTCCTTCAACACAAAAACCCCGTCCCAAGCATAGGGACGAGGTTCTCTCGCGGTACCACCCGATTTCGCCTGCGCCTTACGGCTGACAGGCCTCGACAGCTACGGCCTCTCGGTGAGAGGCGATAGCTCGGCCGGGTAACGGTGGCCTCCGTCCGGCTCTACTCGCGTCGCGCTTTCTGCCGGAAGCTCAGGGAGCATGTTCAGCCCGATCTGCCACGCCGGCTTTCACCAAACCCGGCTCGCTGACCAAGTGGCCTAGCGGGCTTACTCCTTCCCCTCAGCGCCTCTGTCTTGCATACACTTTTGCACAATCTACTGCATGCGGTAGTAGGCTGTCAACACACACAACCCCCCACACACAACCCCCCACACATTACCCCCCACATTACCCCCGAGCGGACACTCGCTAGACCAGCGTCAAGATGGCCTCGACCAGTCCTGGCACGGTGTACTCGGCGGCCGTGGCGGCCACCCGCAGCCCCAGCTTCTCGGCGGCTCCGGTAGTGATCGGCCCGATGCATGCGATCTTCACGCGCCCCAGCAGCTCGAGCGCGTCATCACCTAGGATCGCCATGAGGTTCCGGGCCGTAGAGCCGCTGGTGAAAGTCACGACATCGATTCCGCCAGAGCTCAGGAGCGCCTTCGCCTCGGCCGCCTTCGACTCATCGGGAACCGTTTGGTAGGCGGGGACGACATCGACTTCGGCCCCCAGGCGGCCGAGCTCCACGGGCAGCACATCGCGGGCCACCACCGCCTGCGGCACCAGGATGCGCACGCCCGCGACGTCGCCCAGAGCTTCGTGGAGGGCCGCCGCGACCGCCTCACCATGGAACTCCTTGGGCACGAGGTCGGCCTTGACCCCGCGGGCCTCCAGCTCCCGGGCGGTCGCCGGGCCGATTGCGCCGAGCTTCACGCCGCCCAGCGCGCGGGCGTCCTTGCCCAGATCGGCGAGCCTCTCGAAGAGGAACCGGACGCCATTGGCGCTGGTGAAGACCGCCCAACCGTAGCCACCCAGCCGGCCGATCGCTTCGTCCAAGGGCGCCCAGTCGTCGGGGGGGGCCGTCCGGATGACCGGGCACTCGAAGACCTCGGCGCCGAGCTCCTCCAGCTTGGCGGTCAGTTCGCTCGCCTGCTCTTTCGCACGGGTTACCAGGATGCGCGTCCCCGAGAGCGGGCGTTCTCCGGACCAATCGAGCTCGTCTGCCAACGCGGCCACCTCCCCTACCACGATGACGGCCGGCGGCTTGAAACCGGCCGCGCTCACCTTCCTCACGATATCAGAAAGCCCGCCCCTCAGTACCTCCTGGCGCGCGGTGGTGCCCCAGCGGACGATGGCGACCGGCGTGTCCGGCGCGCGCCCGGCGGCGAGCAGCCGGTCGACTATGATAGGCAGGCGCTTCATGCCCATGAGGAAGACGAGGGTGTCGGCCCGGTCGGCCAGGAGGTCCCAGTTGACGCCCCCGTCGGCCTTGCTCGGGTCCTCGTGGCCGGTGATGAAGGTGACGCTGGATGCCTTGCCGCGGAAGGTGAGCGGGATACCGGCGTAGGCGGGCGCCGCATACGCGCTCGTGACGCCCGGGACGATCTCGAACCGCACACGGGCTTCGGCCAGCGCCAGCGCCTCCTCGCCGCCGCGCCCGAAAATGAACGGGTCGCCTCCCTTGAGGCGGCATATGGTGTGACCGTCCCGCGCCTTCTCGATCATCATCCGGCAGATCTCTTCCTGGGCCACGGTGTGCTCGTCGGGCGCCTTTCCGGCGTAGATGAGCTCCGCGTCGGGCCGCGCGAAGTCCAGCAGGCGCGGGTTGGCCAGCCGGTCATAGATGACGACGTCGGCCTGCTCGAGGCAACGCCGGCCCTTGAGAGTCAGAAGGCCCGGATCACCGGGCCCCGCTCCCACCAGGAACACCTTTCCGCCCATGGCGCCACCTACTCGGACGGCGCGGGCGGCGGTCCGGGCACTGGATCGCCTTCACACTCGGCGGACGCCCGGACCTCGGCCAGGATCTCGTCGGCACCGGCCGCCAGCAGCCTTTCGGCCAACGCGACGCCCACCTGCTCGGCCTCGCGTGGATCACCGGAGGCGCTGTCGCGGACCAGCCGGGAACCGTCCAGCGAGGCCACCATCGCCTCGATGTGAAGCACCTTGAACTCCACCCGAGCGTGGGCCCCGATGGGCACCTGGCAGCCGCCTTCGAAGCGCCGCATTAACGCCCGCCCCGCCGTCCCGGCGCCACC
>CAYWVN010000093.1:0-2363 GCA_964461725.1 uncultured Coriobacteriia bacterium | reverse complement strand
CGCGCGCGCCTCCAGGGGACGTACGGCCGCATGTGGTGGGCCGCGTTCTCGCCCGATGGCAGCCAGGTGGCGTTCGTGGACGATCGGGCCGCCCAGATCTGGGATGGCCAGACGCATCGCCTGCTGTTCACGCTGCCCCACGGCTCCGAGGTGTTTCAGGCCCCTTATGCCCCGGACGGCGCTTGCCTCTCCGCCGTCACGGCGACACGTGTGTCGTAGTGATCAAGCTCTGGAATGAGGCGGCCGAGCGCCTCCGCGGCCGGCGTGCGCTGCGCGGCCGCGCCGCTCCCCAAATCGACCTCACGCACCTCGATGCCCACCGAGCCCTGGCCCACCGCGGGCAAGAGTATGGTCGCGTCGAGTACCTCTTTGACCTGGTCCTGCCAGCCCATGCGCTTCAGCCCCGCAATGGCGAGCACCATCGCATCGCACAGGCCCTCGTTCATCTTGCGCACCCGCGTGTTCAGGTTGCCGCGGACATCCACGAAACGGAGGTCCGGACGGTGAAAGAGGAGCTGCGCCTTTCGCCGCAGGCTGCTGGTCCCGACCGTCGCGCCCTCCGGCAGGTCCTTCAGGAGCGGCCCGGTTGAGAGCAGCGCGTCGCGCGCGTCCTCGCGCCGGCACATGGCACCCATCGTCAGCCCCTCGGGGAGCATAGTCGGGACGTCCTTCATGCTGTGCACCGCCAGGTCGACCTCGCCTGCCAGGAGCGCGTTCTCGATCTCCTTGACGAACAACCCCTTGTCGCCGATCTTGGCCAGCGGCGCATCCAGGATCTTGTCGCCGGTTGTTTTGATGGTGCGGATCTCCACCTCGACCTGGCCTCTCCCCAGCTCGCGCAGCTGATCGGCCACCCAGTTGGCCTGCCATAGGGCGAGCGCGCTGCCCCGCGTGCCGATGGTGAGCTTGGTCGCCACTAACCGTCCTCCCCGTCTGGTTCGGAGCCCGACTCCCGCGAAGCCTCGCCCGCCGACCCCTCAAGGCCGAACAGATGCCGCAGCGACTCCACGTGGACGTAGCCGTCCTTGGTCTGGCTACTCTCCTTCGCCCTGACGATCGGCTCGTGCAGCAGACGGTTCACGATGACGTTGCCGAGCGCGTTGACAATGTTCTTCTGCTTGTCATCGAGCTCACCCAGCTTACCCAGCGCCTTCGCGGTCTCCTCCGCACGTATCTGCTCGCCGCGCTCCTTCAAGGCCGCGATAGTCGGTACCGCCTCGAGACCCGAGAGCCAGGCCAGGAAAGCCGCCACCTCACGGTCAACGATCACCTCGCCCCGCTTGGCCTCCCTCATCCGCTCTCCCACGTTGGCGTCGACCACGTCCTTCAACTCGTCGATGTCGTAGAGGAAGGCGTTCTCCACCTTGTTCACGTTGGGATCGATGTCGCGCGGTACAGCGATGTCGATGAAGAATATCGGACGATGACGGCGCTTTCGCATCGCGGCCGCCACATCCTCGCGCCGGCTGATGAAGTGCGGCGAGCCTGTCGAGCTGATGATGATGTCGGCCTGCTCCAGCGCCTGCACTATCGCGTTGCAGCGGATGGCCCGGCCGCCCAGCGAGTCGGCCAGCTCGACGGCCCGTTCGTGGGTCCGGTTGGTGACGATCACTGAGGTCACGCCGTTGGAGACGAGGTGCTTGACCGTGAGCTCGCTCATCTCGCCGGCTCCGACGACCATGACGGTCCGGCCGGAGAGATCCTCGAAGATCCGTTTGGCCAGCTCAACCGCAGCGTAGCTGATGGAGACGGCGCTCTCGCCGATCTCGGTCTCGGTGTGCACAGCCTTGCCGGCGGCCAAAGCGGCCCTGAACATCCGGTTGAAGACCGAGCTCACGGCGTCCGCCTCGAAGGCCTGGTTGTAGGCCTCTTTCACCTGCCCCAGGATCTGGGCCTCGCCGACCATCATCGAGTCCAGGCTCGCGGACACCCGGAACAGATGATGCACCACGGCCTCCGAGTGATGGAAGTAGAGGTGGGCCTCCAGCTCGTCACGCCCCACGTTCCTGTCCCGGCACACGAACGAGACGATATCTTCCTTGCCGCTCTCGATATCATCGCAGACCGCATACACCTCGCACCGGTTGCACGTGGAGAGGATGACGGCTTCGTTGAGATGGGGCTTGAGCAACAGCCGCTCGAGGACCTCATCGAGCTCGGTTTCCGGGAAGGCGACTCTCTCCCGCATCTCGACGGGCGCCGTCTTGTGTGACAGACCGGCCACAATCAGATGCATTGCCGGACCAGCTCCTCGGCCTCGTCACGCCGGCCGTCTCTCAGCAGGTCCAGCGCCTCAGAGTCCAAGATGCGCGCAAAAGCCGCCGCCCTCTCATGCTGTTTGAAGTACTTCTCCTTGATGATCT
>CAYWVN010000092.1:0-5370 GCA_964461725.1 uncultured Coriobacteriia bacterium | reverse complement strand
GATCTATGAGAGCGGCATCAGCGGCATGCGCTACTCCATCAGCGACACCGCCGAGTACGGCGACCTGGTCGTCGGCAAGAAGATCATCGACGAGGAGGTTCGCTGGCACATGGAGGAGGCTTTGGAGCGCATCCAGAACGGCGAGTTCGCGCGCGAGTGGATCCTGGAGAACCAGGCCGGGCGACCGGTCTTCAATGCGACGCGCAAGGCCGAGAGCGAGCACTTGATCGAGCAGGTCGGCAAGAAGCTGCGCTCGATGATGGCCTGGATCAAGAAGTAGATTCGGATAAGCAATAGGGGCTGCGGATAGACGGGGAGGAGACGGACAGGTGAAGAAAGAGTACTTGATGACGCCGGGGCCAACGCCGGTGCCGAGCGAAGTGCTGCTGGCGCAGGCGCGCCCGATGATCCATCATCGCACGCCGGAGTTCAGCAAGATCTTGATGCAGGTGACCGAGGACCTGAAGTACGTCTTCCAGACCGAGAACGATTGTCTGATGTTCGCGTGCTCCGGCACGGGCGTGATGGAAGGCGCCGTCGTCAACTGCTTCAGCCCCGGGGAGAAGGTCATCATCACCCGGAACGGTAAGTTTGGCGACCGCTTCGTGAACCTGGCCAAGGCGTATGGACTGGAGTATGTCGACCTCGCCTACGAGTGGACCGAGGTCGTCCGGGCCGAGGACGTCGCGCGCGCGCTCGCGGAGAACCCCGACGCTAGGGGCGTCTTCATCACCGAGTCGGAGACAAGCTCGGGCGTGCTGAACCCGGTCCAGGCGGTGGCCGAGGTCGTGGCCGGCAAGGATGACTGCATCATCGTCGTCGACTCCATCACGGGGATTGGGGCCGTCGACTGCAATACCGACGAGTGGAAGCTCGACATCGTCATGACCGGCTCGCAGAAGGGGCTCATGCTGCCGCCGGGGCTGGCGGCGGTGTCCGTCAGTCAGAAGGCCTGGGCGCGCGCCGCAAAGGCGACGCTCCCCAAGTTCTACTTCGACTGGTCGAAAGCCAAGAAGTCGATCGGCAAGGAGACGACGCCCTTCACGCCGCCGATCAGCCTCATCATCGGCCTGGGTGAGGCGCTGAAGCTCATCCGCGAGGAGGGTCTGGAGAACGTCATCGGGCGCCACAAGATGCTGGCCGATGCGGTGCGCAGTGCCTGCGAGGCGCTTGGCCTGAAGCTGTTCGCGCCGCCGGAGGGCCGTGGCAACGCGGTGACACCGGTCTGGGTACCCGACGGCGTCGACGGCAAGGCGCTCGTGAAAACCATGAGCGCCAAGTACGGCATCACTATCGCCGGCGGCCAGGATGACTACGCGGGCCGGATATTCCGTATCGGCCACCTGGGCTACTTCGACCGCTTCGACATAATGACCACCATCGCCGGCCTCGAGATGACCCTGAAAGAGCTCGGCTACAAGTTCGAGATGGGCTGTGGCCTGCGTGCCGCCGAGGAAGTGTTCATGGAGAACCCGGCCTGATATGCGGCGTGAGATGTCTATGACGACCACGGGACGCCTATGACCAGCTTCGGGCGGAAGATCAAGCGGTTCTTGGGTCTTGACTGGGACGCAATCGCCGGGATCCTGGCGGCCGTGGCGGCGCTGGTCATGCATTTCCTCCACCTCATCGAAGCGGATGTTCTGCTGCTCCTGGCCGTCGCGCTGATCGCGTTGCTTTTCCTGCGCGACCTCAGGCGGGAGCGCCAAGGCGAGCGTCTGGAGGAGCACGTGTCCCAGACGGCCGTCGCCGTCAAGGAGTTGCAGGCAGGGCTGAACCCTCCGGATGTCCTCCTGGTGGGGCCCAGGCAGATTCGGACGCTGACGGAGACCTTTGCGGGACAGGCTCAGGGCGACATGGTCTGGTTCCATGTCTGCCCACTTATGTTCAAGCCCGAGCCCATGTTCGACGCGCTCCTGAAGCCGGCGATCGAGAATCCCCGGGTCCGGTCGATCCAGTTCGTGCTCGACCCCGAGCAGCGAGAGCAGTGGGAGAGTACTGTGATGCCCAGGGTCAAACGGTGCCGGGAGTGCGAGAAGGTGAAGGAACCGGTCTGGGTCGCCATCTCAGAGAACGTCTCATGCATCATCTCGGACATCGGCTCGGAAGGCCGGACGGAATGCCTGGTGAGTTTCTGGGGTGAACCCTTCATGGCGCGCACGGTGGAGCAGGATGTCCCGCGGTACATCTTCCACGTTCAGAGTCACTCGGAGCTAGTAGGCCGCCTGGTGGATCTGGCGCGGAGCTACAGCGTTTCGGGGTAGTCTTCTCACTGAGGTATCGCGTTTCCGCCCCTACTAATTCCCCGGCGCTTTCGGTTATCATGCGGGGCATGTACTTGGCTCAACCCGCAAGGGTGAGGCATCTGTTTCTGCGAACTGTAGGGGTATTCGGAAGCTGGTAGATGGGGGTGTTGGAGATCAAGGTACTGGTCAAGGAGAAGATAGCTGAGGCGGGTGTGCAAGCGCTCAAAGGCGCCGGCTTCGACGTGGACGTGCGCCCGGATATGGAAGCCGACGAGCTTCTGCAGAAGATCGGCGACTATGACGGGCTGATCGTGCGCGGCGCGACCAAGGTGACCGCCGATGTCATAGCAGCCGGCAAGAACCTCAAGATCATCGGCCGCGCCGGCATCGGCGTGGATAACATCGATGTGGAAGCGGCCACCAAGCAAGGTGTCGTGGTGGCCAATGCGCCGGCGAGCAACATCATCTCGGTGGCTGAGCACGCCATCGCGCTGATGCTCTCGCTCTGCCGGTACGTCCCGGCGGCGGATGCCTCTATGAAGGCGGGTATGTGGGAGAAGTCCAAGTTCGAGGGCACCGAGGTTGACGGCAAGACGCTCGGCGTGGTGGGCCTGGGGCGAATCGGCACGCTGGTCGCCGGTCGTGCCCGTGGCCTGGGAATGCGGGTGCTGGGCTATGACCCCTACGTGTCCAGCGAGCGCTTCGCCCACCTGGGGGTCGAGCCGGCCGAGAGCCTCGAGGCGCTGCTCAAGGAAGCGGACGTTATCACCATCCATCTGCCCAGGACCAAGGAGACGGCCGGCCTCATCGGCAAGAAGCAGCTCGCCATATGCAAAGACGGCGTGCGGATCGTGAACACCGCACGCGGGGCGGCCATCGATGAGGCGGCGTTGGTCGAGGCGCTGAAGTCCGGCAAGGTGGCCGGCGCCGGCCTGGACGTCTATGGCGAGGAGCCGTACAAAGGACCGCTGACCGGGATGGATAGCGTCGTGCTCACGCCGCACATCGCCGCCTCCACACAGGAGGCCCAGGACAAGGCCGGTACGCAGATCGCCGATCAGGTCGTGGCCGGCTTGAAGGGCGACTTCGTGAGCAACGCCATCAACATACCGGTGGTCAGCCCTGAGAGCTTGGATGCGCTGAAGCCGTTCATGCCGCTCGCGGAGGTGCTGGGCAAGTTCTTCACGCACCTGTCGGAGGGGCAGCTGGAGGGCCTGGAGGTCGAGTTCGCCGGTCAGATATCGGAGTACGACACGAAGCTCCTCACGGTGGGCGTCTTGAAGGGTATGCTGGAGTCAGTCTCCGACGAGCCGGTGAACTACGTGAACGCGCTGTCGCTGGCCGCCGAGCGCGGCACCGATGTGAGAGAGAGCAAGACGGCCACCAGCCGCGACTACGTGAACCTTCTCACCGTGACCAGCACGGACAAGGAGGGCAAGGTCTCAGCCGGGGCGACGCTGGTGGGTCCGAAGAACCAGCAGCGGCTGGTCAGCATCTACGACTTCGATATCGACATGGTCCCGTCGCAGTACATGGCGTTCTTCCGCTACGAGGACCGGCCCGGCATGATCGGCAAGGTGGGGACGATTCTGGGAGACAACGGCATCAACATCGGCAACATGCAGGTCGGCCGGAAGGTGGTCGGCGGCGAGGCGCTGATGGGGATAAACCTCGATTCGGTCATCTAGCCCGAGCTCATGGCCCACATCATCTCCGAGGCCGGCATCACCTACGGCAAGTTCATGGAGCTGTAGGTCTTCTCCTGGCTCCGCCCCTGACTTTTCTTTACGCGACGAGTGCCGTTTGGTACCATCAGCACTCAACCTTTCCGAAGGAGGGATGACAGGATGTACTTCATCAGAGGTGCACTGGGTGACCGCAACGTGGGAAGGGGAGCGCGACTTAGCCTCCTCGCTCTTACCGGCGGGCTCATCCGAGGCCTAGACCTCGGGTTGACCCGCGACCCAGCCCTGTCGCGTTTCTCTCTTTCGGAAAGGAGCTGCATCTAAGCATGCGTACCCCGCATAGCGACGCCGACCCCGGCCGGGAGGCCGAGGCCAGGCGCGTCTACATCTTCGACACCACCCTGCGCGACGGCGAGCAATCGCCCGGCATCTCTCTGGGCGTGCGCGAGAAACTGGAGATCGCCGAGCAGCTGGCGCGCCTGGGCGTAGATGTCATCGAGGCCGGGTTCCCCATCACGTCGCCCGGCGACTTCGAGGCGGTCCAGACGATTGCCCGCAAGGTCAGAGGACCGGCAATCTGCGGTCTGTCGCGGGCCGTCGATGGAGACATCGACCGGGCCTGGGAGGCCGTGCGCGAGGCCGAGCGCCCGCGCATCCACACCTTCATCGCCACCAGCGACATCCACATCCGCCACAAGTTCAAGAAGACCCGCGAGGAGATTCTGGAGATGGCCGTGGCCGCCGTGAAGCGCGCCCGCGGCCACTGTGACGACGTGGAGTTCTCGCCGGAGGACGCGACACGCTCCGATTTCGATTACCTGGTCCAGGTCGTGCGCGCGGCCATCGACGCCGGCGCGACGACGGTGAACATCCCGGATACCGTTGGCTATGCGCTGCCCGACGAGTTCGGCGATCTCATCGCCAAGCTGCGCGAGGCCATTCCCGAGCTGGGCCGCGAGGTCGTGCTCTCGGTCCATTGCCACAACGATCTGGGCATGGCCGTCGCCAACTCGTTGGTCGCCGTCGAGAACGGCGCCAACCAGGTGGAGTGCACCATAAATGGCCTGGGCGAACGGGCCGGCAACGCGGCCATGGAAGAGGTCGCGATGATCATCGACACGCGCCGCCGCACTCTGAGCTGTGAGACCGGCATCACCATGGAGCAGATCATGCGGACGAGCCGCCTGGTCAGCGGCCTCACCAACTATCGCGTCCAGTTCAACAAGGCGATCGTGGGCGCCAACGCGTTCGCGCACAGCTCCGGCATCCACACGGACGGTATGCTCAAAGACCGTACCACCTACGAGATCATGAACCCGGAGCGTATCGGCCTCACCGAGAGCAAGCTGATCCTGGGTAAGACCAGTGGCCGCCACGGCCTGCGTGACCACCTGGCCCAGCTGGGCGTCACGGCGGTGTGGCTCCTCCCGTTCTACCCC
>CAYWVN010000091.1:0-5386 GCA_964461725.1 uncultured Coriobacteriia bacterium | reverse complement strand
CACATTCCTCAAGTTCACCTCGGGCGAGAAGGCCGTCTGGTGGGCCTACCCCATCGTGATCGTCGGCTACATCTTCGCGTTCACGATGCTCTCGCAGACCCTCTCCCGCGGTGTGCCGCTCGGTATCGCGTACGCGATCTGGGCCGGCGTGGGCGTGGTGCTCGTCGCGATCATCAGCTGGCTCGCCTTCGGGGAGAGCCTGACCTGGCAGCAGCTAGTCGGCATGGCGCTCGTCGTGGCCGCGATGGTAGTTTTGGGCCGGCTGCTGGCTAAGCGCAGGGACTCAGGGCCGGGGTCGCCACCGCCACCGGGCAAGCGACGGCACCGGGGCGACTACATAGAGAAGACCATCGCGCACGCCGCTGAGACCGTGCGCGACGCGCTGTTCCTGGAGCGTTGGGCTCGGGCGCCGGGGCGTCTGCAGAGGCTGGATGCCCGCTACAAGCTTGGTGTCGCCGTCGCGGTCATCGTGGCGGTGAGCTTCATCCATCATCCGGTGTTGCTCTGGTCGTTCTACCTTGTCACGATCGTGGGCGCGCTGACCTCTTCCATCCCGTTGGGGTTCTTCCTCAAGCGTGTCTGGCTGTTCGTGCCGGCCTTCACGGCGGTCATCGTGCTTCCGGCCACGCTGAGCGTAGTGACGCCCGGGCCGGAGTTGCTGGTGCTGGCCCGGCTGGGCCCCGGGGCGAGTCTGGGCCCGTGGCAGCTGCCGGCTACGGTCGCGGTGACCTCGACCGGCCTGCTTGCGGCGGCCGTGCTCGTCGGGCGTGTCGCCACCAGCGTCTCGGTGGTGGCGCTGCTCACGCTCACCACCCGCTGGACCGAGCTGATGGCGGCCCTGCGCAGCTTCCGGGTACCGGCGGTGCTGGTCATGGTGATCGAGATGTGTTACCGGTATGTCTTCGTGTTGATCAAGGTCCTGGAGGACATGTATCTGGCCAAGCGCAGCCGCACGCTCGTGGCGGGACGGCCGGCCGGCGAGCGGCGCTGGGTGGCCTCGCGGATCGGGGCCATGTTCAGCAAGTCCCAGAAACTGACGACGGATGTCTACCTGGCCATGGTCTCCCGGGGATATGACGGCGAGTTGAGACTGCCGGCTCAAACGACGAGGTCGGCCGCGGCGGCCCGGGCGCGGAGCGGCGATCTGACGTTGATGGTGACGATGGGACTGGCCTTGGCAGTGGCGCTGGTCCTGGACAAGTTGGTTTTGCGGTAGGCGAGGACGTGGAGATGATTCTAGAGATCAAGGACGCGAGTTACGACTACGGTCCGGAGGTCGCCGCCGTCAAGGACGTCGGCTTCTCGGTCGACCGGGGCGAGCAGGTGGCCATCCTCGGCGCCAACGGCAGCGGCAAGTCCACGCTGCTCGCGATGCTGGACGGCCTCATCTTCCCGACTTCCGGCGATATCCGCGCCTTCGGCGAGCCGCTCACTGAGGAGGCGCTTCGCGACACCGCGGTCAACCGTGAGTTCCGCCGGCGTGTCGGTTTCGTCTTCCAGGACTCCGACGCCCAGCTCTTCAACCCGACCGTCCGCGAGGAGGTCGCCTTCGGGCCGCTGCAGTTGGGTCTCTCGGCCGACGAGGCCGCCCAGCGGACCGATGAGGTCCTCCGCACGCTGGGGCTCGAGAAGATAGCCGACCGACCGCCGTTCCTGCTCTCGGGCGGCGAGAAGAGGCGTGTCGCGCTGGCCTCGGTGCTCTCGCTCGACCCGGAGGTGCTACTCCTCGACGAGCCGTCGGGCGGCCTGGACCCGCGCACCCAGGTGTGGTTGCAGGAGCTCCTCTGGCAACTGGCGGATGAGGGCAAGACGGTGCTCTTGGCCACCCACGACCTAGCGCTGGCCGAGGACTGCTCAGTGCGCGCTCTGGTTCTCTCGGAATCGCACACCTTGGCGGCCGACCGCCCGGTAGCCGACATCATGGCCGACCCGGACCTCTTGCTGGCGGCCAACCTCATTCACGCCCACGCGCACCGGCATGAGCGCGAGGAGCACGTCCACCCGCACCGCCACGAATACGGCCACGCCCACCGCCACTAGCCGGCGGCAGGCGCGCACGCGGCCAAACGTGATATAGAAGATGGTCATGAAGACCAGAATCCACTTCTGCGTGCCGCACTCGCAGGCGGCAGGCCCGGGGGCCTTCTACCGGATGGTCCAACCCTACCGGTATCTGGCCGCCGGCCGCCGGCCGGTCCGCCTGGGTGCCGTTCCGTCGCGGCGGGACCTCAAACGCGGCGATGTCTTCGTCTTCTACAAGTTCGCGAACGCGTTCCTGCAGGAGGCGGCGCTCGCGGCCAAGGCCCAGGGCAAGACGATCGTCTATGACCTGGACGAGATGTTGCTGGCGCCTCCGGCGCACCACCCGGAGTTCGAATCCTACTTCCACGACACGCCCATCCTGCGGCAGGTCCGGCGTTGTCTGAGGGAAGCCTCCGTGGTGACGGTTCCTACCCCCTACATGGCTCAGGCTCTGACCGGCCACGCCTACAAGGTGAAGGTGGTCCCGACGTTCATCGGCCGCGGCCTGCTGGCGCCGGAAGGAACCGCGAACCGGGCGACTAGGGCTGGGCTGGGCATCCCAGACGACGGGCTGGTCATCGGCTGGACCGGCGACCGCTCCAACCACGAGGACTTGCTGCTGGTCAAACTCGCGCTAGAGCGGCTGCTGGCGCGCCTTCCCGGCGTGTATCTTCTGGCGATCGGCTATGACCCGGCCTTCGACGTTCCGGGCGAGCGGGTCCGCGTCTGCCGGCCTGAGACGGTCGAGGACCGGATGCGCCTCCTGGATCTTGTCGACATCGGCGTCGTGCCGCTGGCGGACACGTTCTACAATCGATGCCGGCCGGCGGTCGCGGCTATGGAGTTCGGCGCGCGCGGCGTGCCGGTGATCGCCAGCCCGGTTCTTCCGCACGAAGAGGCGGCTCGCGACGGAGCGCCGGTGATCCTCGCGGCGAAGATCTCAGAGTGGGAAGATCGCCTGCTCCAACTGCTGGAAGACGCAGACGCGCGTGCCGCGCTGGGATCGGGGCTTCGCGGGTTCGTCGAGGCCAACTGGCTCCTCGAAGAGAACATGGCGGCGTTCCACGAAGCCTGGGGAGTCGACTAGGGCGCTGCGCGTCTGCGGCGGGGAGCCTATGGCGATGGGCGAGGCCAGGGCGTGTATCCTCGGCGGGCAAGGGGCTCTTTTTTCGAGTTTGCGAAAACGCGTGCGCGGCGCAACACATTATGTGTGCCTTATCGGGCAGGCAAGACGCACGCGAAATCCCAAATCGCCGAAAAGACACCCTCTGGCCCCCAGAGCAGGGATGAACAACCCGCGCGGACGCAGCTACCCGGCATCCGTCCCCAGCGCGTGGCTGTAGGCCGTCTCTCTCTCCCATCCGCGGTAGTACGGCATCGCCATGATGCGCGAGAGGTCGTAGAAAGCGTCGTAGTGGGGCGCCAGCTCCAGGTAGTCCGGCCAGGCCGTGTCCTCGTCGGGTGTGGTCAGCACGACGTCAACGAGCGCGCCACCGTCCGACGCTCGAGCATCCGCCGGTACACCGGCCTGGTCCATCGCGCACAGGGCCGTGATCTCAGCACCTGCGTACTTGCGCCTCAACCCTTCCAGCGCCGGGAACGCGGCCACCAGAGCTTCGCGCTCCCCCGGGAGCAGGACCAATACGCGCGTGGCCTCGGGCCGCTCCTCGGCCATCGCCACCTGGCGCCTCAGCCACTCCACGTGGCGCCGCTGCCGCTCCAGCACATCCGCCTTGCCGGCGGCATACTCCCGGTACCGCTCGTGGATGAGCCGCATCGTGCGCAGGAAGTCGGCGCGCGCGCTGGTCATCGAGTCGCTTCCGGAGCGCCAGCGGAACTCGCACGTCGCCTTGGCGATGCGCGCCGGCGCCATCCGCCGGGAGACGCGGATCCACATGTCCCAGTCTTCGTGGGTGGAGAGCGTCTCGTCGAAGGGACCCACCTCGTCCACGATAGCCCGCTCCTGAATGACGCTAATGATCGGGATGAAGTTGCCGGCCAGGAGTTCGTCGGCGTCGAAGTCCGTTCGCCAGGGCTCGTCCTTGCCGGAGATCACGAGCCGGTCGTCCCGTTCCACCTGGTAGGCGCGATTGGCGTCGGTGTAGGCGACACGGTAGTCTGACCCCTCGAGGAAGTCGACGAGGGTTCCCACGTGGTCCGGGTAGAAGACGTCGTCGTCATCCAGGTAGGCGATGTACTTCCCGTTCGCGGCCCGGATACCGGTGTTGGCCGCGGCCGCTGCCCCCTGCCGTTCAGGATGCGCCACATAGGTGATGTTGCTACGTCGGTTCAAGGCCATCACCATGCCCCGGACGTCCGGGCCGGCGTCGTTGACGACGATTATCTCGACGTTCCGATAGGTCTGGTTGAGTATGCTCCGGATAGCGAGCGCCAGAGACGCCGGCCGGTCGCAGGTCCGGACGATGACGCTCACCAGCGGCCTGTCCTCGGCCGGGAACACCTTGGGCTCGTCGCGGCGGAGCGCTTTCGATGCCTCCCGCGCCCAGCGGGAGACCTCCTCGCTGTAGAGGCCCGGGTGGAAGCAGACGATCTCGGCCCGGAGCTCGCCGTCCCGCGCCAAGGCGTCGGTGTACATGCTGTCCTCTCTCCGGCGATAGAGGAAGAGCGGCTCCGGGATGCGCTTGGCAAAGAAGCCCTGCTCGCCGCAGGCGATCCAGAACTCCCAGTCCTCATAGCCCCAGGTGATCGCCGCGTAGCCGCCGACGGACTCCCAGGCCTCGCGCCGGTAGAGCGCGCAGTAGTTCAGCTGGTTGTCGGTGACGAGGTAGCCGAAGTCGTAGTCCGCCGCCGCCTCGACCTTCTCCACACAGCCGAAGTGCTCGAGGTCCGTGTAGGCGATGGCCACGTCCGGGTGCGAATCCAGCAGAGCGCGCGTCTTCTCCAGCATCTCCGCGCGGACACGATCGTCGGCGGAGAGCGGCAGGACGTACCGGCCGCGCGAGGCCGCGATGCCGGCGTTCAGCGCCGGGGCCAGGCCGCGGTTCGGGGTGCTCAGCAGGCGGAGCTCTTGCTCCGGGTAGGCGGCGATCGCCGCTTCGGCGACCGCGACGGTGTCGTCCGGGCTCCCGTCGTCTACAATCACGATCTCCCAGTCCGTGAAGGTCTGCGCGACCACGCTGTCGATGGCTTCGCGTAGATACTGCGCCTGCCCGTAGCAGGGGATGACGACCGAAACAGCGGGGTTTCGCGGCGGCCCGAGCACCTCGGGCTTGCCGGGGGCGTAGCCGCGGCTCTTCTCCTTGGCGGTCTGCCGCACCAGGCGCTCGATGTGATCCGGGCGGAACACGTCGCCGTCGTCCAGGTAGACGACGTATCTGCCGTGCGCCGCCTGGTCGGCGGTGCC
>CAYWVN010000090.1:0-5449 GCA_964461725.1 uncultured Coriobacteriia bacterium | reverse complement strand
CCGCGGCGCGAGGCGCTGGCCAATCGCTTCCGGGACGAGGACGACCCCTTCAAGATCGTCATCGTGCGCGACATGTGGCTCACCGGCTTCGACGTGCCGTCGCTCCACACGATGTATGTCGACAAGCCCATGCGGGGCCACGGGCTCATGCAGGCCATCGCGCGCGTGAACCGCGTCTTTCGCGATAAGGAAGGTGGGCTGGTCGTCGACTACCTGGGCCTGGCCGACAACCTGCGCCAGGCGATGGCCGTCTACACGGAGAGCGGTGGCAAGGGCAAGACGGTCATCGACCAGGAAGAGGCCGTGGCCGCCATGCTGGAGCGCTTCGAGATCTGCCAGGACGTATTCCACGGGTTCGATGTCGCCGCGTATGTGGCCGCGTCCGGCAAGGGGAAGTTCGCACTTCTGCCGTCCGCGATACAGCACGTAATCGCGACGGAAGACGGCAAGAAGCGATTCGTCAAGGCCGCCTCTGAGCTGTCGAGTGCGTTTGCTCTGGCGGTACCGCACGGGCGCGCGTTGGCCGTCCGCAACGAAGTCGGCATGTATCAGGAAGTCAAGGTGGGCATCGCGAAATTGACGGCAGTTGAGCAGACGCCCCAGGAAGACCTGGACCACGCGATACGCCAGATAGTCTCGCGGGCGATCGCACCCGGCGAGGTCATCGATATCTTTGCGGCCGCGGGCCTGAAGAAGCCGGACATCTCCATCCTCTCAGATGAGTTCCTGGCCGAGGTGCGCGAGATGCCCCAGCGCAACCTGGCCGTCGAGCTGCTGCAGAAGCTCTTGAACGACGAGCTCAAAGCCCGCTCCAAGACGAACCTGGTGCAGTCGCGCTCGTTCGCCGAGATGCTCGAACGCACCGTGCGGCAGTATCAGAACCGCGCCATCGAGACGGCCCAGGTGATCGAGGAGCTGATCGAGCTGGCGCGTGAGATGCGCGCGGCACAGGCGCGCGGCGAAGGGCTGGGCTTCACCGACGAGGAGCTGGCCTTCTACGACGCGTTGGAGACGAACGACAGCGCCGTAGCGGTTCTCGGCGACGAGGTGCTGAGCAAGATCGCGCGCGAGCTGGCCGACCGGGTTCGGGCCAGCGCGACTATCGACTGGACGGTGCGGGAAGCTGTCCGCGCCAAGATGCGCGTCGAGGTGAAGCGGATCCTGCACAAGTACGGCTATCCGCCCGACAAGCAGGAGAAGGCGACCGCCACCGTCATCGAGCAGGCCGAACTGTTGGCCGAGGACTGGGCCGAAGAGCCGGAAACCGTGGCGCCTGCCGCGCAGCCGGCGCTCACGCTCGTGGACAACCCTCCGGCAGAACTGCGGCACGAGAAGTACCTCCCGGTCTATGAGCTGGCAGCGGCCGCAGGGTGGACCGACAAGGAGCGCGCGCCGGAGCCACTCGGCTGGGCGCAAGTCGATATCGGACGCAAGCTGGACGACCAGATGTTCGTCGCCCAGGTCCATGGGGGGTCGATGGAACCGGATATCCCGGACGGGGCCCCTTGTGTCTTTCGCCTGAACCCGACCGGAACCCGCCAGGGGAAGACCGTACTGGTGCAATACCGAGGCCCGGCGGATCCCGAAACCGGCGGTCCATACACCGTGAAGAGGTACTCCTCGGAGAAAGCCCCGCATGGCACCGACTCCTGGGAGCACGAACGCATCGTCCTGACTCCGACCAACAAGGACTTCGCACCACTCATCATTGAAACGAAGGACGCTGCCAACGTCCGCATCATCGCCGAACTCGTGGCCGTCCTCATCGGATAGCGTGTTGGAGTGACTGACTCAGAAAGGCACCACGACCACAGAGGAGTTCGTCAGCAGCTATCGCAAGATCAGTACCGACGGGTACCAGTGGGAGCTACTTGACCGCGCCATCTTGAATGCGTGCGGCGAGCACCCCGGTCACGCCGACTATCGGCCGGTGTTCATGAAGGTAGCTCTTGTTAACCGCACGTAGCGCGCAAACCTGCACCTTCGGGGCAAGGGCGCTGAAAGCAGGCTCGCCAGGTTGCTGCCTCGATGCCCTGGAGAAGCGCCTGCTTGGTCCTTCTGGAGACCTCGTCGCCCATGAGTTTCCGGAGCTTCTCGAGCTTCTGCCACTGGCCGTCCAGCGCCAGCAGAGCGCCTATCTCGAAGTACCCGGTGGCGATGTCGAAGGAGCTCCTCCGAGGCCATCGCCAACGACGGACGAGAACAGCGTCGCAGATTTCCGACGCGGCCAACCCGGCTGACCACCCTACCTGGACGATTTGCGCTGGCGGGTGCCGATGCCTTACGATTGCGTCGTGACAAGTCGGCCTGGACCCAATATCGATTGCCGCACCCGCCTCAGCACTGAGATGATGCCTGCCGATACTTCAGTTGAGTGTCCGTCATGTCTACAGTCAAGGTAGGAGGGTGACGTGACCAAGAGGCAAGCTGAGCGACTAGCCAAACAGATCAGCGAACACCAGGGCCAGTGGGTTCTGGTCAAGGGCGATCATGTTGTTGCGGCGTCCCCCAGCATCAAGAAGGCCATCAATAGCCTTCCGCCTGCTGAGCGGAAGAAAGTTCATGCCCAATACTGCCCCAAAGAGGACTACTCCGGGGTATCCTTCTCCGCGCTCTAGGCGTGCGACTTCCCTATCAGCAAACCCCGAATCCTGCCGGACGTATTGAGACGCGTCCTTGTGCGTACGTAGTCTTCGAAGACGATACAGACCAGGTGCCGTACCTCGCACTAGTGGACACGGGATCAGTACGAACAATAGCGCCCCTGTCGGCTTTTGAGGGCATCAAGCTGGGCGAACCGGAAAGCTATATCGACGAACTCTGCTTTGGCATGTGGCGGTCTCGCAACGTTCCTGTCCATAGGATGACGATGCGCATGGTGGCGCCGGAGTCCCACTGGAAAGACATCGAGCTACCCGAAGTCCCCGTCGCTGTGGCTGATGTGGATGTACCGTTCCTGGTTTTGGGGTCAAGCGCGCTCGTTCACGTCGTGGTGTTGATTCGAGACGAGGAGCAGTTCAAACATATCAAGCCCTTGGACATGTTTCAGAAGGCGAAGCACTACACGGACGACGCGTTCTAGTCCCGAGGCCGTAGGCGGCCGCGATGTCCGTCTCTCGGCGGGCGTCCCGGGAGTCGCGGGCGGCACAGCGCTGCTACTTCCGCCGCACGCAATCCACAGGGGCAAGAAGACTGCCCGTTAGTCCATACCGGCGTCGGAATCGTCCTGATAGCCTGGCCCAACGAAGCGCACAAGAGGACGTCCGCCTCGCGCTTGACTAGTCGCCAGTGAAAGAGGACTATCATGAGTAGATTACCCCTGTGCTTCGGCGCAGGGCGCGAAACCGTCCTCACGGGCGGTTTCTGCTTTTCTGGGGACTCATGAGCGCCCCGGAGACACGTCCGCGGGCAATCGTGTACGTGGACGGCTTCAACCTCTACTACGGTTCCCTCAAGAAGACGCCGTATCGTTGGCTCCACCTCGCCGAGGTCGTTGTCACGGAGGAGAAGGGGACTGACGTCAACCTGGCCGCCCATCTCGTCTACGACGCGTTCTCCGACGCATTCGACGTCGCCGCGGTGCTCTCCAACAACTCTGACCTGGTGACGCCTATCCTCCTGGCGAGGGAGAAGTGCGGCAAGACGGCGGGTGTCATCAACCCGCACAAGCACCCGGCGCAGGCTCTGAGGCGGGTGGTCGACTTCTACAAGAAGCTCCGCCCCGGCGTGCTCAAAGCGAGCCAACTTCCTCCAATTGTCGAACACGGCGGCCGACGGTTCGAGAAGCCGGCCAGCTGGTAGCGGTGCGCGAGGCGAGCTCTGCGGCGTGAACACGAAACGCGTCTCACAACGCGCTGGCCCGCCGGCTCGACGAGCTAGAGGACAGGTACGACGCCAGTTCAGGGCAGTCTTTCAGGCCATTCGCCAGCTCATGCTGCCGTCGGAGCCCAAGCGCCGGCATCCAGTCGGCTTCCGGCGTCAGGATGACAACGGGGCCTAGCCCGCCGCCGGGCCGCTCAAGTAGAACCCGCAATACCTCTCGGCCGCAGCAGGCGCGGAACCGCGGCCCGGGAAGGCCACGATTCTGCCCTCAAGTACATCCAAGGCTGCCCCAAGGGGCAGCGAGCCGGCCCGCGCGTTCCCAGTAGAGTCCTCTAGCACTGTCTGTCGAGCAGGAAGAGCCATGAAGCCAATCAGGTTGTCCAAACACTGCGGAGCCCGAATGCTGTCGCGCGGCGCTTCCGTCGACGAGGTGGTCCGGGCCATTCAGAAAGGCACCTGGGAGATTGCCAGAAAGGGGCGCCTGCGCTCCAAGCACACATTCCCTTTCGGTCAAGTCTCGCCCGTCAATCTGGCCCTCTACAAGTTCAAGACGGTCGAGGCCGTCTTCGTGAAGGAGCGCACCCAAATTGTTGTGATAACGGTCAAGGTGTACTATTCGAACGAGAAGGAGGCCTCGACATGAAGATCCGCTACGATTCGGAAGTCGACGCGCTCTACATCGAGTTGTCCCCGCTGGAGCCGGGCACCGCGGAGAACCGCGAGCTCGGCGAGGACCTCATCGCCGACTACGGACCGAACGGCAAGCTGGCCGGGCTTGAGATCCTGAACGCGAGCTCCGTGCTCGGCGACTCCCTGCACAAAGTCATCGTGGAGTTCGAGCCCGCACCTCGCGTTCCCGCCTGAGGCTCCGGCCGGCCTTCGCACATCGGCGGTCGTCAGCGGTCCCGGGGGCTTCGCGGCTGCGGGCGCGGGGCGGGCCAGAGTTCTTCCGCCACGCCAAACGGCTCCTCCACCGGTCGGAGCGAGTCCACATCCAGCCGCTCGGGCTCCTCGCCCCAGACGGCCTCGACGGCCTCCAACACGGTCTCCGGGTGGAGCTCCCTCATGCACATGGGATCGTCACATGGCTCGAAGGTGTTCAGCACCAGGACATAGCAGGGGCTGCAGGCGCTCGGTGAGCTCACCGCGCGATGCCCGGGCCCTGTCGGTGCCAGCCTGCCGGCCGGCGTCGGGCCGAAAAGGGAGACCGTCCGCACGCCGAGGGCCGCCGCCATGTGCATCGGCCCGGAGTCGTTGCCGACGAACAGATGGCATCGCTCGATGAGCGCCGCTGTCTCGCGCAGCGAGTGTATCCCGGCCGCGTTCACCGACCGGTAGCTCATCAGCCCGCCCACCTCATCGGTGACATCGCTGTCTTGATGCCCGCCGACGAACAGCACGCTGGCATCGTAGGTCTCGATCACCTCGTCGGCCACCCGGGCGAAGCCGGCCACCGGCCACCGCTTGATCGGCATATCGGTCCCCGGATTCTGGCCGCCGCCGGGGAAGAGGGCGACCACCGGCCGCTCCGGGTCTAACCCGGACTCGCTGAGCCGCCGCCGCAGGTACTCCTCCGCCCAGGCCTGCTCTTCCGAGGGGCGTTCGCAGCAGCGCCACTATGACCGGG
>CAYWVN010000089.1:0-5489 GCA_964461725.1 uncultured Coriobacteriia bacterium | reverse complement strand
TCTTTCGAACATTCCGATTCGGCCGGCGCATCCACCTCGTTCACAGCTATCACGAGCGGCTTGCGGGCGATTCTGCGCGCGCTCACGAACGACACGGTCGGGTCGCCGAAGTGCGTGGTCGCGTCGCGCACGACCAGGACGATGTCCGCCTCCGCGACCGCCTTGGCATTCGCGGCCGCCGTGGCGTCGCCCGTCAGGTCGACCGACTGAACGGCGCTCTTGTCGCCGGCCCCGGCGGTCAGCCGGGCCATGATCTCCTTCTTGCCGACGTCGCGTTCCCCGGCCAGCACCACCAGCACCGGCTGGCCGGCCTCTTCGGTGATCTGCTTGACGGCTGCGATTATCTCGTTTATCTTGACCGGCAGTTTTGCCACAATACCTCCCACAACATGCCCCGTGAGCTGGGCAGTCTGGCTAGCCGTAGCGGCGCGAGTAGACGTTTAATAATAGCCCCGCCGCCATCATGTTGGCAATCATCGAACTACCCCCCGCGCTCACGAACGGCAGCGGGATGCCGGTGATCGGCATGACGCCGATCGTCATCCCGACGTTCACGACCACCTGGAACATCCACATCGAGGCGATACCGATCGCCATCAGCGCCCCAAGGAGATTGCGGGCGACGCTGGCGATGCGGATGGCCCGCGAGATGATCAGGAACTGGAGGCCGAGCAGCAAGACGGCGCCGAGGAAGCCCAGCTCCTCTCCGATGACGGCGAAGATGAAGTCCGTGTGCCTCTGCGGCAGGAAGTGCAGGTTGGTCTGCGGCCCGGAAAAGAGGCCCTTCCCCACTATCTGCCCTGAACCTATGGCGATCTTGGACTGCAGCAACTGGTAGCCGGCCCCCCGGGGCTCGACGTCCGGGTTCAGGAAGACCGTTAGGCGCTGCATCTGATAGTCCTCCAGCACGTGGAAATACACCATCGCCCCGAAGATGATGAGACCGATGGCGATGATGGCCACGTATTGGCGGGCCGGCGTACCGACGGCCAGGAGCATCCCCAAGAGGATCGCCAGGATGACCAGGCCGGTCCCCAGGTCCGGCTGCATCAAGACGAACAGGAAGGCGGGCGCGAAGACGGCGAACATCTGCATGATGCGCACGCGGTCTTCGACCTCCTCCTCGCGTGTCTCCTGCACGAGCAGGAACGTGGCCAAGCATATGACCATCGTGATCTTGGTGAACTCGGACGGCTGCAGCTGGAACGTCCCCAGCGAGATCCACCGCTGCGCGCCCAGGCTGCGCTCCCCGAAGAACTTGACGAAGAGCAGCAGGACGAGGTTCACGCCGTAGATGGGCGTGACGTAGGCGGCCAGCCGGTTGTAGTCGAAGTAGGACACAACGGCCATGAGGACCAACCCCACGACCACCATGCCGATCTGCTTGGACAGGAAGTAGGCCTGTACGGCGCCTCGCGTGTAGGTGGCGCTGGCGATCATTATCGTTCCATAGGTGACGAGCCCCAGCACCCCGAGTATCAGCATGACGTCGACCTTGCGTAGGTACCTCCCCAGATCCACTGCTACCTCTGCTCCGTCTGCATACGGCTACCTCGATTGGTCGTCGACCGACGGTGCCTCGAACGGCACGTGGTAGATGGCCGATAGTATCTGCCTCACTCCGAGGGCGGCCGTCGATCCGCCGTGTCCGCCCTGCTCGACGACCATCGCCACCACATAGCGCGGATGATCCACCGGAGCGAAGCCGATGAACCAGGCATAGTCGTCCTTGCCGAGAACCTGCGCGGTTCCGGTCTTCCCCGCCAGCGTCACGGGGAATCCGGCGAACGCGCTCGCCGCCGTCCCCTGCGTGACGACCCCCCGGAGGTCCCTGCGCATCTGGGCGAGCACCCCGGGCGCCACGCCGACCTTGCGCTTCCGCTGGCGCGGCACCTTGAAGATCCGGCGGCCCTCACGGGAGAGCACCTCCTTCGCGATGTGCGGCGTGTACAGGGTGCCGCCGTTGGCGATCGCCGCGTAGGCCGCGGCCATCTGAAGGGGGGTCGCCAGCATGTCGCCCTGCCCGATGGCCATATTGACGGTGTCGCCGGGCACCCACAGCTGGTAGGCGGGGTTGGTCTTGTTCCAGGCCCGCTTCCACTTCTTGTCCGGCACGCGCCCGGCGATCTCGCCGGGCAGGTCGATGCCGGTCTTGAAACCCAGCCCGTAGCGGCGCGCCCAGAACTGAAGCATCTCGCCGGGCATCCGGTAGAACTGCAGCCCCAAGGTGTAGAAGACCGTATCGCAAGAGAGAATGACCCCGGTGTTGAAGTCCAGAGCCCCGTGGCCGGCGCGGAACCAGCACCATTTGGCCCACTTCTCGCCCATGCCCGTCCAACGGCCCCGGCAGACGAATATGCTGGTCGGGGTGGTGATCCCCTGCGTGATGGCGGCCGTTCCGGTAATCGGCTTCATGGTCGAAGCCGGCGGATAGGCGCCCATGACGGCCCGGTTGTTCATCGGGTAGTTGCGCTTCTTGGACGATATCTTCTTCCATTCCTTGCGGGAGAGGCCTCCCATGAAGATGTTCGGATCGTAGGTGGGGTAGCTAGCCAGCGCGAGCACCTCGCCGTTGCGCGGGTCCAGCACCACGACCGCCCCGCCGTTGGCCTTCGGATAGCCGCTCCGCCGCGCTTGGCGGACTGCGGTCAAGAGCCCCGCCTCGGCCGACGCCTGGATGCTGGCATCGAGGGTCGTCCGTAGATTCTGGCCCGGCACGGGATCCTTGACGGAGAGGATCCTTAAGGGGCGCCCGGATGCGTCGACCTCGAGCCTCTCCCTCCCCTTCTCCCCCCGGAGCGACGGCTCGTACATGAACTCGACGCCGCTCTTGCCCACGAGGTCGCCCATGACGTAGCCCTTGTAGCGCGGGAGTTTCAGCTGCTGGTCGGAGATCTCCCCCACGTAGCCAAGGACGTGCGGACCGATCTTGCCCCTGGGGAAGGACCGGATGTAGCGCACCTCCACATCGACGCCGGGGAAATTGGCCTTGTGCTCTTCGATGACGGCGACCGTCCGCTTGTCCACGTCCTCCTTGATGACGCGCGGCTTCAGCGGGTCCACGTCCTTGGCTTCCAGGCGCTTCTTCACCTCGGACTTCGACATCCGGAGGAGCTTTGCCAGGTTGGCGATGACGCCGGGGCGCTCTTCCGCCGCCGACGGGACCAGCGTAACTGCCAGCCCGGGCCGATTTTCCACCAGCGCCTTGCCGCGGCGGTCATATATGATGCCGCGAGGCGGATCCAGCGGGATCACGCGGATGCGGTTGTTCTGGGCCAGACGGTTGTACTCCTCGCCGGCCAGCACCTGCAGGAACCATAGTCGGGCGAGCAGCACGCCGAAGGCGACCGCCATGATGATCCCGAAGATCGCCAGCCGCATCTGGATGTCTTCTACCGTCTTACCCAAGAACCGCTCAGCTCCTTACCCGGCCTGTCTCTGCTCGAGCTTCTCCACCTTGGCCGGCTCGAAGTCGGTCGTCCTGGGCTCCTTAGCGACGGTCTTCAGAAGCAGGCGATAGATGACGAACGTCACCAGGGCGTTGTAGACGGCCGACGGCAGGATTCTCCCCCAGAAGACGGGCGCCACCGGCATCGCCTCGCCCAGAAGGAAGCTTCCGGCCAGATAGAGGCCGTCGTTGGCGAGCGACGCCAGGAACACCGCCCCCATCGGCAGGATGATGTGCTCGGCGAAGACGCTCCGCTCGACTTGCCCGGCGAGGTAACCGACGACCGTCTTGGTGAGCGCCGAGAGGCCCATCAGCCGGATGGCGAAAAGGTCTTGCAGCATGCCGCCGATGAAGCCCGACATCGCGCCCACCACGGGCCCCTCGGCGAAGGCGAAGCATACCGCGACGACCAGGATGAGGTCCGGGCGCGCCTCGCCGATCTGGAAGCGCGGCACGACGGTGGTCTGGATCACGAAGGTGACCGCCATCACCAGGGCAGCCATGAGCGACATCGGCACGAACGATCACTTCCCCTCTGTCGGGAAGATGGCCCGGGGCAGCGGATCCACGACGATGAAGAGCTCCTCCAGGTGTTCGAAGGCGACCGGAGACTCCACCTTGATGTTCTTGTACAGGCTATAGGGGTGCTGACGGACCTCCGAGGCCGTCCCGACGATGATACCCTTGGGGAAGACGCCGCCCAAGCCGGAGGTGAGCACGATGTCGCCCGCCGCCACCTTGGCCCGCTTCGAGATGAAGTTCAGCCGGAGCGTCCCGTCCACCTGGCCCTCGACGACGCCGGTGTCCCGGGCATTCTGGAGGATAGCCGCTACGCCGCTTCGCCGGTCGATGATGAGCTGCACCACGGAGGCGTGGATGGACGTCTGCACCACCTGGCCGACGAGACCCTCGCCCACCACCACCGGCATGTTCAGGCGCGCGCCGTCGGCCGTGCCCCGGTTGATGACGATGGCCGCCTGGTAGCCGACCGCCTCGCGTCCGATGACCTGCGCGGTCACCAGCTTGTACTTGGTCCGCTTCTTGTAGTCTAGCAGCCGGCGCAGCCGCTCGTTCTCCCCCTGGACGGTGGCGAGCTCGACGCCGGCCTCGCGCAGGCGCAGGTTCTCCTTTCGAAGCTGCTGGTTGCGGTTGCGCAAGCCACCAAGGTCGCGCACGTAGAACCATAGGTTTGAGAACGGCGTGAACACGGTGGTCGCGGCCATCTGGAGCGGCGCGATAAGGGTGAGCGCCACCCCCTGGCTCTGGTGCAGGAAGCCCTCGCGTGACTCGCGGAAGTGGACGGTCAGGACGACGATGGAGAGGATGACAAAGCCGATGACGGCGAGGCGATTCTGCCGGCTGACGCGACGCATGTAGGGCAAGGCGACTCTCCGGGAGCTTCGGGCGGCCTGCTAGCGGCCGGACCCGATCAGCACTTTCTTCAACACGTCGATCTCTTCAAGGGCCTTCCCGGAGCCGACCACGACGCACGTCAAGGGATCGTCGGTCAGGTGGACCGGCATGCCGGTCTCCTGACGCAGCCGCTCGTCCAAGCCTTTCAGCAACGAGCCGCCGCCGGTCAAAACGATCCCCCTATCCATGATGTCACTGGAGAGCTCCGGCGGAGTCTTCTCCAGCGTGCTCTTGATGGCCGTGATTATGGCGTTCAGTGGCTCCTCGATGGCCGTTCTTATCTCTTCCGACGAGAGGATGACGTTCTTCGGGAGGCCGGTGAGCAGGTCGCGCCCGCGCACCTCGGCGTCTTCCTCCTCCGGAAGCGGGTAGGCGGAGCCGATCTCCACCTTGATCTCCTCGGCGGTCCGCTCGCCGATCATCACGTTGTACTCCTTCTTCACGTGCGTGACGATGGCTTCGTCGAACTCGTCGCCACCGATCCTGATACTCTCGCTGCAAACGATGCCGCCCAGGGAGATCACGGCGACCTCGGTCGTGCCGCCGCCGATGTCGACGACCATGTTGCCGGTCGGCTCCTGGATGGGCAGCCCCGCCCCGATGGCCCGCGCCATCGGCCCTTCCATGG
>CAYWVN010000088.1:0-5544 GCA_964461725.1 uncultured Coriobacteriia bacterium | reverse complement strand
CTTCGCCCCGGCGCTTGCCGTAGAAGGCGATATAGGTCAGTCGGAACATGTAGAAGGCCGTCAGCCCGGCCGTGAAGACGGCCGCGGCCAGCACGTACGGGTGGCCGTTGCCGAGCGCCGCCAGCAGGATCTCGTCCTTGCTCCAGAAGCCCGCCAGCGGCGGGATGCCGGCCAGCGAGAGCGCACCGATCACCCACGTCCAGGTGGTGATCTTCATCTTCTTGGAAAGGCCGCCCATCTCGCGGATGTCCTGGGTCCCGGTAGCATGGATGACGCTGCCCGAACCCAAGAAGAGGAGCGCCTTGAAGAAGGCGTGCGTGACCAGATGGAAAAGGCCGGCCACCAACCCGCCGACCCCCAGCGCCAGCATCATGTATCCCAGCTGACTGATTGTGGAGTGGGCGAGCACCTTCTTGATGTCGTTCATGGCGAGCGCGATCAGCGCGGCCATCACCGCCGTGATGGCCCCGATCACCGTGACCACCTGGAGCGCCCCCGGTCCGGCCAGGAAGAGCTCGTAGCTCCGGCCCACCAGGTAGACGCCGGCCGCCACCATCGTCGCCGCGTGGATGAGCGCGGAGACCGGCGTCGGGCCCTCCATGGCGTCGGGCAGCCAGATGTGGAGCGGGAACTGGGCGCTCTTTCCCATCGCGCCGGCAAAGAGCAGGAGCGCCGCCAAGGTCGCCGTCTCCGGCGTTATCACGTGCTCCTCGATCAATTTGAAGACCTCGTGGAAGTTCAGCGTGTGGGCGGCCCAGTAGATGACGATCAATCCCAGGCCGAAACCGACGTCGCCCAGGCGCGTCACCAGGAAAGCCTTCTTGGCCGCCCGGCAGGCCGACAGCTTCTCGTACCAGAACCCTATGAGGAGATACGAGCAGAGCCCCACGAGCTCCCAGGACATATACAGCTGCAGCCAGTTGTCCGCGATGACCAGCGACAGCATGGCGGCCGAGAAGAGCGAGAGCGCGGCGTAGTACCAGGCGAAGCGCCCCTCGCCCTGCATGTAGCCCAGCGAGTAGATCTGCACCAAGAGCGCGACCAGCGTCACCACGACCAGCATGATCGCCGAGAGCGGGTCGATCAGGAATCCGAAGGAGAGCTTCACGTCGCCGGCCGCGAGCCACGGGAAGCTCCAAGCGGCACGCGCGCCCATCATCGTGAGGATGAGCGCCCCGCATGAGAGGGCGAACGACGCGGACATCGCGGCGATGGCGATGTACGCGCTGGCGTCCTTCATCCAGCGCTTGACCGACAAGATGATGACGAAGGCTGCCAGGGGCAGCACCGCGATGACCCATGAGTAGTCGAGGACGCTTGCCATCATCACCCCCTGAGCGACGTCAGCTCGTCGATGTCGGTCGTCTGCCGAGCCCGGTAGATGGTGATCAAGAGCGCCAAGCCGACGCCGATCTCGGCGGCCGCCAGCGCCGTCAGGAAGATGACGAAGTTCATCCCGACGGCCGCCTTAGGCGAGAAATGCGCCGAGAACGCGGCCAGGTTGATGTTCACCGCGTTCAGCATCAGCTCGACACACATCATGATCTGGAGCGCGTTCTTGCGGGTCAGCGCCCCGTAGAGGGCGATCGAGAAGAGCGCGGCGGCCAGCACGACGTAGTCCTGCAGTGGGATCATTCCCACTCCTCCCTCGCCAGGACGATCGCCCCGATGAGCGCGATTGTGAGCACGATCGCCGAGAGCTCGAACGGCACCACGTAGCGCTGGAAGAGGATGGAGGCGAGGTCCGCCGTCGTCGGCGCTCCGGGGCGGGCCACCGCGGCCCACTTGACCCCGTAGGTCGCGCGTACCACCAGCAGGAAGAAGGCGCCGGCCGCCAGAATCGTAATCGCCTTGCGGAAGCCAAGGAAGGACTGCGGCACCGGCACCTCGCCGGCCGTCAGCATGACGACGAAGAGCATGAGCACCGTGATGGCGCCCGCGTAGATGAACACCTGCATGCCGGCCAGGAACTGGCTGCCCAGAAGAAGGTAGATCATCCCCACGGCCAGGAGCGATAGGAAGAGGTAGAGCGCGCTGTGCACGATGCGCTTGCTGGTCACGGTGAGGACCGCCGTCCCCAGGATGAAGGACGCGATCATGTAGAAGAGCACGCGGGCGAGCGTCATCTAGGACCCACCGCCCCGAGTGTCCTTCACAGTCTGGCCGGCCGCGCGGGCGGCCGCGAGCAGGTCCTTGGTGAGCTCCGACGGCGTGCGGCAGGCGAACTCGTATTCGCCGGTGTTCTCCAGGGCATCCGACGGACACTGCTCCACGCAGATGCCGCAGTACATGCAGCGGCCCAGGTCCACGTCGAAGCGCGTGAGCCGGCGCCGCTTCTTCCCCTCAACCTCGACCTCCTCGGCCTCGTAAGCAATCGCGTTCTCCGGGCAAGACTTGGCGCAGAGCTCGCACACCTTGCACTTGAGCTCGCCGGTCTCCTCATCGACAGTCATGCGGAAGGAGTTGCGTGAGCGGGGCGGCATCGGCAGCTGCTCCAACGGGTACTGCACCGTGAGCGGCCGCTCCAGCCCCTTCCTCAGCGTGATAAGAAAGCCCTTAGCCATGCCGATCATGCGGTCACCGTCCTCTTGTGGACGAGCGTCACCATGACGGCCAGCGCCACCAGCTCGAGCGCGATCATGACCACGTTATTGCTCAAGATCCCGATGCCCGTCAGCACGATGTTCACCAGCGCGAACGGCAAGAGGAGCTTCCACCCGAAGTCCATCAGCTGGTCGACGCGGATGCGCGGCAGCGTCCCGCGCACCCAGATGATGACGAAGGCCAAAGCGTAGCTCTTGATGGCAAACCACACGACGGGCGGCAGCCACGGCCCCCGCCAGCCGCCGAAGAAGAGCAGCACGGCCACCGCCGAGAGAGTGAACATGTTGGCGTACTCCGCCAGGAAGAAGAGAGCGAACCGCATCCCGCTGTACTCCACGTTGAAGCCGGCGACCAGCTCGCTCTCGGCCTCCGGCATGTCGAACGGCACCCGGTTCAGCTCCGCGACGATGGTCGTCATGTAGATGAGGAAGGCCAGCGGCTGGAGCACGACGTTCCAGACGGGCCGCTGTGCGGCGACGATCCCCGAGAGCTTGAGCGAGTCCGAGAGCATGACCACGCCCATGACCGACAGCAGCATCGGCACCTCATAGCTGATCTGCTGCGCCGCGGCCCGGAAGCCGCCTAGGAGCGAGTACTTGTTGTGCGACGCCCAACCGGCCAACAGCAGCCCGATCGGGAAGAGCGCCGCGACCGCGAAGATGTAGAAGATGCCGATATCGAGGTCGAGCGCGCCCAGGTTCGGCGCGAAGGAGATCGTCGCGTACACGAGGAAAGCCGGTGTGAAAGCGAGAATCGGCGCCAAACGGAAGAGCAGCCGGTCGGCGGCCGCCGGGCAGAGATCCTCCTTGGTCATCAGCTTCAGCGCGTCGGCGATGGGCAGGAGGAGCCCGTGGAAGCCGGTCCGCATCGGGCCAAGCCTCAGCTGCATGTGGCCGAGGACCTTGCGCTCGTACCAGAGCAGCAGCACGGCGTTCAAGAGCACCAGGACCAGCAGAAGGACGGCTGAGAGGAGAGGCCTCACGAGGATCATCGGTCGATCTCCCCCAGCACGATGTCCAGGCTGCCGATGATGGCCACCGCGTCGCCGACTTTTCGGCCACGCAAGAGCTCCGGCAGCACCTGCAGGTTCAAGAGCGACGGCGACTTGATCTTCAGCCGATACGGATGCTCTTCGCCTTCGCTCACGATGTAGACGCCGATCTCACCGCGGGGGCCCTCCACCTTGGTGTAGCACTCCCCGGCCGGCGCCTTGAACTTGCGCGGCACCTTGGTGCGGAACTCACCCTCCGGGAGGCCTTCCAGAGCCTGCCGGGCGATCCGCGCGCTCTGGCGGATCTCGGCCACACGCACCGCGTAGCGCGCGAAGCAGTCGCCGTCCGGGTGGGTGGGCACGTCGAAGTCGAAACGCTCGTATGAGGAGTACGGTGCGTCCTTGCGCATGTCCTTCGCCACGCCCGTGGCGCGGAGCATCGGCCCGGTGATGCAGTAGTCCTTGGCCATCTGGGGCGTCAGCACGCCGACGCCGCGGGTGCGGACCTGGAAGATCTCGTTCTCGGTGAGGAGACCCTCCCAGTCGTCGGCCCGCCTATCGAAGCCGTCGAGGAACTTGGCGACTTGGTCCGCCCAGCCGGGCGGAATATCGTCCCGCACGCCGCCGACGCGGAAGAAGTTGAACATCATGCGCCCGCCGCAGATGGCCTCCAGGATATCGAGCATCGCTTCCCGCTCGCGGAAACAGTAGAAGAACGGCGTGATCGCGCCCAAGTCCAGCCCGAACGTACCGACCCAGACAAGATGGGTCGCGATACGATTCAGCTCGCAGAGAAGTACCCTCAGATACTGGGCGCGCTCGGGCACATCTATGTCGGCCATCTTCTCCAGCGTGCGCACCAGCGCCAGCTCCGTGAAGAAGCCCGAGACGTAGTCGGCGCGGTCCATCATCGGGATGCACGCCGCATAGGTGCGGTGCTCGCAGATCTTCTCGATGCAGCGGTGGAGGTAGCCGATGCTCGCGTCGGAATCGTTGACGGACTCGCCCTCCAAAGTGAGGAGCACGTGGAGCACGCCGTGCGTGCTGGGATGCTGCGGCCCCATATTGAGGATGATCTCTTGGGTCTTGAGCCCGGGCGCCGTGGCGCTTGTCTCAGTCAAGGAGACCCTCCGGATCGGTCGCCGTGAACGACTTCAAGAGCGGGTGGCCGCGGAAGTTGTCCAAGAGCAACAGGTGGCGCGGGTCCGGGTGACCGGTGAACTCGACGCCGAACATCTCGGCGACCTCACGCTCCAGCCACGCGGCAGCCGCCCAGAGGACGGTCAACGACGGCGCGGCCGGCTTCTTGGAGTCGAGCGGAACGGTCAGTCGCACGCCGGCGTGCTGTATGTCGGAGTCGAGGACGTAGATAAGATCGATGTGGTCACCGCGGTCGACGGCGGTAAGGAGAGATAGGTGGTCGAACTCGAGCTCAGGAGTGGTCTTGAGGGCCTCTGCCGCCTCGATCAGACGGTCCGGAGACAGGGTGAAGACCGGGCAGCCGCACGTCTCGACTGCCGAAATGCCCTTGAGCGGCTCCAAGGACTCCAGGCGTGCCTTCAGTTCCGGCTCTGCGGAGCCTGCCATAGCCCTCCCCCGTCCTGCGCCCCCGCGTACCCGGCGCCCGCCCCCGAGCGCCCGGTCGCACGTTCCCTGCCCCAGACACGTGCTTTGCCCCCTTGCGCCCCCGCCTCTTCTAGGCCGTCCTGTGAATGGCTTTCTCAGGCAGGCCGATCTTCTCGCGAAGCTCCATGATGCCGCGCAGCAGCGCCTCCGGACGAGGCGGGCATCCCGGCACGTAGACATCCACCGGGACCAGCCTGTCGACACCCTTGATGACGTTGTAGCCCTCGGAGAACGGCCCGCCGCTGATGGCGCAGCTCCCCATCGCCAGCACGTAGCGCGGCGAGGCCATCTGCTCGTAGAGCCGCATCAGACGCAAAGCCATC
>CAYWVN010000087.1:0-5607 GCA_964461725.1 uncultured Coriobacteriia bacterium | reverse complement strand
GTGGGGAGGGGTTTTTTTGGAGGGCGGGGTGTGGGGGCCCGGGCCGGCGGGGCGGGCTGTTGTCCTCCACCTCCGGGCCGAAGGCCTCGATACGGTTGTCCTGGGGAAGTAACGCCTCCCGGGCGGGAAAGTGTGCGGCGACTTCCTGACGCCGCGAGCGGTTCTGATCGCGCAGAAGTTGGGCCTGTCAGAATGGCTAGAGGACCAACAGTCGGCGGAGGGCTTCGTCCTGCATCCGTCGCGCCGCAAGACCCTGTTCCTGCCGTTCTCCGATGGTGTCGCGGGGTGGCCTGACGAGGGCCGCGTCGTCGCGCGCAGCGAACTCGACCACCGATTGGCCCTTTGCGCTGAGGGGGCCGGTGCCGTCATCCGGCAAGGCTGTCGCGTCACCGAGGGCATCTTCGACGACGGCCTGGCGGTCGGTGTGCGGGCGCTGACCCGGGAAGGGGCGGAGCTGGAGGTCCGGGCGCCGTTCGTGGTGCTGGCTGACGGCGCCAGGTCCCGCATCGCCCGCCAGCGGGGCCTGTTCCGGGAGAACCGGCCCTACATGGCGGTGGCGATGCGCGCCTACTTCGAAGGCGCGAGCCTCCGGGAGCCCCGCCTGCACTTCTATCTGTACGACTACAGCCTGCCCGCCTATGCGTGGATATTCCCGATGGGTGACGGCCGGGCGAATGTCGGCATAGGGGCGCTTTCCGGGGACACGCCCTCGCTCGGCGCACCGCTCAAGCATCTCCTGGCGCGTCTGCTATCGGAGGATGGCGACTTTGCCGACGCTCTGCGCGGCGCTACCCGCGTGAGCCCGTTCAAGGCGGCCCCGCTCAGGATCGGGATGGGCGCCGGGGTGCAGGCCGGCGACGGGCTGCTCCTGACCGGCGATGCCGGCGGCATGGTGAACCCGTTCAGCGGGGAAGGTATCGCGTATGCGCTGGAGAGTGGGCAGATAGCCGCCCGCTGCATCGCCCGGGCGGCGCGCGAAAGAGGCGGCAGCCGGCGGGCCGAGGAGTTCTACCGGGTGTCGGTCGAGCGCGCCCTTTTGGGCTATTTTCAGAAGGCGATGGCCATCGTCACGTGGGCGAAGAGGCCGCACTACCTGCAGTTCTGTACGGATGCGTCGCGCCTGCCGCTCACCCGACGGTGCACCACGCGCGTTCTCACGAACACCCGCCGTCGGGCCGACTGACAGGTGGCGGCGTGGCCGAGAAAAGAGAGAGCCCCAAGTGGCTTTCGGGACTCTTGTCCATCGAACCTGGGCTCTCGGACAAGGTTGCCTAGCGGCCTCTTGGGGCTAGACACAAGGTATATCTTGTCCGACGCTCAGTCAAGTGTTCGCGGCCGCAAATGCGCCTGCCGCGGCAAGAACGGCGGCAACGGCAGATCGACGGAGGTTATCGGCTCATGAACTTATCTGGCCCGCCCGGCTGGGTCACTCTCGCGGGACGCATCGCCCTCGGGGCGCTGGCCGCCGCTGTCGTTCTGGTCGTAGCGCAGCGCGTGCTTGGGCCGCCGTCCGACGGGGCGGTGGGCGGCCTTGTGGTGTTTGCCGTCTGGATGGCCGCCGGGGCCGGTTTGGCGTGGGTCTTTGGCACGGTCCGGGGTTGGTTCGGCGGGAGCTAGGCGACGTGCTACGATAGGCGTCCGGATTCAAGGTGCACGGTCAAATGGCCGAAGAATCAATAGGCTTGCTGGCTAAGGAGGAGGTGGACCCGTGACCGAAGAGGATGAGAAATCAGGACCAGATAAGAGGTACAAAGTGCTCGAAGTGTTCGGTATCCCTCTAGAGGTCAGCAATCCCCGTCTGGCCGAGCTTCTGACGATGGACGCGAAGGAGGCTCTGTGCGAAGACCTGCGGACGCTGGGCGATGCTGAAGAGGGCGAAGGGGCAGCAGGGCCGATAGAGACCGCGGAGGTTGCGCCGGTCGAGGATTTCCGGAGCCGGATCGACGAAGCGGGCGTCAAGCTGGGCTTCAAGGTCGAGGCGGGCGGCGTATGGAAATCTCCTACCGGTGTCATCATCCTAGTGCGACTTGTGGACGAGGCCCCCGAGCTTGAACATGCCAAACGCTACGTCGGAGCGCTCGCGGAAGCGCAGGAGAAACTCTCAGGTGATAGCGCCGGGGTGTTCGTGGTCGACGGGCAAGTCAGCTGCGATATCTTCAAGGCGGCCGTCCGCAGCAGGAACCTGTACACATCGATCCGAGTGATATCGGGTGAGAACTTGAACCGCATCGTCGCTTGGTTCCAGGAAGGGCGCATCGCGCACCGGCAGGTGGTGACGCTGCTCGTCCCGCTGGACAATATCGATGTCGGCGAGCTGGTGAACGTCATCGGTGCGGCAACGAGCCTGTTCGAGTCGTAGTCATCGGCCGACAACGTTTCTTTGACAAGTCGGCTGCCGGTCCCTATAATGACGCCCGCTGCGCGATTCCGGCACCGGTCGGAGAGTCGGACGATGGCCGGGTCGCGGGTTGTATCGGCGGAGCCCGACGAGGCGGTTCTTGGGAGTATGAGGCAATGGAAGACGAAGTAATCCTAACCAAGGATGGATTCAAGCAGTTGACCGAGGAGCTCGAGACGCTCACTCACCAGAAGCGCCGGGAGGTGGCCGAGCGGATCAAGGAGTCGATTGCTTTCGGCGATCTCTCGGAGAACTCCGAGTACGATGACGCCAAGAACGAGCAGGCGTTCGTCGAAGCGCGCATCAGTCAGGTGACTGAGCTCCTCTCCCGGGCTAAGGTGATCGAGGGTCGCAAGGTGAAGACCTCCGCTGTGGCCATCGGGTCCACCGTGAGGCTGCGGGACTTGGACTCGGGTGAAATCGAGGAGTATCTGCTGGCCGGCTCGGTCGAGGCGGATCCGTCCAACCACCGCATCTCCAACGAGTCGCCGGTCGGGCGGGCCATCATCGGGCGGAAGGTGGGCGATCGAGTGGCCGTCGAGGTGCCCGAGGGCACGGTCGAGTACGAGGTCATCCAGATCAAGCGCTAGCGGCCAGAAGCTGACGCAGCACATGCCGCCAGACATGTACCTGCCGGCGGCTTTGTTGTGACATAATCTCTCTACTCGAAGCCCGGGCGAAACGAGTGCCGCATGCCTCCGAGAGTCACACACTGGGCGGACGCGTTTGCCGCCGAAGTCATCCGCAAATGGGGACGCGACAAGGAGCAGGTGGTCGCGACCGGGATTACGCCGTCAGGGCCCATCCACGTGGGAAACGTGCGGGAGGTCGTGACGGCCGACGCGATCCGCCGGGCTTTGGCGGCCCAGGGCGCGCGCGCGCGCCTCGTCTACATCGCCGACACTTTCGATCCACTGCGCCGCGTCTATCCGTTCCTGCCGGAGAGCTACAGCGAGTACGTGGGCCGTCCCCTTTGCGATATCCCGGACCCGGCCGGCGACGGTCACGAGTCCTACGCCGAGCATTTCCTGGCGCCTTTCGTGGAGGCGCTGCCGTCTCTGGGGATCGAGGCCGAGGTGGTGAAGGCGCACGAGCGGTACCGGGCGGGTTCGTTCCAGGAGGAGATTACCAGCGCTCTGGCAGGGGCGGACGGCATTCGGGACATCCTCCGCGATGTCAGCGGTCGCGAGGTGGCCGAAGACTGGGCGCCGCTGCAGCCGGTCTGCGAGTCCTGCGGGCGCATGACGACCACCCGGCTCACGGCGGTCGATTCAGCCAAGACCCGGGTCGACTACGTGTGCGGGGAATGCGGCAAGGAGGGGACGGCCGACTACTCCAAAGGGGGCGCCAAGCTCCCGTGGCGCATCGACTGGCCGGCCCGCTGGAAGGTCTTCGGGGTGACCGTCGAGCCGTTCGGCAAGGACCACGCGGCGGCCGGCGGTTCGTTCGACACCGGGCAGATTGTGTCAGGCAAAGTGTTCCAGGCCCAGCCTCCACTCGGGCTTGCCTATGAATGGATAAACCTCAGGGGCCAGGGGGCGATGGCCAGCTCCACGGGGGTGGCGGTGTCCGTTTCCGATCTCATGGAGGTCGTGCCGCCGGAGATCGTGAGGTTCCTGATTGTGCGCGTCAAGCCGGAGCGCCATATCGAGTTCGATTCGGGCACGGGACTGGTCCAGCTCATCAACGACTACCATGAATTGGAGCGGCAGTACTATGACGGCGCCGCCGACGGACTGGGGCGGCGCATCTACGAGCTCTCGCAGGTCTCGGGGCGGGCACCGGCCGAACGCCCGGTCCAGGTGCCGTTCGGGCACTTGGTGGTCGCTCTCCAGACGGCCGCGCGGGATGAGGACGCCACAGTCGAGGTGCTGCGGCGCAGCGGGTATGCGCTGGGCTCAGCCGACCGCGAGCACATCATGCCCTGGATCGCCCGGGCTGCCCGCTGGCTGGACAAGTACGCGCCGGATGCCTACAGGTTCTCGCTGCAGACGGAGCTGCCGGCGGCCGCCCAGCAGCTCTCGTCCGACCAGAAGGCGCTCCTCGCGGCCCTGGCGGAGCGGCTGGCCGGGACCGAGTGGAACGCGGAGGCCCTACACGAAGCCATCCACGAGACCGGCTCGTCGCTGGGACTGTCCGCCAAAGCGTCGTTCCAGGCGGTCTACTTGCCGCTTCTCGGCAAGGCCGCCGGCCCGCGCGCCGGTTGGTTCCTGGCTTCGCTCGACCGCGATCTTGTCGCGGAGCGCTTTCGGCGGGCCGCGGAAATCTAGGGCCCGCCGCGATAGGCGTCACATTCCGCGTATCTCTCGCGTGGGCGTGCTAGAATGGAACTATATTTTGACCGGCTTTCCGGCCGGCGCCGAAGGGAGATAGTCCGATGTTTGAACGGTTCACCGAGCGGGCTCGCCGCGTGGTGGTCTACGCGCAAGAAGAGGCGAGACTGCTCAACCAGAACTACATAGGCACGGAGCACCTCTTGCTCGGCCTTATCCGCGAGGAAGAAGGTGTTGCGGCAAAGGCTCTGGAGAACCTGAACATCAGCCTGGAAGGCGTGCGTTCCCGGGTCGAGGAGCTGGTCGACCGCGGGACGGCGACCCAAGTGGGCCACATCCCGTTCACCCCGCGGGCCAAGAAGGCGCTGGAGCTCTCGCTACGTGAGGCGCTACAGTTGGGCCACAACTACATCGGTACCGAGCATGTCCTTCTAGGATTGATCCGCGAGGGCGAGGGCATCGCCGCCCAGGTCTTGATCGATCTTGGCGCGGATCTTGAGCGCGTCCGCAACCAGGTCATCCAGCTCTTGTCCGACTACTACAGCACAGGTACGGAGAGCCGCGACCAGGGGCTGGCCACCAAGGCGGCACCCTCGATCTTGGACGAGTACGGCCGCAATCTCACCCAACTCGCCCGGGAGGGCAAGCTGGACCCGGTGGTCGGCCGGTTGACCGAGATCGAGCGCGTGATGCAGATACTCACGCGCCGCACCAAGAACAACCCGGTTCTCCTGGGAGAGCCCGGCGTGGGCAAGACGGCGGTCGTGGAAGGCCTAGCCCAGCGCGTGGCGGCCAACGACGTTCCGCAGATGCTGCGCAACCGGCAGATCTACACGCTGGACTTGGCCGCGTTGGTCGCCGGCTCCAAGTACCGCGGCGAGTTCGAGGAGCGCCTGAAGAAGGTCACCAAGGAGATCCGCACCCGCGGCGACATCA
>CAYWVN010000086.1:0-5694 GCA_964461725.1 uncultured Coriobacteriia bacterium | reverse complement strand
TTCTCATGGCGAACGACCAAACGCCGGCGCAGGGTCGGCACACATACAATACTGCTGCGGCTTGTGAGAGAATATCGACACACCGGCGCCACAGGTAGCGCGCGAGGAGGACACCGCTGCCAGACAAGTCGCTAGAGGAGCAACTCCAGGACGTCCTGGCCGAGTGCGAGCGCTTGCGGCACGAGAACTCCCGCCTGCAAGAGCTGCTCGAGCTCGCCAGGGGAGACCGCGAGGAAGCCGACCGGCATGCTCCCAAGGTGAACGAGGTCGCCCGGGTTCTCAAGACCCCCCGCAGCGACCGCGCCGGTTCATCAGCGACGGGCAGAACACCCCTTCCGGCCAAAGGTCTACGTCCCGCGGCCGCACTCTCGGAAGCATCGCCCTCGGAATCCAAGGTCGCCTTCTTCGCAGGCCTCTTCCGCGGCCGTGAGGACGCCTATGCCGTTCGCTGGGAGAGCCGAAACGACCGTTCCGGCTACAGTCCTGCGTGCGAGCACGAGTGGGACTCCCGGCTTTGCGCCAAACCAAAGGTCAGGTGCCCAGATTGTGCGCACCGCGAGCTCCTGCCCCTGACGGACGCTGTGATTTTCGGCCACCTCACAGGAAAGCACGTCGTCGGGACCTACCCCCTCTTGGCCGACGACACCTGCCGCTTCCTGGTCGTTGACTTCGACAAGACCTGCTGGCAGGATGATGTGTCAGCCTTCGTAGAGACCTGCCGGGAGATGGGTCTCCCGGTCGCCGTGGAGCGCTCCCGCTCAGGCAATGGCGCCCACGTCTGGTTCTTCTTTGACAGAGCCGTCGCAGCGCGTCAGGCGCGCAGGTTCGGTTGCGCTGTCTTGACCAATGCCATGGAGCTCCGCCACCAGATCGGGCTGGACTCCTACGACCGCCTCTTCCCCAACCAGGACACGATGCCGAAGGGCGGGTTCGGCAATCTCATCGCCCTACCCCTCCAACACGATGTCCGCGGCTTCGGAAACAGCCTCTTCCTCGATGATAACCTTGAGCCCTACCCAGACCAGTGGACTCTTCTGTCCGGCATCGGGAGGGTGGGTGCCGAGCGATTGGACACGGTCGTCCGCGAGGCCGCCGCGGCTGGGTCGATCATCGGCGTGCGGATAGAGAACCTCGACGATGAGGCCGCCGCGCCGCCCTGGGCGCTGCCGCCATCCGGCAGGTTGCCGGAGAGGGTCATCATCGGCCCTTTCCCGGAAACCGTTGACATCGTCCACAGCAACATGGTCTACGTGGGCACGAAGGGCCTCCCGTCTTCCCTGCTCAACCGGCTGTGCCGCCTGGCGGCTTTTCAGAATCCCGAGTACTACAAGGCCCAGGCCATGCGGCTTTCCACGTTCGGCAAGCCGCGCGTGATCTCCTGCGCCGAGGAATTCGCCCATCACATCGGGCTGCCCCGCGGCTGCCTCCAAGACGTGTTGGACCTCCTTAGCTCTTGCGGCATCAACACGTGCGTGGCCGACGAGCGCTTTGCCGGCACGGCCATCGACTTGGCCTTTCGAGGCCGGCTCACGCCCGGCCAACTGGAGGCCGCGGAAGCCCTGTTGCCTCACGACATCGGAGTCCTGAGCGCCGCCACCGCCTTTGGCAAGACAGTCATCGCGGCCTGGTTGATCGCCAGACGCGGCGTGAACACGCTCGTGCTGGTGCATCGGCGCCAGCTCCTGGATCAGTGGCGGGAGCGGCTCGCCGCTTTTCTGGACCTGCCCCTCGACTCGATCGGGCAGATCGGCGGAGGAAAGGCCAAGCTCACAGGCACAGTCGATATCGGCGTACTACAGACGCTCGGTCACAAGGGGCAGGTCAAAGACTGCGTGGCGGAGTACGGGCAGGTCATCGTCGACGAATGCCACCACATCCCGGCGTTCACGTTTGAGCGGGTGCTCAAGGCTGCGAAGGCCCGATACGTGCTTGGTTTGACCGCCACGCCTTTCCGAAAGGACGGACATCACCCGATCATCACGATGCAGTGCGGCCCCATACGGTTTGGCTCGAACACGGGGAAGCATGCGGCCCACACGCCATTCGAACGGGTCGTCATCGCTAGACGCACCGCCTTCTCGTTGGACGGGAGCGGCACCGACCTCGGCATTCAGGGGCTCTATGGAGTTCTGGCGCGGGACAACGGTCGCAACGACTTGATTGCCGGAGACGTCCTGTCCGCGGTGGAGTCAGGCAGCTCTCCGCTGGTCCTTACCGAGCGCACCGAGCATGTGGACCACCTGGCTGAGAGGCTGACCGCTCTGGGCCTGCGCGTGGTTGTGATGCACGGCCGGCTGACGACGGCGAAGCGGCGTGCCGCCGCCGAACAGTTGGCGTCTATCCCCGCCGATGAGCCGCGTGTGCTGATAGCCACCGGCCGATGCATCGGCGAGGGCTTCGACGACCCGCGCCTTGATGCGCTCTTTCTTGCGCTGCCGATCTCATGGAGGGGTACTTTGCAGCAGTACGCCGGCCGTCTCCATCGCGTGCGCGCCGACAAGCAGGTGGTGCGGATATACGATTATGCCGACACGAATGTCCCGATGCTGGCCCGCATGTACGAGCGACGCTTGAAAGGCTACCAAGCGATGGGCTACGCAGTGAGCGGTGGTGGAATCGGCGTCACGTGAGACCGCCAGCTAGGCTGGGTTGGCGCTGTTGACACATCTCACATCATCTGTGCAAGATACACACAGTCGGAGGCTCATCCAGCCTGATGGAGAACGCGCCTACGGAGAGGCCGTCATGGCGTCAACGCTGTACACCCGGTTCGCGCGCGACGCGGCCGTCACCGCTCTGGCGAACGCGCCGGTCACCCTGATCGTCGGGCCGCGTCAGTCAGGCAAGAGCACGCTCGCCCGGCAGCTCGCCGACGAGGGGCTGGCCGGCACCTACCTCACGCTCGACGACGTCCAGACCTACGCCGCCGCCGCCGGCGACCCGCAGGGTTTCGTGCTGTCGCGCGGGGACCGCGTCATCATCGATGAGGTCCAGCGGACACCCGAGATCTTCCGCGCCATCAAACTCAGTGTGGACCGGGACAGACGGCCTGGACGCTTCCTGCTGACCGGCTCAGCGGACGTGTTGCATCTGCCGAAGCTATCCGACGCGCTGGCCGGCCGGATGTTCATCGTGCCGCTCTTGCCTCTCAGCCAGGCGGAGATTGACAGCGCTCCGGGAGGGTTCATGGATGCGGTGTTCTCCAAGGGGCCGATGCGGCTGTCCGAGGGCGTGACGAGCCGGGCCGACCTGGCGCGCCGGATCGTACGGGGAGGCTTTCCGCCCGCCGTCTTGGCGGGCGACGAGACCGTGCGTCGGATGTGGGCCGATGCCTATCTAGCCACCATCGTCGAGCGCGATGTGCCCCGGCTTGCCGACATCGCCGACCGCTTGGCCATCCCGCGGCTGCTCGGCGTCCTCGCGGCGCGCAGGATGGGGCTACTCAACATGGCCGACCTGGCACGCACGCTCCAGATGAACCGGATGACCGTCGAGCGCTATCTGTCGCTTCTGCAACTTGCGTACGTCGTACGGATGGTACCGGCGTGGAGCGGGGATGTCGCCCGTCGGCTGATCAAGGCGCCCAAGCCGATGCTCGTCGACACCGGTTTGCTGACGTATCTGCTCGGCGTGGACGCCGCCCGGCTGGTGGACGACCCGAACACGCTGGGCGCCGTGCTTGAGAACTTCGTCGCCGTGGAGCTCTTGAAGCAGATTTCGCTGCCGCCCAGGACGGCGGAGATGATGCACTTCCGGGCGGGTGACCGGGAGGTCGATCTGGTGCTCGAGGGCCGTGACGGACGGGTCGTGGGAATCGAGGTCAAAGCGGGCGAGTCGCCGGGGCGCAATGACTGGCGCGGACTGGAAGCGTTGCGCGAGCTGCTGGGCAGGCGCTTCCACCGGGGAATCCTGCTGCACACCGGGTCCGCCGCCGTGCCGCATGGCGACCGCCTCTGGGCGCTGCCGGTCGACTCCCTCTGGCGGCTGGCGGCGAAGTAGCGCCACTAGCCGGCCTTGGCGTGGAGCTTGAGTCTGAGTGAACGGACGACCTTGAGGACCGTGGCGAACTCGGGATTGCCGTCGGCCGACAGCGCCTTGTAGAGGCTCTCCCGGCCAAGGCCCGTCTCGCGAGCGATCTGGGTCATGCCCTTGGCTCGAGTGAGAGTCCGCGAAGGCGTGTCCGTTCAGAAGCCGAGGTCGCCGTCTTCCTTGTCGAGGACGATGGCGAGGGCAAGAGCATTCCTCAGCATGAACGCCCCGTACTCGTTGGCCAGCGCGACGATCGTGCGTGCGCCTTCCCTGGCGGCGTGGAAGAGTCGCCAGTTCTGTCGCGAGTCTGTCGCCAGTTCTGTCGCGAGTCTGTCGCAAGTTGCCGGGGGGGTGATCTCGGGCCTTCGAGGATCCGACCGGCGCAGATTCCTTGGTCAGCGGCGGGCCGGTGAGCGTTCCCTAGCTGGTTTCCATCAGCCTGTAGTACAGGCGGTTCGTGGCTCCTTCTTGGACGAGCAGGCCCAGTTCCACCAGGGCCTTTAGCTCACGCTGAAGCGTGCGGCGGCTGGTCTCGGGATACAGGGCCTGGAGATCGCGCACCGTCAGCCGGCCAAGTTCCAGAGCCACCCCGAGCGCAGCGCGTTGCCGTTCGGATAGGCCGTGCTTCCCTGCCAGCACATCGCGCTTGATGACGCGCTCACCGCGCACCTGCACCTCGCGCATCTGGGTGGCCAGCCCGTCGGTGAAGTACTCCAACCACCCGGTGAGGTCCATTGCGTGCTCGGCCACGCTCCTAATGGCGCGGTAGTAAGCCGGCCGGTCCCGGTCGTAGTACTCACTGACGGTGAACAGCTTCTTGAAATCGTATCCGGAACGGTACAGGCAGAGTGTGGACAGGAGCCGGGCCGTGCGGCCGTTGCCGTCGAGAAACGGGTGGATGTGCACCAACTCGTATTGGGCGACGCCGGCGACCACCACGGGGCTGATGTGGGAAGCGGTGCCGCGCGCCGGACCCGTGCCAGACGGAGCGCCCAGCCATGCGACGAGGTCGACCATCATGGGCGCGACTTCTTCCGGTGGTGGCGGCGTGTAGATGATTTCACGCGTCCGGGAGTTGACGACGTAGTTCTGGACGGAGCGGTACACGCCCGGTGCCGCGGAGTTGCCGCGCACGCCTTCGACGAGACGCTTGTGGATTTCTCGGATAAGTGCCTCAGTGATCGGTTCGCCGCTTCCCAGGTAGCCGGCGACCAAGTCGAAGGCCTTGCGATAGTTCAGCAGCTCGCGAGTGTCTTCTGGGTCGGCGTCGGGGACGGATTCGCCGCCCATGAGTCTCTCGGATTGCTCCAAGGTGAGCCGCGTTCCCTCGATGTGCGTCGTGTAGTGGGCCTCCAGGACGAGCGCCCTGGCCTGCATCTCGGCGATCCAATCCTCCGATAGCCTGGCCGCGTCAAGGAAGCCACGGGCACGCTCGATCTTGGTGAGCGCTCCCGCAATAGCGTTCGTGATCGTGAATCGGGGCGATAAGGTCATGGGACCGTGCCTCCTGCGAGCGCGTCTGGCCCTCGTAACGGGTAGTCTATCACGCGGTCAGGACATGAAGGATGGCCTCGAAGACCGCCTTGAACCAGACCCGCGGTGCCGTTACTTCCGCCGGCCGTAGTCACGCGTGTCCAGGCACGCGTCGTAGGTGGCGCGGTCGAT
>CAYWVN010000085.1:0-5930 GCA_964461725.1 uncultured Coriobacteriia bacterium | reverse complement strand
AAAGAGCTCGCGGCCAAGACCGAGGTGGCCAAGACCGAGGCGGCCAAGACGCAGGCGGCCGGAGAGTAACCGGAGAAGGTGTGGCCTGATATGACAGAGCGAGGCAGTCGCAAGGTTCGTGTGGGGCGCGTGGTGAGCGACAAGATGGACAAGACCGTCACCGTGACGGTCGAGTCGCTCGTTCGCCACCCGTTGTACAAGAAGACCATCAAGCGGACGTCCAAGTTCAAGGCGCACGACGCTGAGAACCAGTGCACGGCCGGCGACGTGGTCAGGATCACGGAGACCCGCCCGCTGTCCAAGGACAAGCGGTGGCGGGTAGTGGAGATCATCGAGAAGGCCAAGTAGCCGAGCCCGGGGACCGGGCCACAAGTGGAGAGCGGCAGTGATCCAGCAAGAATCGAGACTCAAGATAGCCGACAACACGGGGGCGCGAGAGATTCTGTGCATCCGTGTGCTGGGCGGTTCCGGCCGGCGCTACGCGTCCATCGGAGATGTGATCGTCGGCACCATCAAGGAGGCGATACCCGGCGGTTCGGTGCGCAAAGGTGAGGTCGTCCAGGCGGTCGTCGTCCGCACCAACAAGCCGGTGCGGCGTCCCGACGGTTCGTATATCCGGTTCGATGAGAACGCGGCTGTGCTCATCAACGAGCAGAAGAACCCGCGCGGCACGCGCATCTTCGGCCCGGTGGGACGGGAGCTTAGAGACCGCAACTACATGAAGATCGTCTCTCTGGCGCCGGAAGTGCTCTAGAGGGCGGCAAGGTCCACCGGTGAAGAAGGAAGAGTAGAGGACATGGCTGGTTTGAAGCTCAAGAAGGGTGACAAGGTCGAGGTCATCTCGGGCAAGGACAAGGGCAAGCGCGGCAAGGTGCTGGTGGCCCAGCCCAAGAAGGATCGGTTGATTGTCGAAGGCGTGAACATGGTCAAGCGGCACACCCGCGCGAGCCAGAAGAACCCGCAGGGCGGCATCGCCCAGCGCGAAGGGCCGGTCAGGCTGTCCAACGTGATGTTGGTCTGCCCGAGCTGCGGGGAGCGCACCCGGGTGGGCTTTCTGGCGGAGAAGGACGGTCACAAGGTCCGCATCTGCCGCAAGTGCGAGAAGAGCATCGACAAGTAGAGACGGAAAGAACGGACGCATACGACATGGCTCCTAGGCTCAAAGAGAAGCACAAAACAGAGATCATCCCGGCCCTGATGAAGGAGCTTGGGCTGAAGAACGAGTGGCAGGTGCCGCGTCTTGTGAAGATCGTGGTCAACATGGGCGTCGGCGAGGCCTCCCAGGACGGCAAGGCGCTGGACGGCGCTCTGGTCGACCTGGCGATCATCACCGGCCAGAAGGCCGTGATCACCAAGGCCCGCAAGTCCGTCGCCGGGTTCAAGATCCGCGAGGGCATGCCGGTTGGCGCCAAGGTGACGCTCCGGGGCGACCGGATGTACGAGTTCTTGGATCGTCTGATCAGCGCCGCGCTGCCCAGGATCCGTGACTTCCGCGGGCTGTCGCCCAACGGGATGGACGGCCGCGGCAACTTCTCGATGGGCGTGGACGAGCAGCTCATCTTCCCGGAGATCGACTACGACAAAGTCGACAAGACCAGGGGCATGGACATCATCATGGTGACGACGGCAAACGACGACGACGCGGGGTTCGCGTTGCTCAAGGCGTTCGGTATGCCGTTCAAGAAGAGGATCGCGAAGACGGCCAAGGAGGTCGGCTAGTGGCCAAGAAAGCGCTGGTCAACAAGCAGCGTCGCCGGCAGAAGTTCGCCGTGCGCGAGTACACTCGGTGCAACCGGTGCGGGCGACCGCGCGCGGTGCTGAGAAGGTTCGGTCTCTGTCGTATCTGCCTCAGGGAGCTGGCCCACCGGGGCGAGGTTCCGGGGCTGAAGAAGGCCAGCTGGTGATAGGGTGGCCGAATTGAGTTGCGGCCGCAGACGTTGGAGGTTTGAAGTATGAGCATGACCGATCCTATTGGCGACATGCTGACGAGGATTCGGAACGCCAGCAAGGCGCGCCACCAGACGGTGGAGATGCCGGCGTCCAAGATGAAGACGGAGATCGCGGGCATCCTCAAAGATGAGGGCTACATCGTCGACTTTGAGTCCGCGGTCGCCAACTCGCATGAGACACTGCGCTTGAAGCTCAAGTACTCGCTCCAGCGTGAGCGGGCAATCAATGGCCTCAGGCGCATCAGCCGCCCGGGGTTGCGCGTGTACGCAGGCAAGGACGAGATTCCGCGCGTGCTGGGCGGGCTGGGGATTGCGATAATGTCGACCTCCAGAGGCGTCATCACCAACCGTCAGGCGGTCAAGCAAGGCGTGGGCGGCGAGGTGCTCTGCTACATCTGGTAGACGGGAAGAGACTATGTCAAGGATAGGCAAGAACCCCGTGCCGATACCGGCCGGAGTGGAAGTGCAGGTAGACGGCGGTCACGTCAAGGTGAAGGGTCCCTTGGGGGAGCTGGAGCGGACGTTCCCGACCGACATCACCGTGACCAAGGCGGACTCGGAGATCGTGGTGACGCGGCCATCCGACAGCAAGTTGCACAAGTCGCTCCATGGGCTGGTGCGGACGCTGGTGTCCAACATGGTCGTCGGCGTGAGCACCGGTTACACCAAGGAGCTGGAGATCGTGGGCGTCGGTTACCGGGCCTCGATGAAGGGCCAGGACCTGGAGGTCCTGGCGGGATACTCGCACCCGGTGGCGGTCAAGTGCCCGGCCGGGATAGCCTTCGAACTTCCGCACCAGACCAAGATCATCGTCAAGGGCGCGGACAAGGAGGTCGTCGGGGAGACGGCCGCCAAGATCCGGGCCATCAGGAAGCCCGAGCCCTACAAGGGCAAGGGCATACGCTACGTGGATGAGTACGTGAGGCGCAAGGTGGGCAAGACCGCCAAGTAGGTCGGGAGGTTGTCAAGGTGGGCAAGACCGCGGCTAAGACTGTGGCCAAACTGAGAAGGCACCGGCGCGTGCGCAAGCGCGTGACCGGTTCGGCCGACCGCCCGAGGCTCTGCGTGTCTCGGAGCAACGCCAATATGTACGCGCAGGTGATTGACGATGATACCGGGGCCACCCTGGTCAGCGCATCCTCGATCGACAAGGAGATCAAGGGATCGCTGGGAGCCGGCGGCACGGTCGAGGCGGCTACCCAGATCGGTGAGCTCATCGCCAAGCGGTGCCGGGAGAGAGGCATCTCGGCGGTGGTTTTCGATCGCGGAGGCAACCTGTTCCATGGCCGGGTGAAGTCCCTGGCCGACGGCGCCCGGAAGGGCGGTTTGGAGTTCTAGGCGGCTCTGCCGAGACAGTCGGCACAGGCGGCCCAATGGCAAGGAGGAACTGAGTGGCTCAGAGACCCGGGACAGAGGTCGTTCAATACGAAGAGAAGGTCGTTAACATCAACCGCGTGTCCAAGGTGGTCAAGGGCGGCCGCCGCTTCAACTTGAGCGCGCTGGTCGTCGTGGGCGACCGCAACGGCCGGGTCGGGGTCGGTTTCGGCAAGGGCCGCGAAGTGCCTATTGCCATCCAGAAGGCCGTCCAGCGGGCGCGCAAGAACATGATCGACGTCGTGCGCAAGAAGTCGACCATTCCCCACGAGGTGATCGGCCACTTCGGAGCGGGCTCGGTGCTATTGAAGCCCGCGTCGGCCGGGACCGGAGTCATAGCAGGCGGCCCGGTGCGGGCGGTCCTCGAGCTGGCCGGCGTGCGCGACGTGCTGTCTAAGTCGCTGGGTTCGGCCAATCCCATCAACATGGTGAAGGCGACCATGGACGGGTTGAGGAACTTGAAATCGGCGGACGACGTGGCGCGGGCGAGAGGGCTCACGCGCGAACAAGTGCTCGGCATGGAGGCGGACGGTGGCGAAGCTTAGGATTACACAGGTGCGGAGCCTCATAGGCCGCCCTGAGAACCAGCGGGCGACGGTTCGCGCGCTGGGCATAAGGCGCATCAACCATACGGTGGAGCAGAACGACACACCGGAGATCAGGGGCATGGTGCGCAAGGTGTCGCATCTGCTCCAGGTGACAGAAGCGGACTAGAGGTCGAATCGGATGAGACTGCATGATCTGAAGCCCCCGGCGGGGGCAACCAAGAAGCGCAAGCGCGTCGGGCGGGGGACCTCGTCCGGCCACGGCAAGACCAGTGGCCGGGGACAGAAAGGGCAGCTCTCACGCTCAGGCGGCGGCAAAGGCGCCGGGTTCGAGGGCGGGCAGATGCCGCTCCAGCGGCGCGTGCCGAAACTCCCCGGCTTCCGCAATCCCTTCAAGAAGGAGTTCCAGATCGTCAACCTGGAACGTCTGAGTGTGTTCGAGGAAGGCGCTTCCGTGGGGCCGGAGGAGCTGGCCGCCCGGGGCATCATCGCCAAGGCGGCCCGGCCGGTCAAGGTTCTGGGACGCGGTGAGCCCGCCAAGAAACTCAACGTCAAAGCACATGCCTTCAGCGGCACTGCCATCAAAGGGATAGAGCAGGCCGGAGGGAAGTGCGAGGTGCTGCAGTGATCGAGGCGATCCGCAACGCCTTTAAGGTGCCAGATCTGCGCAAGCGAATCTTGTTCACCTTGGCCTTGATCGCCGTCTATCGCTTCGGGGCGCACGTCCCGGTCCCCGGCATCGACGTCTCCGCTCTGAAGGATCTCTTCGGGCGCGGCGGACTGCTGGGACTGATGGACCTCTTCGCGGGGGGGGCGCTTTCCGAGTTCGCGGTCTTCGCGTTGGGCATCATGCCCTACATCACGAGCACCATCATCATGCAGCTCCTGACCATCGTCGTTCCTAAGCTGGAGGAGTGGTCCAAGGAAGGCGAAGTAGGTCAGAAGAAGATCACCCAGGTCACGCGCTATCTCACGCTCGCTTTGGCTCTGGTGCAGTCGGTCGCGCTACTGAACTTCTTCAGGTTGAACCTGAATACCAACTTGAGCCTGCTGATCCAGGTGACGATCGTGCTCACGTTGGTGGCGGGGACGGCGCTCATCATGTGGCTGGGCGAGCTGATCACGCAATACGGCATCGGCAACGGCATGAGCCTGTTGATCTTCGCCAGCATCATCTCCCGCTTCCCGGCGGGGGTCTATCAGACTATGACCATCAGTACGGCGCCTATGCTGGTGCTGGTCGTCGTCATCATGGTGGCCGTGATAGTCGGCATCGTCTTCATCGAGCGGGGGCAGCGGCGTATCCCGGTGCAGTATGCCAGGCGCATCGTCGGACGGAAGGTGTACGGCGGGCAGAGCACCTACATCCCCCTCAAGGTGAACTCGGCCGGCGTCATTCCGATCATCTTTGCCTCATCAATCCTGCTGATTCCGGCGACTATCGCCAAGTTCATGCCCAACAAGGCCCTCCAGTCGGCGGCCGAACTGCTGTCTCCGCCGTCGGCGTGGTACCTGGTCCTTTACGGCACCTTCATCATGTTCTTCACGTACTTCTATACGGCGATCGTCTTCAACCCGATTGATATCGCCGACAACATGAAGAAGTCCGGCGCGTTCGTCCCGGGAGTGCGGCCGGGGCGACCGACCGCGGTGCACCTGGACAAAGTGCTGTCCCGGATCACGTTGCCCGGCGCGGTATTCCTGGCGGCGGTGGCGGTGCTGCCGGTGATTCTCCTGGTGGGGACCAACGTCCCGTTCTTCGAACAGTTCGGCGGGACCTCCATGCTGATCACGGTTGGTGTCGCTCTGGAGACTATGAACCAACTGGAATCGCAGCTGATGATGCGTCACTACGAGGGGTTCCTGAAATAGGCGTCTGCGAGTGGGAGCTGCGGTCATGAACATCATGTTCCTGGGGGCGCCCGACGCCGGCAAGGGGACGCAGGCGAAGAAGGTCGCGGCCGAGTATGGTACGCCGCAGATCTCGACGGGGGACATCCTGAGGGAAGCGGTTGCGGCCAAGACGCAGATGGGGCTCTCGGCCAAGCAGTACCTGGACAGG
>CAYWVN010000084.1:0-5995 GCA_964461725.1 uncultured Coriobacteriia bacterium | reverse complement strand
TGTCGGGCGACGATGTCCGCCGAGAGCTCATCCGGAGGCTCATCGAGTACAAGCAGTTCAAGAACGTGGCGGTCGAGCTGGCGGCTCGTCTGGAGGCCCAGAAGAACCTGTATCCCCGGGAGGTGGAGCTGGAGGAGCGGTTCACCAGGCGGCTCCCCGACTTCTTGGAGGGAGTGACCGCCGAGCAGTTCTCCCTCGCTCTTGTCAAGGCGCTTCTCCGGGAGCCTGTGGCGATCATCGACTCGGAGCACATCACACCGGCTCCGTTGAGCCTGGAAGGGCCAATCGAGCGGATCAGAGCTCGGCTGCGACCCGGGCGCTCGATGTCGTTCAGAGAGCTGACGGCCGGTGCGGCCGATAGACTGGAAGTCATCATCGCGTTCCTGTCCATCCTGGAGCTGTACAAGCGGGGCGAGATCCAGATCTCGCAGGCATACGCCTTCGGTGATATCGCGGTGACGGCGAACGATCTCGCCGCCGCCTGCTGATCGGGAGAGAAATGACGATGGAGGAGACCGTGTCCGAAGAACCAGGTTCAGACCTCGCGTCACCCGGTCTGACGGGCGCCCTCGAGGCTGTTCTGTTCGTGGCCGACCAGCCCCTGACGGCCGCGAGACTTGCTGAGTTCACCGGGTTGGAGGAGAAGGCCGTCAAGGCGGAGCTCGACCGTCTGTCGGAGTCCTACGCGGCGGAGAACCGGGGTTGGCAGCTGCGACGAATAGCCGGAGGCTACCGGCTCTATACACATCCGGCATACGCGCAGCATGTCGAGCGGTTGGTCCTGTCGTCCGACTTCCGGCGGCTCACGCAGGCGGCGCTGGAGACGTTGGCCATCGTCGCCTATATGCAGCCGGTGACCCGGGCCCAGGTGGGCGCCATCCGAGGTGTGAATTCCGAGGCCGTCCTGAGCTCACTGCTAGACAAGGGTCTGGTGCGGGAAGTGGGGCGCCAGGACTCCCCGGGCCAGCCGATCCTCTATGCCACCACCCCGGTCTTCCTGGAGGCCTTCGGCTTGGATCGGGTGGAAGACCTTCCCCCGCTCACCGAGTTCGCTCCCGACGAAGAGACCCGCCTTCAGATCGAAGAGAAGCTCCGGAGTGGCCCGCCCGCGGAGGATGAGGTATCCGAAGAAGAGCCCGGGACCGAGGACGCGGCCAAGTGCTCAGACGACGAGTCCGATGACTGATTCCCGGTCCGGATGGGCGAGGGCCAGACTGGCGGTCGCCTGTGTCGGAGCCGTCGTCCTTCCTTGGGCCTATCTGCCGCAGGCCGCCGACCCCTTCTGCACGCCGCGCATGTGGATCGCGCGCATCATGCTCGGACTACTGGTCGTCCTCCACGTCTTCGAACCGCATCCGGACGGCTCTCGGACCCGCACCGTGGCGCTGCCGGGGCTCGCGTTGCCGATGGGCATGGTGGTCCTGGCTGGGGTGATCGGTGCTGCGGCGTCTATCTCGCCGGCCGTCTCCGTCTTCGGGGAGCCGGACTTCTACTATGGATTGCTCAATCTGACTGTCGCGTGTGGCCTCGCTTGGGTGGTCTGGGTGTCGTTGGGTCCCGCACGGCTGGAGAAGTTCCTCCTGTGGAGTTCGCTTGGTGTGGCGCTGGTGGCCGGCTATGGATTGTCTCAGCGGCTGGGTGCCCCGTTCTTGAATGCCGCGTTGGGTAGCCCGATGTTCGATCCCGGCCGCGTTGACTCCACGTTCGGCAATCCGGCGCCTTTGAGTATGCTGATGGTGTTGTGGTGGCCGGTTGTGGTGGTTGTCGCTCTGCGCCAGAAGGGCCGCGCGGCGGCTTCCTCCTATCTGCTGGCCGGACTGAGCGGTCTCATTGTGCTGAACGTCGTGGCGGCTTCCTCGCGGGCCGCGATGATCGTGCTGGCCGTCGAGGCGGTCGGCATCATGATCTTGGTAGGACGGGGTCTTGTCCGTCAACGCATGCTTGCTGGCACACTCATCATGGTGGCTGTTCTCGCGGTGGTGGCCAACGTGGGTTTGGCGACGCCCGGCGCCGTGGGCCTGGGGGAGCGGCTCTCATCGGTGGCTCACCTGAGTTCGTTTCAGGGCCGCACTGTGATGTGGCGCACGACGCTTCCCATGATCGCCCGGCGTCCGCTGGCCGGGTTCGGCCCCGGGTCCTTCAAGTTCGCCTACTACGCCTGGTTCTACCCGGTGGACTTCTTCCGTATCGCCGAGCGTCTGAACGTGACGGCTCCCCACAACTTCTTTCTTCAGGTGGCCGCCGAGAACGGGGCCGTTGGACTGCTGGCGTGGGTCTGGCTGGCGGCGGCTCTGGCCGGCGGGTTGGGGCAAGGCGTGAGGCGCCGCACGTGGTCGTCCAAGATCGGCTCGGCGGCGGCACTGGGTGTGCTCGGGGCGCTCGCGGTGTCGATGACCACCATGTTCGAGGTGAGCAGCCTGTACTTGACGTTCATCATGCTGGGGGCGGCCGGAGGGCTGCTCTGGCCCGAGACGCGCGAGGTGGCACTGCCAAGAGCAGCCATGTGGATGGCGGGGGCCGCGGCCGCTCTGTTGGTAGCCGGCGCGACCGGCTACGCGGCCTCGGACATAGCGTATCGCTCCGGGTGGGAGGCCGAGAGGGCCGGGCTTCCGATCGCGCTTGACCGATACACCATGGCCGAGCGGCTGTTCCCTTGGGATACGCGGACCCACGACGCCGCCGGGAAACGGTACGCCGCGGCCGCGCTGGCCGCCCGAGACAGAAAGGAGCTGTCCCGGGCGTTCTCGGAGTACGCGAGCGCCCAGCGGCTGAACCCGTGGGACCCCGAGACGCCACTGCTCACGGGGGAGACCTACTACTACGCCGGGCAGGTGTTCGGGTCGGCCACCTACTACGAGCGGGCCCGGAAGGTCTTCCGGGCGGTCATCACGGAGCGCCGCAGCGACCGGGCCTACGGGTGGCTGATGCTGGGGAGGTGTGAGGAGGGCCTGGGTCGGCAGGACGCGGCCCTCGATGCATATCGAAGGTCTGCTAGTATTGCACCAGACTACGCCGAACCCTACCTGGCGATGGCAAGTCTCTACAAGGTGCTGGGCCGGGAGAGACGGGCCCGCGAGGCGCTCAACCGGGCCAAGGCGATCCAAGAGGAGCAGACGGGAGCGCCCGGCGGGAACTAAGACTGGACCGGCCGCACGCATGTGGACGAGCCCGAGGGAGGAACGTGGCTGCCGAGAGGGTGCACAAACTCATGGCCCGGGCCGGGGTCGCGTCTCGGCGCAAGTGCGAGCAGCTCATCCTGGACGGCCGTGTAAAGGTCAATGGTGAGAAGATCGATCACCTTGGAGCTAAGGCCGTGGCTGAGAACGACAGCGTCGAAGTCGACGGTCGAGTATTGCAGCTATCGGAACCACGTGTCTATCTGCTGTTGAACAAGCCGCGCGGATACGTGACCACGGCGAGCGATGAGCGCGGACGACCTACGGTGCTCGACCTCGTCGGCGACAGGTACCCGCGGCTCTTTCCCGTCGGGCGTCTCGATATGGACACGGAAGGCCTGCTTCTGCTGACCAATGACGGCGACCTGGCCTTTCGGTTGACGCACCCGCGGTTCAAGGTTATGAAGTCCTATGTCGCTGAGGTCGAGGGACGGCCCGAAGAGGCGCGCCTGTCCAGGCTCCGCGCAGGAATAGTCCTGGAAGACGGCCGGACGCAACCCGCCACTGTCGACGTGGTGGAGGAGAAACCGGGCCGCACCCGGATCATGATAAGCATCTCTGAGGGCCGCAAGCGGCAGGTGCGGCGTATGTTCGCCCGCATCGGCCACCCCGTCCGGAAGTTGCGCCGGCTTGCTTTTGGCCCGGTCAGACTGGGCAACATGTCCGCAGGACAGTACCGGGAGCTGTCCATGACCGAAGTCTCGAAGCTGATGCTGGCGGGTCGGTTGAAGTCCGAAGGGCGCGGCTCGGCGGGCAAGGGCACTCCCGGCAGATAGGAGGGACCCGCGTGCGCTCGACTCCCTGGGGCCGAGGTCTGACGGAACTCTATACCGGAGACGGCAAGGGCAAAACCACGGCTGCCATGGGTTTGGCCCTCCGGGCGGCCGGGCACGGGGCGTCGGTGCTTGTTTGCCAGTTCCTCAAAGGGAGATCGCCCGAGTCGGGCGAGTTGAGCGCTCTCCATGGGCTCGGCAGTGTCGAGATACGGCGCTACGGTGACAACCTAGTTCGCGAGGGTCACGATTCTCTGGAGACAATCGCGGTGGACGTCCAGCGTGGGGTGGCCGAGGTCAGGAGCGCGGTAGAGGACGCGTCCTACGACCTAGTGGTTCTCGACGAGATATGCGTTGCGGTGAGCATCGGGGCCGTCGATGAGGCGGCGGTGTTGGGGATGATCGCGGAGCGGCCGGCCGAGATGGAGCTCGTTCTCACCGGGCGGGGAGCCGGAGCACGACTGATCGAGGCCTGCGACCTGGTCACCGAACTGAAGCCTGTCAAGCATCCGTTCGATAGCGGCATCGGTGCGCGGCGCGGCATCGAGTATTGAGGCCGCGAGAATCGATGTGCTAGAATCGCCTGGTAATCGAGCTAGTTCCATCCCCTCCCGCACCGTCCAGGAGTCCGGGCAATGAAGGACATCTCCCAACCGGAGCTGAAAGGCATAGGGCCCTATTCGCCGGGCAAACCTATCTGTGAGGTCAAGCGTGAGCTGAAGCTGGAGAGTGTCGTGAAGCTGGCCTCCAATGAATGCCCGCTTCCGCCGTTCCCGCAGGTCCAAGAGGCCATCAAGGGTGCCTTGGGCGAGTTGAACCGGTACCCGGATGGGAGCTGTTTCGAGCTGAGGGGCAAGTTGGCCGGGCGCCTCAGGGTCGGTTCGGAGAATGTGCTCATCGGGGCCGGCTCCAACGAGCTCATTCGATTGATCGCCCAGGCCGTGCTCGGTGAGGGCGACAAGGCCGTGATGGCCAAACCGTCCTTCGTCGTCTACCCGACGGTCGTCAAGATGAGGCGGGCCGACGCGTGCGAGGTCCCCCTGACCCAGGACTATCGGCACGATCTTCCGGCCATGAATGGCATGATCGATAAACGTACCCGGCTGGTCTTTATCGCCAACCCGAACAACCCGACCGGTACGATCGTCTACCGGGAGGAACTGGACGCGTTCCTGGATGGGCTCCCGGATGACGTCCTGGTTGTGATCGATGAAGCGTACTACGAGTACGTGGAGGATGAGCGGTTCTTGAGCGGGTTTGCCCGCTTCCGGCCCGACGGCAACGTTGTCGTGTTGAGGACCTTCTCGAAGATCTATGGACTGGCGGGCCTCAGAGTGGGCTACGGGGCCGCGCCGGCTTGGGTGGTACAGGCGGTTGAGAAGATCCGCGAGCCTTTCAACGTGAACAGCCTGGCCCAAGTGGCGGCTGAACGTTCCCTCGACTTCCCGGAGGAAGTCCGCAGGCGGGCGCGTCTGAATTCGGACGAGAAGCGCCGCCTGTATGGGGAGTTCGACCGCCTTGGGTTGGCGTATGTACCGACAGAAGGGAACTTCATCTTGGTCGACGTGCGAATAGATAGCGGCGAGTGCATGGACGCGTTCTTGAGGAAGGGAGTCATCGCCCGCTCCGGCGGTGCCTTTGGCTATCCGAGGCACCTCAGGGTAACGGTCGGTTTGCCGGAGGAGAACGCGCGCCTGGTGGTCGCTCTGGAAGAGGTCCAGGAGTCCACACGGTAAGCCCGGTTCTCGTAGGCAGTGGAGGTAGAACACGATGATCGTCGTAATGAAACAGGGGGCGGACGAACAGCAGATCCAGCACGTCGTAGAGCGTCTGGGTGAGGTCGGAGTCGAGGTCCACGTCTCGAAAGGCAAGTTCAAGAGCATCATCCTGGTGATCGGTGACGTGGAGCAGGCGGCGGCCCTGCCGCTCGACGCGTATCGCGGCGTCGAGAAAGTCGTCCGGATCCTCAAGCCCTTCAAGCTGGTCAGTCGAGAGGCCCACCCGGAGGACACGGCGGTGGGCCGCGTGCACGCGGTCTGGGCGATC
>CAYWVN010000083.1:5466-6097 GCA_964461725.1 uncultured Coriobacteriia bacterium | reverse complement strand
GGGGGCGGGGGTCTCGGACGGTGTGCCTGGGAGTAGTTTGCCGTGCCGGTACCGGGGCCAGAACCTCCCCTGGGTCGCGTCGCGCGAGAGGCTAAATGGCGTCTGCGTCCAGTCGCTGGGGCCGAAGCTGAAGAAGTCCGCGTCCTCGGCTATCGCGTCGGCCGTCACGGCAGCCCGCGGCAGCTCGATCATCGTGCCGATCGTGTAGGCGAAGGAATCGTCGCAGGCCTCGAGGACCTCTTTGCAGACCACCTCGCTCTCGCCGCGGAGCACGGAGAGCTCGTTCTTGTGCGCGACCAGCGGAATCATTATCTCGACGACCGGGTTGCCGCCACCCTGGCGCACCTCGCAGGCCGCCTCCATGATGGCACGCACCTGCATCTTGTAGATCTCCGGATGCGTGATGCCCAGCCGACAGCCGCGCAGGCCCAGCATCGGGTTGGCCTCCGCCATCTTCTGCACCTGGCCCAACAGCTTGTTCTTGCGGGCGATTTCCTCCGGATCGCCGCCGGTGCACTCCATGCGCGTGATCTCCACGTCCAGCTCATGGGCGCTCGGCAGGAACTCGTGGAGCGGCGGGTCCAGCAGGCGGATGGTGACCGGCAGGCCGTCCATCGCCTTGAAGATGCCG
>CAYWVN010000083.1:0-5456 GCA_964461725.1 uncultured Coriobacteriia bacterium | reverse complement strand
GGCGAAGTCCTCCTTCTGGACGGCCAGCAGGTCCTCTAGGGCCGCGTCGACCTCGCGCTCGTCCTCGGAGAGGATCATCCGCTGCACGATGGGCAGCCGCTCGCCCAGGAACATGTGCTCCGTCCGGCAGAGGCCGATACCCTCGGCACCGAACTGGCGCGCCTTGACGGCATCGTCCGGCGTGTCGGCGTTCGTCCTGACTCCCAGCCGGCGAATCCCGTCGGCCCAACCCAGGACGGTGTCGAACTCCTTGGTCGGCGTCGGCGGCACCAGCGTCACCTCGCCGACCACCACGCGCCCGGTCGTGCCGTCGATGCTGATGACGTCGCCCTGGTTGACCACGTGGCCGTTCGCCGTGAAGCGCCCGTTCTCGACATCGATTTGAAGGGCCTCGACGCCGCACACGCACGGCTTGCCCATGCCGCGCGCGACGACCGCCGCGTGGCTGGTCTTGCCGCCGTGGCTGGTCAATATCCCCTGCGCCGCGATCATGCCGTGCAGATCGTCGGGCGTGGTCTCCCAGCGCGTGAGGATGACTTGTCTGCCGCCCTTGGCCCACTCCTCGGCGGTGTCGGCATCGAAGACCACCTGGCCGACGGCCGCGCCGGGCGAGGCGTTCATCCCCTTGGCGATCACCTTCACACTGGCCTTGGGGTCGAACTGCGGGTGCAGGAGTTGGTCGAGCTGCTCCGGGTCGATGCGGTGGACGGCCTCTTCTTTGTCGATCAGGCCCTCCCCCTCCATGTCGACGGCGATCTTCAGGGCCGCCGCGGCGGTCCGTTTGCCGACGCGCGTCTGGAGCATCCAGAGCTTGCCCTGTTCAATGGTGAACTCGATGTCGCACATGTCGCGATAGTGGTTCTCGAGCTTGGTCATGATGTCCATGAGCTCTCGAAAGCACTCGGGCATCTCGCCTTCCAGCGCCGCGATGGGCTCGGTGTTCCTGATGCCCGCCACGACATCCTCGCCCTGGGCGTTGGTGAGATAGTCGCCATAGGCCACCTTCTCGCCGGTCGCGGGGTCGCGGGTGAAGGAGACACCGGTACCGGAGGACTCGCCCTTGTTGCCGAAGACCATCGTCTGGACGTTCACGGCCGTGCCCAGGTCGTCCGGGATCTTGTAGAGGCGCCGGTAGTCGACAGCGCGCTTGTTGTTCCAGGAGCCGAAGACAGCCTTGATGGAGAGGTCCAGCTGGTCGCGCGGCGCGTCAGGGAAATCGCGTCCGGCCTGCTCGCGGGCGATCCCCTTGAAGGTCTCGACGAGGCGTTGTAGGTCCTCGGTGTCCAGATCGGTGTCCAGCTTGACCCCCTTGGCCGCCTTGGCCGCCTTCATCGCGTCCTCGAAGTGGTCACCGTCGACCTCCATGACCACCTTGCCGAACATCTGGATGAAGCGCCTGTACGCGTCGTAGGCGAACCGGGGGTCGCCGGTCTGGGCGACGATGCCCTCAACGGAGCTGTCGTTCAGGCCGAGATTCAACACAGTATCCATCATACCTGGCATCGAGAACGGCGCACCGGAGCGGACCGATACCAAGAGCGGGTCCTCGGGATCGCCCAACTTCTTCCCCATCTTGCCCTCGAGGTCCGCGACCGCCCGATCCATGGCGGCTTCGAAACCCTCCGGGTAGGCGCCGATGGTAGCGTAGACGTTGCAGGCCGCGGTCGTGATGGTGAAACCCGGCGGCACCGGGAGCCCCAGCCCGGTCATCTCGGCCAGGTTGGCGCCCTTGCCCCCGAGCACGTACTTCATCTCCCTGTTGCCCTCTTCGAACGCGTAGACGTACTTCTCGGCCATACCGTGTTCGCCTCCTCGCTCAGCCTGTGACTCCCCTATTCTCCGTGTCCCCGACGATTCCTAAGCCTTGTCTTCGCCCGCGACGACGAGCTTGGTGAAGTCCGCCACCTGGTTGAACACCCCCACCGTGCGATTGAGGAGCGCCAGCCGGTTCTGGCGGAGACCCTTCTGTTCCGCCATGACCAGCACGTCATCGAAGAACTTGTCCACCGGGCGGCGCAACCGCACCAGCTGGTCGATCGCTTTGCCGTACTGGTGCGTGTTCACCAGCGCGCGCACCTCGTCCTCGGCCGCGGTGATCGCCTCGTAGAGCGCCTTCTCGGTCTTGTCCTTGAGGAGGTTCTTCCGGACGGTCATGCCGGCCGACGGGTCGGCCAGGTTCTTGCAGCGGGTGAAGGCGACGATCAGGTCGTCCATATGGACGCCGGCGCGCTTGGACTTGACCGCCTCCAGGCGTCGGTAGGCCTCGGAGCAATCGTCGAGGCCGGCTTCCAGCACCGCGTCCAGCTCGTCGTAGGCGAAGCCGCGATTCAGGAGGTAGTTTCGGAACCGCGCCGCGAAGAAGTCGATCAGCTCCGCGCGAACCTCGGCGGCTTTTCGTCCCTTGGCCTTCTGGCGCTGGTAGCTCGCCAGCGCCATGTCGATCAGCTGCGAAAGACTGAGGTGCAGCTGGTAGCGGAGCAGGGTGGCGATGATGCCCTGGGCCTGCCGGCGCAATTGGTAGGGGTCCTGCGAGCCGGTCGGGGCGAGCCCCACCAGGAAACATCCGGCAAGGCTGTCCATCTTGTCGGCGATGGCGACGACGCGCCCGGCCGCCGAAGCCGCCGGCTCCTCCCCCGCCTGGCGCGGCAGGTAGTGCTCGAAGATGGCGGTAGCCACGGTGCCTGACTCACCCGAGATCAGGGCGTACTCGCGGCCCATGACCCCTTGGAGGTCCGGGAATTCGACGACGGTCTGCGTGGTGAGGTCGGCCTTGGCGAGGCGCGCGGCCCGGACGGCGGTCTTTCGGACCACGTCCGAGGTGGCCAGCAGCCGGGCGATACCGGCCGCCAGGAGTTCCACGCGACGGGTCTTGTCCAGCATGGTGCCCCGCTTGGCCTGCCAGACGATACCCTCCAGGGCGTCCACCCTGGACTCCAGCGGCGCCTTCTGGTCCTCCCGGAAGAAGAAGGCCGCGTCGGCCAGGCGCGAGCGGAGCACCCGCTCGTGCCCCCGCCGGATGAGATCGGCCTGCTTGGGGTCGCCGTTGTGGACCACCACGAACGCCGGGAGCAGCCGCCCCTCGCGGTTCTCGACCGCGAAGTACCGCTGGTGGCTCTGCATCGCCATGATGAGGACCTCTCGCGGCAGCGCGAGGAAGTCGCGCGAATAGGTGCCGCACACCGCGTGCGGCCACTCCACCAGGTTCACCACTTCATCGAGCGTCTTCTGATCTACGACCGCCCGGCCGCGGACCGTCGCCGCGGCGTCGGCTATCTGCTTCTGGATGACCCGGCGGCGCTCGTCCTGATCGACCATGACGCGGGCCGCCGTCATCGCCTTCTTGTATGACGACGCGTCTTTCAGGCGCATCGCGCCTGGCTTGAGCAGGCGGTGGCCCATCGAATGCGTCCCTGACTTCAGACCATCCACCGAGAACTCGACCGGCCCGCTTCCGTAGAGGGCCGCCACCCAGCGGACGGGCCGCGAGAAGCGCATGGACCCATCGCCCCAGCGCATCGACTTCTGGAAAGTGATGGAGGAGATGAGCGCCGGCAGCACCTCCGGCAGGAGGGCGACCGCCGCCTGTCCTTTCTCTACGCGCTCGACGGCCACGTACTCGCCCTTGTCGGTCTTCACGCGCTTCAAGTCCTCAGGGGCGAGGCCTTGTGACTTGGCGAACCCGAGCGCCGCGGCCGTCGGCTTGCCGGCGTCGTCGAACGCCGCCTTGGCCGGCGGGCCGGTGACCTGGCTCTTGCGCGGTACCTGCTGCGCATCCAGCTTGGCCGACAGCACCAACCGCCGGGGCGTCCCGTAGACCTTGACCTCGCGCTCACGCGCGCCCAGGCGGTTCTCCTGGAACGCGGCCAGCGCCTTGGCTCTAAGCTCGCTCATCCCTTGCTCGACGGCCGAGGACGGGAGCTCTTCTGTGCCGATCTCCAAAAGCAGCAGGCGGCGGTCACTCATCAGCGCGCCCCCTTCAGCAACGGGAAACCGCGCGCCTCGCGGTCGGCCACGAAGCCCTCCGCGCAACCGCGCGCCAGGTCCCGCACCCGGCCGATGTAGGCCGTCCGCTCGGTGACACTGATCGCCCCGCGGGCGTCCAGCAGATTGAAGGAGTGCGAGCATTTCAGAACGTAGTCGTAGGCCGGGAAGATGAGTCCGGCCTCCAGCGCGCGGCGGCACTCGGCCTCATAGTCGGCGAAGAGCTTGGTGAGCACCTTGGTGTCGGCCAGCTCGAAGTTGTACTTGGACCACTCCACCTCGGTCTGATGGTGGACATCGCCGTAGCTCATGCCCGGCGCCCATGCGAGGTCGAAGAGGCTGTCCTTCTCCTGGATGTACATGGCGATACGCTCGAGGCCGTAGGTGAGCTCGGCGGAGACGGGCTTCAGATCGAGCCCGCCCACCTGCTGGAAGTAGGTGAACTGGGTGATCTCCATGCCGTCCAGCCAGACTTCCCAGCCCAGGCCCCAGGCACCCAGCGTCGGGCTCTCCCAGTCGTCCTCGACGAAGCGGACGTCGTGCTTGGCGAGTTTGACACCAAGGCGCTCGAGGCTTGCCAAGTAGATATCCTGCACGTCATCGGGCGAGGGCTTCAGCAGCACCTGATACTGGTAGTAGTGCTGAAGGCGATTGGGGTTCTCGCCGTAGCGGCCGTCGGTCGGCCGGCGCGACGGCTCCACATAGGCTACCTTCCAGGGCTCCGGCCCCAGGCAGCGCAGGAAAGTGTGCGGGTTGAAGGTGCCGGCGCCGACCTCGACGTCATAGGGCTGGCCGATGATGCAGCCGTAGTCCGCCCAGTATCGCTCCAGCGTCAGGATGATGTCCTGGAAGTACAAGCTGCCTCCTGAGACTCGCGCCGGACAATAGATAAACTCCCGCCCTGATCTGTTCAGGGACGGGAGTCCGGTTGCTTCCCGCGGTTCCACCCCGATTCCCCTCCGCGACGCCGCTGTCAGGCACGCGCAGCGAAGAGGCTCTCTTGGCTCATGCGGCTCAGGAGCGCCGTTCGCCGGTCAGACATGCGCCGGGCTTTCACTGCCCCCGGCTCGCTGGCGGCTGCCTGTGCCTCCGGCTACTCTTCTCCGTCAATGCCGCGCATGTAGCGTTTTCAAATCGAGCGCGAACGCCAAACGTTCCGGTGCCTGGTGCCGATGCCACGGCTTGTGCCGCGGCTGCCGCCATTGCTGACGGTGCTGTCGATGGTGCTACGAAGAAACGCCGATGACTGGTACGAGGAGTGCTTGGTGACGTTTTGCTGAATGTGCGGATGATACTAGCAATTCACCCCAGCGAGGTCAACGAACGCCGCGATCTTGACACGAACGCCGCGAACGAACGCCGGGGTCTCCGCTGCGACCCAAGAACCCGTAGGAACGGCTCAGAACTCCCCGGCATCCTCCAGCGCATCCCCGTCGAGGACCTCGAGACCGCAGCATGTCACCGCAGTGTGGTAT
>CAYWVN010000082.1:0-6401 GCA_964461725.1 uncultured Coriobacteriia bacterium | reverse complement strand
ACGTGGCAGCCGGGCCTTCAGGTTGAGATGTCACCGCGCCAGCGCCCGACCCTACGCGAAGGTCTCGGGACCTCCTTCTGATGCGCGGATCGGAGCCGATCCCACGATAGCGCATACGCGTCGACGCCGCTGGGGTCACGCAGGCGGCGTCGTGAGTCGCCGAGGGGGCTTCCGGAGTGGTTCTCGCCCGTTTCGGGGTGTGCTGAGGCAGGCCCCGACGATCATCTGCGGTCGTCCGGTGTCGTCCGCGTCGACTTCAGCCCGACGGCAACGCCTGCACTCGCGTGAACGCGGCGGCCAGCGCACCGGCCCACGGCCAGCTTCGCGGCAGCCGCAGCCTCACGCCTCTCGCGTGGCGCACGATCCTGCCCGCGACGTGTAGCAGGCGGTGACGGAGACGCTTGGGTTCGCAGACGGCGAGCTCGGTGCCTCGAAGCAGCAGCATCCGCATCCAGGCCACCAGGTCGCAACCGAGAAGGACGAGCTCGAGCCACGCCTCGTTCATCGAGAAGCTCCTGAACGGCAGGTTGCGGAGTCCCGAGGCCTTGGCGCAGCGTATGTGGTCCTCGACGACGGCACGTGCGCGGTGGATCTGCTCGAGGCGCGCGATGCGGTCTCCCGCCTGGTTCGTGAGCAAGACCTGGAAGCGGTGGCCGTCCGCGTCCGTGAAGGTGAGCTGCGCTCCGGGGTGCGGGCGCTCGCGGCGACAGATCGCCCTGGTGCCGTGCGGCCAGGTGGAAAGGTCGAGATCGAGTTCGGCCACCCACGCGCCGTCGCGCGCCACGCCGTCGGCGTCGAGTGCGGGCGACCATGCGGCATCGGGCACGGCCAGGCACGCCTCGCGCACGTGCTCGGTGAGGTCGAACCCCACCGAGAAGGCCAGTCCTCTCGCCGCCACCGCATCGAGGAAGGCGTGCGTCGCCCCTCCCGAGTCGCATCTCACGAGCGTGCCGCGGTCCAGCGTGCCTTCGGGCAGCTGGGACAGCGCGCGGTCGAGCACCTCGACGTGGTCGGATGCGGTGTTCGACCCCGCGTTGCCGGGACGCAGGATCCCTGCGAACGCCTCTCCGGTCGAAGCCTCGAAGCACACGAGCGGGTGGAAGCCGTACCCGCGCTTGTAGGTGCCGGTGGCGCCCTCCTTCTCCGAGTGGGCGATGACAAGCGTGGCGTCGATGTCGAGGACCACCCGCTGGGGCGCTCCTGCGAGACCCCACACGCGGGCGCGGTCGGCGGCGCGCGCCTCGCGCCGCCGACCGAGCATCCCTTCGTCGAGGCGCTCCACGCACCGGTACGCCGTGGCGTCCGAGGCGACCTCGGACGCAAGAGCACCCCCTGGTCCCGCAGGGCGCCCAGGTCGGTGAGACAGTCCCCGCCGTCGGCGAGCATCACGGCCAGGTCGCGCACGACGCGGCCCGGTTCGTGACGCACGCTGCGGGAGTGGACGGACAATGCTCCCACGAGGTCGTCCGTCAGTCCCATCGCATCGGCCGACCCGCTCAGCAAAGCGGTGCCGGCGCGCGAGGTCAGACCCGACATGTCGCAGGTGACTTCAATCCGCGAGTGGGGCGTGGTAGTGTTCACCAAGACGGTGTTCCTTTCTTCCTGGGGTTCTGGAGGTTTCGCAACTCCCATTATCCCAGTTCAAAGGGCCACCGTCGCCTGTTTCAGGCGTGAATCTCAGACGTTTCGTGAAATATCCGGGCTAGTCTCGTATGGGCCGAGGTCAAGTGGTGGTCGAAGGGCTGTGGACGGGGTCGTGATGGCGGAGTGGGAACGTGCATCGTAGAGACGTCCCCTTGCCCGGATGGCTGTTGATCTCGCAGGTGCCTCCGGCCAGGCGTGCCCGCTGCTGCATCGTGAGCAGACCGTAATGCCCGACGATGGACCGGGAGACGCCTCCGGTGTTGTAGCCGACCCCGTTGTCTGTGACATCGACCGTCAGCCAACCGTCATCGACTGCTATCTCCACCACGACTTCCGAGGCCTTGGCGTGCTTGCGGATGTTCATGAGCGCCTCTTGGACGATGCGTAGGACGTTCGTCTGAGTGGCTTGATCCATCTCCGGCAGGCTCTCCGGATGCCTGAAGTCCACATGGACGCTTCCGTCGCCAAGATTCAGCTCGATGGATTTCTCAATGGCCTGCAAGAGCGTGGTCTCCTGGTCATGAAGGGGCCTGATCTCGCTTATCAGGCTGCGCCCCCGGTCGATGGAGGCGGTGACTACGTCGACCAGCTTCTGCCTGCGCGTCTTCGTCTTCCCGTCCATCGAAGGCCCGTCCAGCGACTGTAGGAAGAAGGACGTCGCCACCAGTCCCTGCAGGAGGTCGTCATGAATCTCCGCCGATAGATACTGGCGTTCCCGCTCCTGCGCCTCGATAGTCGCGTTGGCCAGCTCCTCCATCCGATGGCTCTGCCGCTCGAGCTTCCCCATGGCCTCCACGAGCTGGCGGGATGCGCTGCGGACCAGGCCGAAGAGCGCGACGTAGAGCACTAGGAACGAGCCTCCGACGCTCAGCCAGACCACCCGGCGCAGGCGGGCGATGTGATCATCGAGAATGGAGAGGTCGTGGTAGACCTCGTAGGCGCCGGCGATCTCTGATGAGTTGCCCGGCCTGATCGGGATGTACACTTCCATGAGCCGGCTGAAACGCCCTCGCTCGGCGACGTTCTCGGCCCTCTGAAGGTTGGAGAAGTCGGTTGCCACCGAGCCGCCCAACGCGCGTTGCAGCTCCTTCGTTATGGGAAAACGCCGCCCTACCAGGCTCTGGGCATCCGAGAAGAGAAGGGTCCCGTCGCGACCCCATAGCTTCACCCGCACGATATGCTGTCCGACTATGCTTTGCCGGACGGCAGCGTTGAGCCGGCTCATAGTCGCGTAATCGAGGGGCTTGGATAGGTCGGACTTGGCAAGCAGCGGGTTCAAGACCACCGACACCCAGTCGGCCGCGTTGTCGGCTTCCTGAAGGAGGGTGTTGTCCTCCAGGTGCCGCTGGATTCCCCAGGCCACAACGACCGCGATGACAGCGGTCAGCAGCAGTCCCACCAGCGAAAACCTCGTCAGCAGACTCATTCTGGGGGTGAATCTTCGTTTCTTCACAGTCACACTCACCTCGGGCAGATGTCACTGTCCCCATCGACCGAACCGGGGAGCGGCTTGACCCCTGGTGATACACTCCAATGAGGGAGGCACCCGGGGTCGAATCGCCTGGAGGCGCACGTGAAAGTCGTGCCGGTCCACGTCGGCGACGTGGTGAAACTGAAGAAGCCGCACCCCTGCGGCTGCTACGACTGGGAGGTCACCAAGCTCGGCATGGACATCGGGCTGGAGTGCCGGGGATGCGGGCGGGGCGTGCGGCTCATCCGCTCCGAGTTCGACCGGCGCTTCCGCGGCTATGTGAGCCGCGCCGGTGAATCAGCCGATGAGCGCGCCGGCGAGACGCCCGAAGAGCCCAGGCCCGACGAGGTGCTTGTCGAGGGGCCCGATGATGTGCACCCCGCGGGGCTCGACGAGGCGACGCCGCATCGCGGTGACAAAGGGGGCTCCGGATAGATGGAGATCGGGCTGATCGGGCTCCCCAACGCGGGCAAGTCGACACTCTTCAATGCCGTCACCAAGGCCGGGGCCGAGGTGGCGCCCTATCCCTTCACGACCACCGGCGAGCACGTCGGCGTGGCCTCGGTTCCCGACGAGCGTCTGGCGGCCATCGCCTCGGTCACCCATCCCAAGAAGCTCGTCCCGGCGACGGTGAAGTTCGTCGACATAGCGGGGCTGGTCCGCGGCGCGAGCCACGGCGAGGGCCTGGGCAACCAGTTCCTCTCCTTCATCCGAAACGTCGATGCGGTGGCCCACGTCGTGCGGGCGTTCAGCGATCCGAACGTGACCCACGTGGATGGCGCCGTCCATCCGGGCGAGGACGTCGACACCGTGAACACCGAGCTTGTCCTGGCCGATCTGGCCGCGGTCGAGCGCAGCCGGGAGAAGGCGGCCCGCCAGGCCAAGTCCGGCGACCGCGGCGCCCAGGGCTGGGCGGGGCTCTTAGACAAGGTGAAAGCCGGGCTGGAGCGCGGCGAGCTGGTACGCCGCATGGGACTCTCTGCCGCAGAAGAAGCCACGCTGGCCGAGAGCGACCTGGCGCTTCTCACCGACAAGCCGACCCTCTATGTCGCCAACGTCGATGAGGACGACCTGGGCGCATCGTCCGATGAGAACCCGATGGTCGCCGAGGTTCGCGCCCACGCGGAGGTCGACGGCGCCGAGGTGGTCGTGGTCTCGGCCAAGATAGAGGCGGAGCTCGCCGAGCTACCCGAGGACGAGCAGGCCGACTTCATGGCAGAACTAGGGCTGGGGGAGGCGGGGCTTGCGAAACTGGTGCACGCGGGCTACCATCTGCTGGACCTCATCACGTTCTTCACCATCGAGTCCGACGAGTGCCGCGCCTGGACGGCCCTGGCCGGGGCGCACGCGCCGCAGTGCGCCGGCTGCATTCACACGGATATGGAGCGCGGCTTCATCAAGGCCGAGGTCGTCAACTGGAAGGACCTGGTCGACGCCGGCTCCTTCCACGAGGCCCGCGAGCACGGCCACCTGATGGTCGAGGGCCGCGAGTACGTCGTCAAGGACGGCGACGTCATCCTCTTCAAGTTCGCCGTCTAGCCGGTACGCGCCACTGCCTCTCCATGCGCCGAACTTGCAATCGTGCATTTGAAATGCATAATTACAAGAAGGGACGGGGCGGCGGTCGAGGAGCAGGATAGGAGCACGAGGTGGCAAGATACATCAGCCGGGCCATCGAGCCGACACTGAAGAGGGCGGCGGGCGAGTTCCCAGCCGTCGTGCTGACGGGACCCCGTCAGTCGGGCAAGACCACCGTATTGAGACGGCTCTTCGGACGAACGCACGGCTACGTATCTCTGGAGCCGCCGGACGTGAGAAGCGCCGCTACCAGCGACCCGCGCGGTTTCCTCGAGATGAACCCTTCGCCGGTCATCTTCGATGAGGTGCAGTACGCTCCCGATCTTCTACCCTTCATCAAGGAAAGCCTGGATGCGCGCCGTCATGTGCCCGGGCAGTACCTTCTGACCGGCTCCCAGAACCTGCTCCTTATGGAGCGCGTGACCGAATCCTTGGCGGGACGTGCGGCCATGCTCCGGCTCATGCCGCTCTCCTGGCGGGAGATCGAAAGGACGCCGGACAAGCCTCTCGTCTGGGAGAACGACTCGGCGCACCTTGTGGGCGAGTCGTCCGGTCGCCCTGGGCCCCGAACAGGCCGCCGCACCGGCCGCCGGGACCTCTGGCGCAGCTTCCTGCGCGGGGCCTACCCGGAGCTTGTCGCCGGCGGGAACAGGGACTTCGCACTGTGGCACTCCAGCTACATCCAGACTTATCTGGAGCGGGACGTACGCAGTCTGCGGCAGGTCGGGGACCTGACTTCGTTCCAGGCTTTCTTGAGGGCGCTCGCCGCCCGTAGCGGCCAGCTGCTGAACTTGACCGACGTCTCGCGGGACCTTGGAATCGCCGTCAACACGGCCAAGGCGTGGCTGTCAGTGCTGGAGACTACCTACCAGGTGATCATCCTGCGGCCTTACTTCGCCAATGTGGGCAAGCGCCTCGTGAAGACCCCCAAGGTCTACTTCACCGACGTGGGTACGCTCTGCCATCTGGCCGGGCTCAAAGACCTGGAGCATGCCGCCGCCGGGCCGATGGGCGGCGCCATCTTCGAGACGGCCGTGCTCGCAGAGATCGTAAAGACGCTCCTTCACCGGGGGGCGGAGCCGCATGTCTACTTCTGGAGGACTTCATATGGCGCCGAGGTGGACATCGTCGTGGACAGCGGCGAGGGTCTCATCCCTCTTGAGGTGAAGCTCTCCGCGACGCCTCGGGCGGCCATGGCTGCCTCTATCGAGCTGTTCCGGCGGGACTTCGGCGACAGATCCGGGGCCGGCTATGTGGTCCATCCGGGCTCGGCACGCCTACCCCTGGTTCCCGGAGTGACAGCGCTCCCATTCGCCGACCTCTGATTCAGCCGATATTGCCCTTTAGTACATAGTTCTCTGCCCTTCCGTCCCGTGTCCTGACACTCCGAGTGCTGATAGAAATGCGTCATTCCATACGACCGGAGGAGGGGGCCATGAAAGAGGACCGTGGAAGAGGGCGGGGCGGGGGCGGCAACGCCCGACGGGCTGGGGGCCCGGCTGCCGGCGACGCATCGGCGGCCCGCGTGACGACCGGAGGGGGTGGCACGGTGACCGAATGGCAGCCGGTGAACGAGGCCGAGCGGGCGCGGCTGCTCGCGGCGAGCGCCGACGACCGGCAGGCGTACTTCCAGATCATCGCCGTCGCCGACCTGTTCCTGCCGCAGATCGCCGGTGATGATTCGCCGGGCCAGCGGTTCCTCACCGTG
>CAYWVN010000081.1:0-6689 GCA_964461725.1 uncultured Coriobacteriia bacterium | reverse complement strand
CCATCGAGCGGCAGCTCCATGGGAATCGACCCGAATCTGGCCGGGCTGCTGTCATACCTGGTGGGCATCATCTGCCCGATTCTGTTCATCGCCATGGAAAAGGACAACAAGTACATCCGGTTCCACGCGATGCAGGCTCTGTTCCTGCAGCTCGGAATGTTCGTTCTCTGGGTCGCGGTGATCGTCATCAGCACCGTGCTGAGCTTCATGGGCCCCTTGGCGATCCTTGGGTGCCTGCTCTACCCGATCATGATGGTGGTCGGAATCGGATACATGGTGGTGGCCATCATGATGATGATCAAGGCCTTCCAGGGCGAGTACTACAAGTTGCCGGTCATCGGCGACATGGCGGAGAAGTACATATAGGTGCTCTCATTCCTAGACATTCGTGCTTGAGGGGCGCACATGTCTGAGGGGCACACGCGCTTGATGGGCGCAGGCATTTGTGAGCGGGGCGGTCCGAGAAGCGGCCGGTTCGAGGGGTTGGTTACCCCCGAAGCCGGTTCTTGGTCCGCCTCGCTTTGCTGTGCCCGAACCGGGCGGAAGGGGATACGGCACACGGTTGCCGGATGCCTTTGACAGTCTCTCAGCGGTGCACTACTATTCTGGACTACTTGACACTCTAGATTCGTTCCATGCTTGACGCTCGGTATCCGGCCACCGGGTCTCAGGAACCTCTACGCTGCATGCGGCACGCCCGGCATCAGCCGAGGCCCATGCGTTCTCTCGAGACATCCTGCCGGACCACTCAGGCACACGCAGTTCTTTCACGCGTCGAGCGGTAGCATGCGGCAGCATCGTACCGCGGCATGTCCTAACGGGCCCCTGGTGGCGCATGGCCACCGGCATTCCTGGTGATGCAGGACGAAGTGACAGGAGGCAAGTGTATGGGAAACCTGAGGAGACCGAACGCGAACGAGGCCACCGAGACCTTCAACCGCTCCAAGTGCGTGGTGGCCATGTCCGGCATTTGCACAAGATGCAAGGACGGCTGTACCGGCAACTGTGAGATCTTCGTTTCGACCTTCCGCGGCCGTGAAGTCCTCTACCCCGGGCCGTACGGCACCATCACGGCCGGCGCGGACAAGGATTATCCGGTGGACTACTCCCACATCAACATCCAGGGCTATGCGTGCGGGGCCAACGGGCTCCCCGAGGGCGTCGAGCCGGGCCCGGACACGGCCATCTTCCCGGCGGTCGACACCGAGACCGAGTACGGCTGGGACAAGAAGGTCAAGATGCGCGTGCCGGTGTTCACCGGGGCCCTGGGCTCCACCGACATCGCGCGGCGCAACTGGGAGCATTTCGCCATAGGCGCCGCCATTGCCGGCATCACGCTGGTCTGCGGCGAGAACGTCTGCGGCGTGGACCCGGAGCTGGAGCTGGACGGCGACGGGAAGGTCAAGAGCTCGCCGGAGATGGACCGGCGCATCGAGACCTACAAGCGCTACCACGAGGACTACGGCGAGATCCTGGTCCAGATGAACGTCGAGGACACGAGGCTGGGGGTGGCCGAATACGTGCACGCTAAGCACGGCCTGGACACCATCGAGCTTAAATGGGGTCAGGGCGCCAAGTGTATCGGCGGCGAGATCAAGGTGAAGACGCTGGAGCGCGCCATCGAGCTAAAGGAGCGCGGCTACGTGGTCGCGCCCGATCCGACCAACCCGGAGATCCAGCAGGCTTTCAAGGAAGGCGCCATCAAGGAGTTCGAGCGCCACTCGCACCTCGGCTTCGTGGACAAGGAAGGCTTCTTGGCCGAGGTCCAGCGCCTGCGCGACATCGGCTTCTCGCGTGTCACGCTGAAGACGGGCGCCTACTCGATGGTCGAGCTGGCCATGGCGCTCCGCTTCTGCTCCGAGGCCAAGATCGACCTGTTGACCATCGACGGCGCGCCGGGCGGCACAGGGATGAGCCCGTGGCCGATGATGAACGAGTGGGGTGTGCCGACCTTCTACCTGCAGTCCCTGACACATGAGTTCGCGCAGAAGCTGACCGCGCGTGGTATGCGCGTGCCGGACCTGGCCATCGCCGGCGGGTTCTCCACCGAGGACGGCGTCTACAAGGCGATCGCCATGGGCGCGCCGCACGTCAAGGCCGTCTGCATGGGCCGCGCGCTGATGATCCCCGGCATGGTCGGCAAGAACATCGAGAAGTGGATAGAAGAGGACAGCCTGCCGAAGACGGTTTCCAAGTTCGGGACGACCGTCGAGGAGATCTTCGTGGCCTACGAGGAGCTGAAGGCTAAGTACGGCGCCGAGATCAAGAACATCCCGCTCGGCGCGGTCGGCCTGTATACTTACTCGCAGCGGCTGCGCACGGGTCTCCAGCAGTTGATGGCCGGAAGCCGCAAGTTCAAGATCTCGCTTCTGGACCGGAGCGACCTGATGGCGCTCACGGAAGAGGCGTCCAAGATCTCCGGCATCCCGTACGTGATGAACGCCTATCGCGAGGAAGCCGAGGAGATTCTGGAGTCTTAGGTTCGCGGGGGTGCGTGACGAGCGCCGCGGCGGCGGGGGGCACGTGACGACGAGCGGCATGGAAACGACGAAAGGCAACGAAGCGCAAGCGGGGCCGGCGTTCAGGCGACTGGATGTCGGCCCCGTTGAATTCGCCTATCGGGAGCAGGGCGCCGGGGAGCCGGTGGTCCTGCTTCACGGTGTGACGTGCTGTTCCAACGTCTTTGGCTGGGTGATGGAGGGGCTGGCCGGGCGGCACCGGGTGTGCGCGCTCGACCTGGTCGGATACGGTGATTCCTCCCTGGACGGGTCCCTCACCCGCGAGGGCTACCTGGCTGCCCTCGACGCCTTCCTTGAAGGGTGGTCGCCCTCGGAGCCGGTGAGCCTGCTGGGTCATTCGATGGGCTCGATGATGGCAATCGCCTACGCGTCGCGGTGCCCGTCCCGGGTGCGGCGACTGGTCCTGAGCTCCCCCGTCATTCCCGCGAGACTCCTGTTGCTGCTCGGTCGGACGAAGGTCGGGTCATCGTTCGTCGCCGCCATCAATGACTGGTTCGTCCCGGCCGAGCTGGCCGTGATGAGGCGCCGCCTGAGGCGGATAGTCCTGAACGTCGACGAGCTGAGCGATGAGGCGGTGGCGAACCTCTGCGATGGCGCCCAGAAGAGCCGCGGCAACGCCCTCGCGGGGCGGGTCGCGAGCGGCGTGCCGGGAGGGCTGTGGGCGGCCTTGGGCCGCGTGAAGTGCCCGGTCGTGGTGGTGGTGGGAGACAGGGACCGCATGGTGCCGTGGCGGCGCCTTCCTCGGCTGGAGAAGAAGGGGTCGCTTCGCGTGGAGACGATCCATGGGGCCAAGCACATGCCTATGCTGGAGAAGCCCGAGGAGTATCTGGCGGCGGTCCTCCGCGCCCTGGAGATCTAGTGTCTGGGAGTGTCAGGGCCCTGGGACCATGATGCGCCTGATGGTCAGGGGCCGGTGATGACGATCCGGTGGACGGCCCGGCGGAGCCGGGAACGTAGACCGGGAGACACATAGACGCGGCCGTCCTCTGAGACCAGAACGGCCTGGAGCCGCGGGTCCTTCGCCAGCAGCTTCTGTGCGGGTAGGGGGCCCGCCGCCATGAGCGCGGTCGACATCATGTCGGCAAACGCTCCGTGCTCGGGCAGCGCCTCGCCACCGGCCGAACTGGTGTCGTTGCCGGACAGGCCCGGGCCGCTGTCGGACACGCTCGGCGGGCGGCGCATGACCACGGTGACGCTGATGAGACCGCGCGCCGGGCGGCCGGTGCGCGCGTCCAGCACGTGGTGGTAGCGCACTCCCCCGCGGATGAAGAACTGCTGGTAGTCGCCGGAGGTGCTGATATCGGCGTCGGTCAGCTCGAGGACGCCCAAGTTCTCCGCCTTCCCCGGCCTGGGCGCTTCCACCGCGACACGCCACAGGCCACCACCGGGTTTCCTGCCGAACACCGTCGTGGAGCTGCCGCAGGTCACGAGCCCGGCGGTCACTCCGTTTTCTTTCAGGATGCGGGCGGCCCTGTCCATAGCGTAGCCTTTGCCGCTGCTCCCTAGGTCGATCTTCATCCTCTGCCGGCGGAAGATGAGGCCTTGCCCGGAGCGGTCGCGTTCTATCGGGCCCGAGACGAGCTTGTGCAGGCGGGCCAGCTGGGCGGACGATGGGATGCGCTCTTTGCGCCCGAAGCTCCAGGCGTCCACCAGCGGGCCGACGCGGATGTCGTAGGCGCCATTGCTGGCCGCGCGTCCACGCTCTGAGAGCGCGAGCAGACGCGCTGTGTCCGAGGAGACGGGGACCGGTCTTGTCGCTGCCAGCCGGTTGAGCCGCGAGACCTCGCTCTTCGGGGAGTAGTAGTTGAACAGCCTGTCGAGACGGGCGACCTCGGCGAAGGCGCGCTCGACCGCGCGGCGTACGCGCTGACGGTCGCGCCCGTACGCCTTGATGGTGACGGTGGTGTCGAAGAGGGGGCGTGTCATCACAATCGGGGCCCGCGATGCCTCGGCCGGCACCCGCAGGAGCCAGAGCACGACGGCGGCGAGAACCATCAGGGTGCCCACGACGACGCTGGGCCACGCGCGCGGCCTGGGGTGAGTCTTCATCAGAGAGGTCTCCTGGCCGCCCGCTATTGCAGGCGCTCGAACCCGTGCTCTCGGAAATGCCGGTCGAAGGCGAACGCCGCCTTGATCCCCAGCCGGCGCATGACCTCGAAGCTCACACAGTCGACCAGGCTCATCCTCCGTCGCGATGCGGCAAGCAAGGCGGCCACGCCGGAACGATGGGTCGCCGAATCGACCCATTGAACGGAGAGGACCGGGGCCACGTCTTCCTCGAAGACCCTCACCGCCTCCAGGCCCAGACGGCTCTGAAGCAGGGCGGAGGTCTCAACCAGCACGTAGTTCGTGCAGACTAGCGCCTCGTCTTGGAGGATAAGACGCTGCCAGGTCTCGTTGGCCTTCCGGTGGTCCGCGTCGTCCTGGTCGAGGACGGCGTACAGAGCGGAGGTGTCGACGAAGACGCTCACGACCGGAACGCTTCCGCCAGGTACTCGTCGTGCTTCCGCGCCACGTCGCGCTTCCCGGAGCTGAACTTGCCGGCAGCAGCCAACGCCCTCCGTTGACGCTCTTCGGGTGTCGTCTCGGCGGACGACCGCAGGAGATCGTCGACTCCCCCTCTGATGAGTGCGGCAAGTGAGACGCGCCGCTTCCGCGCCAGCTTCTTCAGAGACCTAGCCTGCTCTTCTGTCAGCTGGATCTGCGTTCTCACCATGTCAGTCCGTCCTCCGCAATATGATTACACTTGGCTAATTGTGCTTACATTCTAGTCCGATACCGACGGGCCATCAAGTGCAGCTATCACGCTTTGAGGGAATCTGGATACTCGATTGAAATAGGGTCTCTTCTGGCACTGCCGCGTGAATGTCGGTCGTCATTCACACCGTCAGGGCTCGCGAGATGTTGCTGCCGGGTGCGTAGCCAGGGGGCGAAGAGAGGCGCCGGCGCCGTGGTGCACCTACTCCTCGTCTCCCATCAGGAGCGCGATCTGCTCAGGCGCCGGTAGCTCGCCTTTGAGCTCGGCGGGCAGCTTCGAGGTCACCCGGTAGGTGGCGACTCCGACCGCGGCACCGGTGTCCTTTAGCGCGTACTCCACCACCGTCCTGTCCTTGGACTTGCAGAGGACGATCCCGATGGAGGGGTTCTCCTCGTCAGTGCGCACGAGGTCGTCCAGCGCCGCCAGGTAGAACTGCATCTTGCCGATATACTCCGGTCTGAACTTGCCGGCCTTGAGCTCGATAGCCACCAGGCACTGGAGGCGCCGGTGGTAGAGCAGGAGGTCGATGTGGAAGGTGCTGTTGCCCACCTCCAGGCGGAACTGACTGCCGACGAAGGCGAAGGCGCCGCCCATCTCGCACAAGAAAGCCTCGACGCGGCCGATCAGCGCCTGCTCCAGGACCCTTTCCTCATGCTCGTCGGCCATCTCCAGGAAGTCGAAAGTGTACTCGTCCTTGACGGCAAGCTTGGCCTGGTTGCGGATGTTCTGGGGCAGCGTCTTGGGAAAGCTCGTCTGGTTGAGCATCGTCTTCTCGTAGGTCTGGTTCTCGATCTGGTGGATCAGCACGTTCTTGGTCCAGCCGAACTTTCTGGTCATGCGGATGTAGAACTCGCGCTGGAGCGGGTCCTTGCAGCTCTGCATGATGACGACGTTGTGGGTCCAGCCTATTTCTGCAACCATTGGTTGCAGTTTTGCCTTGCCGCAGTAGTTCTTGTACAAATCCTGCATGAGCCACAGATTCCTAGCAGAGAAGCCGCGTATTCCGGGGAACTCAGCTTGGAGGTCGCGGGCCAGTTTCTCGACCACCGACTTGCCCCAGCCGGCCGCCTTCTGGCGCTTGGTGATCATCTTCCCGATGTCCCAGTAGAGCCCGATCAACTCCTTGTTCACGGCGCGCAGGGCGTCGTACTGGGCGGCGCGGACCCGCTTCTTGATGTCGATCAGAAGCTTGGCATAGTCGTTCGATTTCGGTTTCTTGGTCACGGTCCCCCTCCTGTGGTTGACGCTCAGTCGCTGACGAGGTCGGTCTCGCCTTCGTCAAAGGTAGCCCATCGCAGGAGAGCCGAGACATGTACCAAAGGGCAATCTGACCTGTCCGATAGTACATATGTTCGAGTTCTCATGGCGAACGACCAAACGCCGGCGCAGGGTCGGCACACATACAATACTGC
>CAYWVN010000080.1:0-6755 GCA_964461725.1 uncultured Coriobacteriia bacterium | reverse complement strand
CGCCCGAGAACAAGCGCCGACCACAGCCGGGCCGACCCAAGACGACCAGAGCTAAGACGGGAGCTTCGTCCATCTACACACGCACTCAGAATACTCGCTGCTCGACGGAGCCTCCCGCATCGGGCAGTTGGTCGAGCGGGCCAAGGAGCTCGGCCAGCCCGCATTGGCGCTGACCGACCATGGCGCCATGTACGGGACCATCGAGTTCTACAAGGCGGCGCGCAAGGCCGGTATCAAGCCCATCATCGGCTGCGAGGTCTACGTCGCGCGCGGCAGCCGCTTCGACAAGACCTATCAGAAGGACGAGAAGCCCCACCACCTGCTGCTCCTAGCCAAGGACAGGCAGGGCTACCGCAACCTGATGAAGATGGTCTCAGCCGGGTTCCTCGAGGGCTTCTACTACAAACCGCGGGTCGACCGCGAGCTCCTGCAGCAGTATCACGAGGGTCTGGTCGCGATGTCGGCTTGTGTGGCCGGCGAGATTCCTCGGCTTCTGGCCGAGGGTAAGGACGCCGAAGCGGCCGGCGTGGCGCGGGAGCTCCAAGACATCTTCGGCGCGGGCAACTTCTTCCTGGAGATTCAGAACCAGAATCTGGAAGAGCAGGTGGCGGTCAACCCGAAGCTTGTCGAGCTCTCCAAGCAGACCGGTATCCCGCTGGTTGCCACCAATGACATCCACTACACCCGCAAAGAGGACGAGGCTGCCCACGACGCGCTGCTTTGCATCCAGACCGGCTCGACGCTGGAGCAGGAAGACCGTCTGAAGTTCTCGAGCCATGAGTTCTATCTGAAGTCGGCCGAAGAGATGCTGGCGGCCCACGAGGCCTGGCCGGAAGCCGTGGCCAACACGGCGACGGTCGCGGAGATGTGCAATTTGGACATCGACCTCGACCAGCTCCTGCTGCCGCACTTCGTGGTGCCGGACGGATTCACGCTGGAGACCTATCTTCGCGAGCTCTGCGACGATGGCCTCGTGCGCCGCTATGGCGAGCCCTCCGACGAGGTGCTCGGCCGGCTGGAGCACGAGCTCGGCATCATCGAGCGGACCGGGTTCGCCGGGTACTTCTTGATCGTCTGGGACTTCGTCAAGTTCGCCAAGGAGCACCAAATCATGGTCGGCCCGGGGCGCGGTTCAGCCGCCGGCAGCATCGTCTCATACCTCTTGGGTATCACCGACATCGACCCACTGGAGCATGGCCTGCTGTTCGAGCGCTTCCTCAACCCGGACCGCGTGACCATGCCGGACATCGACATCGACTTCTGCAGCGAGCGCCGCAACGAGGTCATCGACTACGTGACCCAGAAGTACGGGCAGGACCGGGTCGTCCAGATCATCACCTTCTCGACGATGGCCGCCCGCGCCGCGACGCGCGACGCCGGCCGCGTCCAAGGCCTGCCTTACGGCCGGGTCGACAAGATCGCCAAGCTGATTCCCGGCCCCGGCAAGGACGGCCGCCCGACGACCATCGAGGAAGCGCTGAAGAATGTGGCCGAACTCCGTCTTGAGTACGAGCAGGACGAGGACACCAAGCGGGTTCTGGATATCGCGCGCAGCCTGGAAGGCCTGACGCGCCAGGACTCGATTCACGCCGCCGGTGTCGTCATCGCCAAGGACGTCATCACCGACTACGCGCCCATCCAGCGCAAGGACGCCAAGAACGGTCGGGATGAGACGGTGGCGCAGTACCACATGAAGGACATCCAGGACATCGGGCTCTTGAAGATCGACTTCCTGGGCCTTTCGACCTTGACCGTTATCCGCGACTCGTTGGGCATCATCAAGCGCATCCGGGGTATCGAGATCGACCTGGCTGCGCTGCCCGAGAAGGACCCGGCCACCTTCAAGCTCCTGCGGGATGGCGATACGGCCGGCGTGTTCCAGCTCGAGTCGACGGGCATGCGCCAGCTTCTGAAGAGCCTGCAACCGTCCAGCTTCCACGATATCGTCGCTTGCTTGGCGCTGTTCCGGCCGGGACCGCTCCAGGGCGGCATGGTGCAGGACTTCGTCGACCGCAAACACGGCCGCAAACCCATCCAGTACCTGCACCCGAGCCTGGAACACGTGCTGAAGGAGACCTACGGCACGCTGGTCTACCAGGAGCAGGTGATGCAGATCGCGACTGATCTGGCCGGCTTCTCCATGTCCGAGGCGGATGTGTTGAGGAAGGCTATGGGCAAGAAGGAGAAGGAGGTCGTCGCGGCCCAGCGCGAGAAGTTCGTCTCGGGCGCGTCCGCCCAGGGCATCTCCGGGGGGCTTTCCGGGAAGATATTCGACCTCATGGCGCATTTCGCCGAATACGGATTCAACAAGAGCCACTCGGCCGGCTACGCCGTCATCTCCTACCAGACCGCCTACCTGAAGGCGAACTTCCCGGTCGAGTACATGGCGGCGCTCTTGACCAGCGTGATGGGCGACAAAGACAAGGTGCCGTTGTACGTGAACGAGTGCCGCCGACTGGGCATCGAGGTCTTGCCGCCCGACGCTAATGAGAGCTACCGGAAGTTCACCGTGGTCGAGGACAAGATCCGGTTCGGGCTGTCGGCAGTCCGCAATGTGGGTGACGCGGCCATCGCGTCGATCATCGAGGCCCGGCAGGACAAGGGGCCATACACGTCCATCTTCGACTTCTGTGAGAAGGTGGATCTGGCGGCCATCAACAAGCGCGCGCTGGACAGTCTCATCAAGGCGGGCTGTTTCGACTTCACCGGGATGACGCGCCGGCAACTGCTGACCGTCTACGAGAAGGCGGTCGACCTCGCCCAGCGGAGGCAGAAGGACCTGGTGGCCGGCCAGACGAACCTGTTCGACGAAGGGGGCGTGGAGGAGGAGCCACCGTCGGGCGAGTCGACCGGGGAGGGCATGGCTGAGGAGATGCCCAAGACGGAGCTGTTGGCGCTGGAGAAGGAGATGCTCGGGCTGTATGTCTCCGACCACCCGCTGCTCGGCATGGAGGACGCGCTGGCCACTCAGACCGCGTTCCCGCTGAGCGAGGCCCGGGAGCACAAGGACGGGCAGGTTTACTGGGTGGGCGGCATGATCAGCCGCCTGCAGGAGAAGACCACGCGCAACGGTGAAACGATGGCCGTGGCGGAGCTGGAGGACCTGGGCGGGGCAATCGAGGTCGTCTTCTGGCCTTCGCTCTACCAGCGCTATCGGGAGCTGTTGAAGTCCGAGCAGCCGCTGCGGGTGAGGGGCCGCCTGGACGTGCGCGACGAGGGGGTCCAGATAGTCGCCCAGGAAGTGGAGGAGTTCGCCGCCGCGGAGTCCGGCGGCACGCGGTCTCTGCGCCTGCGCGTCAACGAGGCGGCGCTGCGTCCAGACAAGTTCGATGAGCTGAAGCGTATCCTGCGGGACTACCCGGGACAGTTGCCGGTCTACGTCCAGCTGAAAGGTGGCGCTAAGGAGACCGTGTATATGCTGGGCAACGATTTCCGGGTCGACCCGGTGAGCGGGCTGTACGCCGAGCTGAAGATGCTCCTTGGTTCGGACTCCATCCAGCCGCAGGCTTGAGCGCTCCCGCGGCCGCAAGGGACGCCCGGGAGCTCGAGAGGGGGAGGTAATGCGTGAACGGAGAGCGTGGTAACACGGTCAAGGTGGCGCTGACCGCAATGGCGGCACTCATGCTCCTGGTGATGTGCGCCGCCGTGTCCGGGGTCGGGGTCTACCTGTGGCAGAGCTCCATCGTCGGGAAGCTCAATCAGCAGCTGACCGCGGCTGAGGCCAGAGAGCGTGCCCTGGAGACAGAAGTGGATCTCCTGAACTCCAAGCTGGAGGAGCTCACGCTGGCCAAGCCCAAGAAGCCGAGCGGATCGACGAGCGGTGGAACCAGCGGCGGGGGAGCGAAGCCGCCGGCCACCACAACCGGGACGGCCACCGAGCCGCAGAACGGCAAGGTCTTCGGCTTCATCAGGGATGTCATCAAGAGTGGCGGCGTCTACTATGTGTACACAGACCTGGCGCTCTTCCTCACCGGCCCCAAGGCGGTCCAGGCGGCCGCAAAGGATGGGTTCATCAAGCCGGGCGAGCCTCTGGATAACGACTACTACATCCAGAACAACAACAAGAAGGTCCGTACCTATCCGATAGCGGCCGGCGCTCTGATTTCCCTGGCGGGTCCCACGAAGAGTATCACACTGGGGGGGCTCTTCAGCCTGATGCATGGGACCGACTCCTACTCCAAGCAGCACGCGGGCGCTCCGTATTGGATAACGCTCAAGAACGGCCGGGTGATGGAGATCAAGGAGCAGTACGTGCCGTAGCTCCTCACCGACGCCTTCCCAGCCGACGTCGGTCTGGTGTTCCCTGTCCGACTGTCCGGCCGGGTGCTCCCCGTCCGACCGTCTGCCGATAGGCCGTCTGGCCGACGCTTGACATCCGATGTTCGCCCGCCTATGCTGCGTCATAGTGTCTTAGCGTAGTAGCACACTGTGACGTCGACGATGGTGGCGACGAGGGAGGACGAACAGATGGGCGGAGCCGGCTCGAGCAGCGGGATGAACAACCCGACGAGAATGACGACGTGGGCCGTTCCCAGAGGCATGCGCGACGTGTTGCCGGACCGGGCTGCCGCGCGGCGGCGGGCAGAGAATGCCCTGGCCGGACTCATGGAGGAGCGTGGCTACCGCGAAGTCGCAACGCCCGCCTTCGAGTATCTGGACGTGCTCGCCAGAGAGGCCGGGGAGATCATGGAGCGCGAGACTTTTCGGCTGTTCGACCAGGACGGTCGGACGCTGGCGTTGCGTCCGGAGATGACGACGCCGGTGGCCCGGCTGGCCGCGTCCCGTATGCGTGATGAACCGAGGCCGCTGCGTCTGTGGTACGTGGCCGATGTGTTCCGTGAGGAGTCGGAGCAACCGGGTCACCAGCGACAGTTCCGCCAGGCCGGTCTGGAGCTGATCGGGGCGACCGGCGCGTCGGCCGACGCCGAGGTCGTCGGTCTCATGATAGAGGCGTTGCGGAGGATCGGGGTGGACGAGTTCACGGTCGCTCTGGGGCAGGTGGAGGTGTTTCGGCGCACTCTGAGGGAGGCCGGGCTCGATCAGGCTTCGAGACGCGAGGTGAAGCGGCTGATGGAGTTGGGTGACATCGTAGGCGTGCGTACCTTGATGAAGGAGATGCGTCTCGACCGACGTAGTCGGGCGCGTGTAGAGGGGCTCATCTCATTCCAGGGTGGGCGCAGTGACTTGGCGAAGTGGGTCGGGCGGGATCTTCCCGGCCGGAGTCCGGCCGGGCGGCTGCTACGGACGCTCGCCGCGCTCGAGGAGCGCGGGCTGGGAAACCGGGTCATGGTCGATCTAAGCGTCGTCCGCAACTTCGACTACTACACCGGGCTGATTTGCGAGGCCTATGTTCCGGGGGTCGGTCTGCCTGTCGGCGGTGGCGGCCGCTACGACCGTCTGCTGGCGGAATTCGGAATGCCCGCACCGGCGGCCGGCTTCGCCCTGAGCGTGGACCGGCTCCCATGCTGACGGTTGCGCTTCCCAAAGGCGAGCTCTTCGGCGGCAGCTTGGAATGTCTGGCCGGTGCCGGGCTGGACGTCGGACCCATCAAGGCGGCCGGCCGGCGCTTGAGCGTAGAGGTTTCGGCCGACGGCGTGCGGTACCTGCTGCTGCGGCCATCCGACGTCCCGACGTACGTCGAGTACGGCGCGGCGGACCTCGGAATCGTCGGCAAGGACGGACTGCTGGAGCAGGAGCGCCGGGTCATGGAGCTTGAGGACTTGGGCTTCGGCCGCTGCCGGTTCGTGGCGGCACGGCCGGTATCCAGGCGTGCGATTGAGTATGGCGAGGTCAGGGTGGCCACCAAGTACCCGAAGGTGGCCTCCGAGCACTATGCCCGGGCCGGCCGGCAGGCCGAAATCATCAGACTTCGCGGCTCCGTTGAGCTTGCCCCGGACGCGGGTCTGGCCGACGAGATCGTCGACCTCGCGGCGACGGGCCGGACCTTGGCGGCCCACGGCCTGGAGGTGGTCGACGTGATCCACGAGTGCTCAGCCAGGCTGATTGCCAATCACGTGAGCCATAGGCTAAAGTCTGAGGAGTCCGGCGCCCTGGCAGCCCGGCTGGCGCGGGCGGCCAAGTAGGCCGGCCGGCACAGGCCGCCGGGTAGTCCGGCTTCAACCAATCCTCTGCTGAGGTGTTCTCGATGGTACCGCTTGTCAAGCTCGGTTCTGACCTCAATCACGAAGAAGTCGCCCGCCTGCGCTCCCGCGGGCAACTTGACGATCCAGGGAAACAGGCCGCGGTGGCCGGTATCGTCGAGCAGGTGAAGACCCGTGGCGACCGGGCGCTTATCGAGCTCACGCGGCGCTTCGACGGAGCATCTCTGTCCCCGGCAGGCCTGCGCGTCGGCTCGGATGAGATCGAGGCGGCCGTGAAGCGGGTGCCACTGGACTTCCTGGAGGCGCTCGACATGGCCGCCCGCCGTATCCGCACCTACCACGAGCGGCAGAAGAGGGACGTGGGTCAGGACTTCTGGCGGGTGAGGGAGCCCGACGGTACGTGGACCGGTCAGCTGATGACGCCGCTTGGCAGGGTGGGCGCCTATGTCCCCGGGGGCGCCGCCGCGTATCCATCATCGCTCCTGATGAACGTCATTCCCGCGCAGGTGGCGGGAGTGGGGGAGGTGGCGGTGTGTGTGCCTCCGGCGGCGGACGGGGCCGTCAGCCCCTACACCCTGGCCGCGGCCGCGCAGGTCGGGCCCGACGAAGTCTATCGCGTGGGCGGTGCGCAGGCGATCGCCGCGCTCGCCTACG
>CAYWVN010000079.1:0-6774 GCA_964461725.1 uncultured Coriobacteriia bacterium | reverse complement strand
AGCCATTCTGACAGGCCCAACTTCTGCGCGATCAGAACCGCTCGCGGCGTCAGGCAGTCGCCGCACACTTTCTCGCGCGGGAGGCGTTCCTTCTCCAGGACAACCGTATCGAGGCCTTCGGCCCGGAGTTGGAGGGCACAGGCGGCCCCCGCCGGTCCGGCGCCGACCACCACGGCGTCGCAAGATACCTTCTCCATCAGCCCTTCTCCCCTACCGCCCGGACGAGCCGAGGGTAGATACGCGCAGACGATCCGGCGGTAGATGCCCGCACGCCGAGGCTCATCCCATGGCTCCCAGCCCGCGTCTGCCCAACAGGTGGACGTGCGCGTGGGCGACTTCCTGTCCCGAGTCCGGCCCGCTGTTCAAGACCAGCCGATAGCCACTCTCGGCGACCTTCTCCGTTTCGGCCAGGGACGCCGCCACGCTGAAGAGCTTGCCCGCGAGCGCCTGGTCGTCTGCCCCCAGCTCATTCAGATTGGCGACATGGCGCCGCGGGATAACCAGCACATGCACCGGCGCTTTCGGCTCGATATCGCGGATCGCAATGACGTCCTCGTCCTCATACAGCTTCTCCGCCGGAATCTCCCCGGCTGCGATCTTGCAGAAGATGCAGTCTTCCACGGCGCCTCCTCTATGCCAGACGGCCCTCTAGCTCAGGACCCCGGGACCCGACTATCTCCACTTCCGCCAACCTGCCGACCAGGTCGGCCGGCCCGGGGCAGAACACCCGGAAGTAGTTGTCCGACACCCCGGTGAGGGTGCCGTCGGCGGCCTTCTCGATGACGATTCCCAGCCTGTCTCCTCGCGCGGCCTCGGCCCACGAGGCGGCCAGCTCATCTCCCAGGCCGCGCAGCTCGCGTGACCGACGGGCCGCTTCCCCGGGCGCGCACGACAGGCCAAGTTCGGCGGCTCTCGTTCCGGGCCGTGGCGAGTAGCTGAAGACGTGCATCTTGTTGAAGCGCGCCTCCCGCGCCACCCGCAACGTCTCCTCGAAAGCGGCGGCGTCCTCACCCGGGAACCCGACCATCACGTCGGTCGTCACAGCCAGGCCCGGCAACACCTCCCGCCATCTCCCTATCGCATCCGTGTAGTCTGCCGGACGATACCCGCGGCCCATAGCCTCGAGCACCCCCCGGTCGCCGCTCTGCAGAGGAACGTGCAGGTGGCGACACACCCCGCGGTTCGACTGGATGATATCAAAGAGCTCGTCGTCGATGAGGTCTAATTCCAGCGAACTCAAGCGGAACCGGGTCTCCCCGGGGATGGCCGTCAGGATCCTGAGCAACGCGGCCAACCGGCCGCTCGCCGCACCTCTGCCGTAGAGACCCAGGTTCACACCGGTCAAGACGATCTCCGCTACGCCTTGGGAGATCAGCTGCCGGACCCGGGCGATTACCCGCTCCTCCGGGAGACTCGTCGGCCGGCCGCGGACGGACGGGACCACGCAGTAGCTGCATCCGGAGTCGCACCCGTCTTGGATCTTGACGAGCGCCCGCGTGTGCAGGACGCGCCCGTCGACGGGAGCGGCCGGCCGAGCGTCCGCGTTGCCTTCCGCACTTGCTGTGGCTCCCTCCGTGCCGAGCGACCGCTCCGGCCGGGTGACGTGGCCAAGCAGGCGCTCCGCCAGGCCGACGCCGATCTCAGCCTTGCGGCCGTTGGGCACTACCGCGTCGGCGCCCAGCTCCCGGCAGCCCGCCTCGCCGACGCGTTCGGCATAACAGCCCGTCACCACGAGATGGGCCTCCGGGTTCTGATGTCGCAGCCGGCGGACCATCTTGCGCATCTTGCGGTCGCTCTCCGCCGTGACGGTGCACGTGTTCACCACGATGGCGTCGGCCTCGGCCGATTCAACCGACGAGGTGACTGTCATTCCGGCGGCGGCAAGCTCTCCGGCCAGGCTCTCGGTCTCGGCCTGGTTGACCTTGCAGCCCAGCGTGACCAGGGCGACGAGAGGGGCGCAGCCTTTGGCGGAGGCGCGGCCCACGCTACTCATCGCAGCCCGCCCAGACGCTCACCCAAGGGTCCCTGACGATCACCCGACGCACGCGGTAGCCGGACTCCTCGATGCGGCTCTCCACCGCCGGCCAATCGCTTTCCATCATGCCGGAGAGCACGATCTCCCGAGGCGGCTCCTTGAGATCGACCAGCCGGTCGAGCAACCGGGTCACCGCCGGCGTGTCGACGTTGGCCAGGACGATATCGGCAGGCCAATTCCGGAGCGCATCCAAGTCTTCGACACCCACCTCGATGCGGTCGGCCATCCGATTGCGACGGACGTTCTCGGCGGCCGCCTTCACGGCCAAGGAATCGTTGTCGATCGCCCGGCAGCACTCGGCGCCCCAGCGCACGGCCGCCAGGGCCAGGACACCGGTGCCCGTACCGACATCGAGGACGCGCGCGGACTCGAGCGGCATCTCGTGCATCAGCTCGAGGCAACCGAGGGTCGTGGCATGGTGGCCGGTCCCGAAGGCGAGACCGGGGTCGATCAGGATGGCGCGCTCGCCGTCGGCCGGGGAGGGCTCGTCCCAAGAGGGATACACGGTTAGGTCGCCCACCCGGAACTTGCGGAAACCGGCGCGGGCCATGGCGACGTAGTCGGCCTCTGGGCGCGCGCGTACCGAGACGCGCCAGTCACGGGCCCGCACCGGGGCATCCGGCCCGCCGGTCGACTCCGCCGCGCTGAGACGTTCCCCCAGCAGTCTCTCGACCTCTTCCAAGAGAGCGCCGGAGGAAGCGCCCGGCCCCTCAGAAGCGGCCTCTTCGAAGGCCGTGAGGTTCACGCGGTCGACGGAGTGCCGCTCGGCCAGGCCCCGCGGAAAGCGGCCGAGCAATGCCGCGATGACCGGCTCAGCCAGCTCCTCGGCCACCTCTACTTCGATCTCCCACCAGTTCACATGGCCCGCCCGGAGTCCAGTCTACTCGCCCGTGAACGCCTTGCGCAGCCTGCCCGCGCGGCGGCCGCGCTTGGGACTCACCGTATCGCCCTTGAGCTCAGCCATCTCGCGCAGCAGTCGCTCCTCGTCATCGCTCAGATCGGCTGGTGTCACGACCTTGATCTCGACGAACTCGCTGCCGATGCCGCTCCGGCCCAGATGGGGTATGCCTTTGCCTCTTATCTCCACCACGGTGCCGCTCTGCGTGCCACGCGGGACCTTGAGCTCGACCGGGCCGTTCAGCGACGGCACCTCGAGTGTGGTCCCGAGCGCGGCCTGGGCGAAGGTGATCGGCTGAGTCAGCGCGATATCGTCGCCGTGCCTGGCGAACGTCTCGTGGGGCGGCACCTGCATTCGTACGTACAGGTCGCCCACTCCAGCGCCGCGCGGGCCGGCCTCTCCCCCGCCGCCGACCCGGAGCTGCATGCCGTCGGCTACGCCGGGCGGCACCTCGATGGTAAGCGTCTTCTCCTCGGACTTGCGCCCCTCTCCACCGCACGAGATGCAGGGGGCGCCGATGACTTCGCCATGGCCGCCGCAGGTGGGACATGTCGTCCGCGTGACGAAATCGCCCAGCATCGTTCGCCGGGCAGAACCCACCTGGCCCGCGCCGCCGCAGGTCGGGCAGCGCTCGGGGTGGGTACCCTTCTCGGTGCCGGAACCCTCGCACTCCGGGCACGGCACCTGCGTCGGAATCTCCAATTCGCGGGTGACACCGGTCGCCACCTCTTCCAGCGTGAGGGTGACGGTGAGAGCGAGGTCCGAGCCGCGCGCCCGGGCCGCCTGCCGCCCGCCCGGCGCGAAGACGTCACCAAAGAACATGCCGAAGAGGTCCTGGATGTCGGCGAAGGGGTCGAAGCCGGCGAACACGTCGCCCCGGACGGTCCCGAACTGGTCGTACTGGGACCGCTTCTCGGGGTCGGAGAGGACCGCGTAGGCCTCGGCGATCGCCTTGAAGCGGCCCTCCGCCTCCGGGTCCTCCTGGTTCATGTCCGGATGATGCTCGCGGGCAAGCTTCCGATAGGCCTTCTTGATCTCCGCTTGGGTGGCGTCACGCGAGACACCCAGGCGCTCATAGTAATCTTCTGGCATGGCTCCTCTGACTTAGCCGTGGATGGACCGGAGCACGTCGCTCAGGTTCCGGGCGATGCATTCGACCGCGCTGATGGCGCGCCCGTAGTCCATGCGGGTGGGGCCCAGGATGCCGACGGTCCCCAGCGTCTGGCCCGGCAGGCCGTAGCTCCCGGCCACCAAGCTGCAGCCTTCGATCGACAGCGCCGAGTTCTCAGACCCGATGCGCACGACCACTTTGCTCGACTCGAGCGCCTCCCCTAGGAGGTTCAACAGGACGTAGCCTTGCTCCAGCGTGCGCAACAGCATCTCCACTTTGCGCATGTCGGAGAACTCCGGGTAGCGCAGGATGTCCGACGCGCCGCCAAGAATCGCCCGGTCGTTCTCGTCCTCGGCCATCAGCTCCAGCACGCGGTCGAGCAGCATGGATTCCAGCTCGCCGTCCGAACCCTGCGCCGCACCCCTACCCGCCATCTTGTCCCGAAACGCGGCAATGGCTGTAGCGTCCAGCCCGATGAGGCCGGCGTTCAGATTCGCTTCGACGCGAGTCAACTGCCCCGCCGTTATGCGCGGGCAGGGCTCCAGCACTGACTTGGCGACGCGCCCGGTGTCGGTGATGACAACCAACAACAGCGTGTGCGATGTCAGCGCCACCAGGTCGACATGCTTGACGACACTCCGGGCCAGCCGAGGCGCGAAGACCACGGAGATGCAGTTTGTCATGCGGGAGAGCGTCTCGGAGGTGGCCCTCATCAGCTCCTCCATCTCCCCGGATAGCGTCGAGTAGAACCGCAGGACGGCCCGCTCCTCCTTGGCGGAGAGCTTGCGTGCCCGCATCAGCGAGTCGACGTAGTAGCGGTATCCGAGGTCGGTCGGTACCCGGCCCGCCGAGGTGTGCGGCTGCTGAAGGAATCCAAGATCACTCAGGCGCGACAGCTCGTGCCGCACGGTCGCGGGGCTGGCCGCGAAGCTGTACTTCTTGACGATGGTGTTGGACCCGACCGGCTGAGCCGTCAGGATGTACTCCTGCACCACGCTATAGAGGATGAGTTTCTGCCGGTCCTCCAGGACGGGCATGGGGCGTTCTTGCTTCATGAGGCTCCTGTGGGCTCCTGAAGACTCCTATAGACGGATTGGCACTCCGCTCGACGGAGTGCTAACTCGAACCTAACACCGCCTCTTTCGGAGTGTCAAGGCGAGGGGCCATGAAGCGGGCGCAGACCTCGTTGGCGAGGAGCCTGCCGCGCGGAGTGAGTCCTATGCGGCTGTTGTCTTCTTGCTCGAGCAGTCCGAACGCCGCCAGCTCCTCGAGCTCCTGCCGATAGATCCGCGCGCACATGCCTGCAGGAAGGCCCAGCCGGTGCTCGACGTCTCCTGTCGCGACACCACTGTCTGTGCGCAGGCCGAGCATGAAAGCCTCCGCCAGCCTGGTCTCGGGTGACAAGCGCTCTCCACCGGCTACGTGTCCGGTTGGTGCGCCGCTTCCGAGGGCTCTGCTACCGACGCCGTCGCAGCCCTGAGTCGCCGGATTGCTCGACCCGCCGCCGCCAGGCCCCGAATCCGTCAGCGCAGACATGTATGCCGCAGGGTGGCTATGGTTCCACCAGCGGAGGTCGCCCACCGTGCTATGAGCACCGGCACCGAAGCCGAGGTAGTCCCGACAACGCCAGTAGCGCATGTTGTGGCGGCACTCGCAGCCCGGACGGGCGTAGTTGGATATCTCGTAGTGGCGGAAGCCGGCCTGACCCAGTACATCGTCGGCAAGCTCGAACATGGCCGCCTGCTCGTCATCGCCAGCCACGTCGCTCTTCCCTGCCGCGATGCGACGGGCCAGCTCGGTGCCCGGTGTCACTTCCAGTCCGTAGCAGGAGATGTGGTCCACACCAAGCGCGACTGCCCCCTCCAAAGAACGACGCCATGACTCGCCGTCTTGCCCGGGCAGGCCGAAGATGAGATCAAGGCTCACTTGTCGGACGCCGGCCCGGCGACAGGCATCGACCGCCCTACCGACCGAGGCCGCATCGTGCCGACGCCCGAGGGCGACCAGCTCACCGTCGTTCAGGCTCTGGGCGCCCAAGCTCACGCGGGTCACCCCGGCGCGGGCCCAGGCGGCGGCCTTCTCCGCGGTTAGCGAGTCGGGGTTCGCCTCCACGGAGACCTCCGCGTCGGGTTGGATAGTGAAGGCGCTACGGCAGGCGTCGAGCAGGCGCGCGAGGTCGGAAGCCTCCAGCACACTCGGTGTGCCACCGCCGACATAGATGGTATCGACGGACCGGCGCCGGGCGCCGCCCGGAGCGTCGCCCTCGGCTTCCCAGCGCCGGCCGGCCGCCCCGATCTCCTCGGTCAGCGCGTCGAGATACGCAGGAATCATTTCGTCCAGGCCGGCATAGGTATTGAAATCGCAGTAGTGGCAACGCGAGCGGCAGAACGGAATGTGGATGTAGAGGCCGAGCGGGCTCACTTCGTCTCCTCCACCTTGAGCAGCGTGAGGAACGCCTCCTGCGGCACCTCGACGCGGCCGATCTGCTTCATCCTCTTCTTGCCGGCCTTCTGCCGCTCCAGTAGCTTGCGCTTGCGCGTGACGTCGCCTCCGTAGCACTTGGCGACGACGTCCTTGCGCTTGGCCTTGATGGTTTCGCGCGCCACGATCTTGGCTCCGATGGCCGCCTGGACCGGCACGTCGAACATCTGGCGCGGGATGACGTCCTTCAGCTTGGCGACCAGCTCGCGGCCGCGCGCGGGCGCTGCTTTTCGCGGTACGATCATCGAG
>CAYWVN010000078.1:3318-6861 GCA_964461725.1 uncultured Coriobacteriia bacterium | reverse complement strand
GGGCGGGGGTGGTACCCCAGGCTGGTGTGGGCATGGCCACGGTGGTCGGCCGGCGGGAGGTTGGGTCGGCGGTGTGGTTCCGGCTCACCGGAGGCACGCGGGGCATGGGTTTCGGTCTCGGGCGGGACTACGTCGACTGCCTGCTCTTGGATCCGGAGGCCGACGTCCAGGTGGGAAGCGAGGCCTTCCGGACCCGCACGGTGATGGAAGTTCCGGTCGGCATGGAAATGGTAGGTCGTATCATAGACGCCCTGGGTGAACCCATTGACGGTAAGGGGCCGATCAGGACCACCGGGACGCGGCCGATCGAGCGCAAGGCTCCCAACATCGTGCAGCGGCAGCCGGTGAACGTACCGTTGCACACGGGTATGAAGATCATCGACGCCCTTGTGCCGATCGGCCGGGGTCAGCGTGAGCTCATCATCGGCGACAGGCACACGGGCAAGACGACCATGGCCGTCGACGTGATCCTGTCGCAGAAGGACGCCGACGTCTTCTGCATATACGTGGCCGTCGCGCAGAAGGCCTCCACGATCGCCCGCGTGGTCGACGTCCTCGAGCGCCACGGCGCGATGGAGTACACGACCGTTGTGGCAAGCCTTTCCGACGACCTGCCGGCGGTCCGTTTCTTGGCCCCCTACGCGGGGTGTGCGTTGGGCGAGGAGATCATGGAGAACGGGGGGGACGCTCTCATTATCTATGATGACCTGGCCAAACACGCCGTTGCCTACCGCGAGATCTGTTCGCTATTGCGCCGTCCCGTCGGGCGGGAGGCGTACCCCGGCGACGTGTTCTACATACACTCGCGGCTACTGGAGCGGGCCGCCAAGTTATCCGACGAGAAGGGCGGCGGGTCGCTGACGGCGCTCCCCATCATGGAGACGCAGGCCGGCGATGTCTCGGCGTTCATCCCGACCAATGTCATCTCCATCACCGACGGCCAGATCTACCTGGAGACCGGGCTCTTCAACGAGGGCTTCCGTCCGGCCATGAACGTCGGCCTGTCCGTGTCGCGCGTCGGCGGCGCTGCGCAGACCAAGGCCATCAAGAAGGTGGCCGGGCGGCTGCGCATCGACTTGGCGCAGTACCACGAGATGGCGTCCTTCGTGAAGTTCGGCGCCGAGCTTGATGAGGCGACCCAGGCGCAGTTGAAGCGCGGCGAACGGGGCCGCGAGCTCTTGAAGCAGGGGCAGCACGCTCCCTTACCGCTCGAGCTGGAGGTCGTGAGCCTATTTGCAGCCGTGGCCGGGCACACGATGGCAGTTCCTCTGGACAAGATCCGCGATTTCGAGGCGGGCCTACACGATTTCATGAAGACCCAGCGCCCCGGTCTGCTGGCGGAGATAGCCGAGCGCAAGGACGTCGACGACGAGCTGCAGGAGACCCTTACCCGGGCCACCGAGGAATTCGCAGCTCAGTGGATTGCCGCAATCGAGGCGGTCGAGGCCGAAGAGGCCGAGATATCCAAGGCGGCAGTCAGGGATGCGGAGGCCGCTGCGGCAGGCCCAGGAGCTACAGCTGAAGCCGGCGACGAGGCTGGGCCCGGTGAGCGCACCCAGGTACCGTAGTCCGGCGAGAACTCACGGTCCGGCGAGACAGTCGGGACGGAGCAGGTTCAGGACATGAGTCGACAAAGGATTGCGGAGATCAAAGCCCGGATGGGCGGAATCCAGACCATCATGACCATGACGCAGACCATGGCTACGGTGGCCGTGGCCAAGCTCTCTCGGACCAGAGTGCGGGCGGAAGGGATGCGGGTCTACGCGGACCGCATAAAGAGGATGTTGCTCACTCAGCAGATGTACGCGGCGGAACTGGGAGAGTCCCTGGACTCCTACTCTCCCCTGCTGCAGCCTCACCTTCAAGTGAAGGAACTCACCCTGCTTCATCTGTCGTCCGACATGCGGATGTGCGGCAACTACAACCTGATGGCCAACCGAAAAGCTCGCGATTTCCTCGAGAAGAAGAGCGACGAGCGGGTGAAGCTGGCGGTGGTGGCCAAGGGCAAGCAGGGCAACCGGTATCTCGAGAACCTCGGCTATGAGATCGTCCGCTACGAGCAGTGGGGGCGCACGGGAGTCAGCAAGGAGGAAGCGTCCGATCTACTGTCGTTCCTGGTCGAACGCTACAACTCGGGAGAAGCGGATGAGGTGTACTGCTGCTTCACGCACTTCCTGAGCCCGGTCCAGCGCTACGCTCGCCTGGTCCGGCTGCTGCCGGTCCAGGTGGAGGCGGCCGAGGCCCCGCCGATGGATCCCAGTGTGGAGTGGCTCTACCAGCCGGATTTCGGCACGCTCATCCGCGGGCTGGTGCCCTTGTACCTGAATGCGCAGCTATATGACTTCCTCCTGGAGTCGTTCGCCAGCGAGCAAGGGGCGCGCATGATTGCCATGGAGGAGGCCACCGAGCGTGCCCGGCGCAGCCTTCACGACTGTCGGATCCGCTACAACCGCGTCCGCCGAGAGGCCATCACGGCGGACCTGATCGGCATGCTCTGCGCCGCAGAAGCCGGCGCGGGTGAGGAAGAAGACAAGCTCTGGTTGCTCGAAGGGGGGAATCGGACACCGTGGCAGGGCGGCAGGTAGGAGAGACTAAGATCGGGACGCGCCGGCACCATCTGGTCAACGAGGCGCTGATGCGCCTGGCTGAGTCCTTGCGCGAATCGGAACAAGAGGGACAGGTCATCCAGATCATGGGGGCCGTCGTGGACGTGCAGTTCTCCCGGCACATGCCGGCCATCGGCCACCTGCTCTGGGCCCAGGCAGGGCGCATCCGCATCCCCTTGGAGTGCGTACAGCTCCTCGGAGAAGGCTGTGTGCGGACGATCGCAATGGATGTGACTGACATGCTGTGCCGCGGCACGCCCGTGCGCGACACCCGAGAGCCGATCAAGGTGCCCGTCGGCGAAGACATCCTGGGCCGGGTCTTCAACGTCATGGGGGACCCCATCGACGAGCTGGGGCCAGTAGATACGGGCACGCGAATGTCCATCCACCGGGAGGGCGTGCCCTACGCTGAGCATCAGCGCTTCCCGGAGGTCTTCGAGACCGGCATCAAGGTGATCGATCTCTTGACTCCGTTCCCCCGCGGGGGGAAGATCGCCCTCTTCGGCGGCGCCGGCGTCGGCAAGACGGTCATCATCATGGAGCTCATCCGGAACGTCGCCCTGGAGCACGAGGGTGTTTCCGTGTTCGGCGGTGTGGGCGAGCGCACCCGCGAGGGCAACGACCTCTGGTTGGAAATGCGCGAGACCGGCGTCCTGGAGAAATCGGTGCTGGTCTACGGACAGATGAACGAGCCGCCCGGCTGCCGTTTCCGTGTGCCCTTCACGGCGCTGACCATGGCCGAGTACTTCCGTGACCAGCGCAAGATGGACGTGCTTCTCTTCTTCGACAACATCTATCGCTACGTTCAGGCGGGCCTGGAGGTCTCACTCCTCCGGCCCCGCATCCCCTCCGAGGGCGGCTACCAGCCGACGCTGGCCTCCGAAATGGGCCTCCTGCAGGAGCCGATCGCGTCCACCCTAGACGCCGCCCTCGCGGC
>CAYWVN010000078.1:0-3308 GCA_964461725.1 uncultured Coriobacteriia bacterium | reverse complement strand
AAGGGGGGGAGCACGGAGCACGTGGAGACCGACTTCCGGCAGGGGGGCATCCCGTCCACCCGGGACGCGGCAATCACGTCCGGGCAGGCCGTCTATGTTCCGGCCGACGACCTGGCCGATCCGGGGCCGGCGGCGGTCTTCACGCACCTCGACGCGTCAGTCGTTCTCTCCCGGCGCATCGTGGAGCAGGGCATCTACCCGTCCGTGGACCCGCTGGACTCCACTTCGCAGATCCTGGAGCCTTGGGTGGTCGGCGAGCGCCACTGCAAGGTGGCCGGCGGCGTGAAAGAGTATCTCCAGCGATACGGGGCGCTACAGGACCTGATAGCCATCCTCGGGGTCGAAGAGCTATCCGATGCTGACAAACTGATAGTGATGCGGGCCCGCCGTCTGCAGAAGTTCCTGTCCCAGCCATTCTTCGTGGCCGAGCAGTTCACCGGCATCCCCGGTCGCTACGTGCCGCTCGAGCACACGCTGGACGCATGCGAGGCGATCATGAACGGGGAGTGCGACCGAATGCCGGAGCAGGCGCTCTACATGATCGGCCGGCTTGACGAGGCCGAAGAGAGAGTGGCGGCCGGCGCCGTCGAGAGCCTGGAGCTCAAGATGAGCAAGAAGAAGCGCGCGGCCGACGGCGGCCAGGACATCGACGACGACGAGGCGGCCCTCGAGGACGCCGCTGCGGCGCCCGACGCTGCGGTCTGATAGCGAGGAAGCGCGATGGCGGCCAAGCTCGAGCTCGAGATAGTCAGCACCGACGGGGTCCTTCTGCACGAGAAGAACCTGGACAAGGTGGTCGTCCGCCAGGCGGAGCCGGAGGAGGAGGTGGGCAGCCTGTTGGGCATATTCCCGGGTCACGCTGAGATGCTCGTGGAATTGCAGCCGGGGCCGCTCATCTACAGCCGGGATGGGCAGACGAACCGTCTAGAGATCGGTAGGGCGTTTCTGGAGGTCAGCAAGAACCGCCTGCGGGTCGTGACTGCGCCCGAAGAGCTCCCCGACTAGCAGCCCCGCACTTGATACTGCGCCCGGGGCCTCGTGCAAGAGGGAACAAAAGACAGCATGTGACCGTCTCACTGCCGATCGGTGCCGCCTTGGTTCCGGCTGCCCTGCGCGGGAAAGCCGGTAGGGCCTGTGCAGATAGGAGAAGGGACCCGCAAGTGGGTGTTGGCAAGAAGGGTCTTCTTGCGATGGTGGTCGTCACTTTGTTCATTGGTGTGGTGGTCGCACAGGGCTTCATCAGGAACCCCCCTACGCCGGTGAAGCCGCACACCCACGAAGGTGAGGGGCAGCAGGCGCCAACCGTGCTCGAGGCGACCTTGGACGACATCGACCGGAAGTCGGCTAAGGTCTATGCCTACAGCGTGCCGGGGATGAACAGTGAGAAGGTCGCCCAGGAGGTCACCGAGGCTCTGCACTCATCGTGCGAGGGTCTTATCGGAAAAGTGACGGCCGACCTGGAAAAGGGGCTCTTGACTTTGGAACATGATGCCAAGCAACTGAGTGGTAAGAGAGTCGTCCAGGTCATCAGTGAGCTGGGCTACCCGGCCAAGCCGGCTTCGTCCAAGTAGGGCGGGCCAGGCCCGCGAGGTCGCCGCGCCGCCCGTTCCACATGGCCCCGGCAAGTTCGTGTCGCTTGTCACGTGCTCCCGCATGTAATAGAATCCGCGCACAAGCACTTCACGGGGATTCCGCATCGTAGCGGGGGCAGGTGCGGAGGCCACCAGATCATTGAAACCGATATCGAGCGTGTAGAGCCATACCCTTTTCCCAACACCCTATGCAGCAGGATTCGTGCCATTCGAGCCACTCGGCGACCGGGTGGTTTCTTCATACTCCGTGGCCGGTTCCAACTAGAGCGGAAGGAGATGAGTGCATGAAGTCGGATCTGGAGATCGCCCAAGAAGCACAGATGCGCCCGATTATGGACGTCGCCGCCGAACTCGGCATCCCGGAGGACGATCTGGAGCTGTACGGCCGGTACAAGGCCAAGATCGAGCTTTCCGTTTTGGACCAGTTCAAGGACTGTGCCCAGGGCAAGTACGTCGATGTGACCGCTGTCACCCCGACGCCTCTCGGCGAGGGCAAGACCGTGACCACTGTAGGGCTCGGCCAAGCCCTGAAGCACATCGGCAAGAACGTCGCGACATGCATCCGCCAGCCTTCACTGGGGCCCGTCTTCGGCATCAAGGGTGGCGCGGCCGGCGGCGGGTACTCCCAAGTTGTGCCGATGGAGGACTTCAACCTCCATCTGACCGGCGATGTGCACGCCGTTAGCCTGGCCAACAACCTGCTGGCGGCCTTCGTCGACAACAACTTCCACTTCAAGAATCCGCTGAACATCGACCCTTTCTCGGTCACCTGGCGCCGCGTGGTCGACGTCTCGGACCGGGCGCTCAGAAACATCGTGACGGGCTTGGGCGGCAAGGCCGACGGCGTGCCGCGGGAGACCGGCTTCGACATCTCGGTGGCCAGCGAAGTGATGGCCATCCTGGCGCTGGCCAAGGACTTGAAGGACCTCAGGGTCCGGCTGGGACGGATTGTCGTTGGTACCACCTACGACGGCAAGGCCGTCACGGCTGAGGACTTGAAGTGCGCCGGCGCCATGGCGGTGCTTCTGCGCGACGCCGTCAAGCCCAACCTCATGCAGAACCTGGAAGGCGGCCCGGTCTTCGTGCACGCGGGACCGTTCGCCAACATAGCGCAGGGCAACAACTCGATCATCGCCGACGAGATCGCCTTGAAGATGGCCGACTACGTGGTGACCGAGAGCGGCTTCGGCGCGGATTGTGGCGCCGAGAAGTTCATGAACATCAAGTGTCGCGCTTCCGGGCTGACGCCGGACTGCGTGGTCATCGTGGCCACGGTACGGGCCCTCAAGATGCACTCGGGCAAGTTCAACATCGTCCCCGGCAAGCCGCTCGACCCGGGCCTCACGACCGAGGATCTGGAGAGCCTGTCCCAGGGCGTATGCAATCTAGAGAAGCACATCGAGAACATGAGGCTCTTTGGTGTCCCGGTGGTCGCGGTCGTCAACCACTTCCCGACCGACACCGAGGCGGAGCACGATCTGATCAAGGAGCGGGCGTCGGCGGCTGGGGCCGACTTCGCGGTGTCGCACATGGTGCACGCCAAGGGCGGCGAGGGAGGCACGGAGCTGGCGAATGCGGTTGTCGAGGCCTGTGAGAAGCCGCACAACTTCCAGCTCCTCTACCCGGACGACGCCTCCATCAAGGAAAAGATCGAGACCATCGCGACGAAGATCTACGGCGCCGACGGCGTGGACTACTTACCTGCCGCCGAAGCGA
>CAYWVN010000077.1:0-7045 GCA_964461725.1 uncultured Coriobacteriia bacterium | reverse complement strand
CGTCCACGTTGCAGGGGCAGCTTCCCACACACGGCGGCAGGTGCTGCGACTCCTTGGCCTCGGCAATCAAGGCATCGTAGTCGCGCGGCTCGGCCCTGTAGAAGACCATCGGGTCCTCACCCATCATGCCCTTCACCTGGAGCCCGCCGCGGAACCGCTCCGCGAGGTGCGGTCGCTGCTCCGGGTACTGGCGCGTGACCGCCGGCTTGGGGAAGGTGCGCCCCGTGATCCCCAGGCCCGTCGCTATCGACTTGATGGCATCTGCCAGTTTGTTGACCGTCTCTATCACCTCTGACTCATGCCGACTAATGTCATGCCGGCTTCTGCAGTAGCAGGATCGCCACCCCGTACACCGCCAGGTTGCCCAGCGCCACGGGGAGCAGGAACTTCCACGAGAACCGCATCAACTGGTCGCTCCTAAACCGCGGTAGCGTCCAGCGCAACCACATCATGATGAACACCAGGAAGTAGGTCTTGGCCAGGAACCAGACGACTCCGATGGAGTCGGGGCCCGGGCCGCGCCATCCGCCAAGGAAGAGCGTCGTCGTCATGGCGCAGGCCGCCAGCATGGCGATGTACTCGGCCATCATGAACATCATGAACCGCATCCCGCTGTACTCGGTGTGGTATCCGGAGACGAGCTCGCTCTCCGCCTCCGGGATATCGAAGGGGGTGCGGTTGATCTCAGCCAGAGAAGCGATGAAGAAGACGATGAAGGCAATCGGCATGATCCAGAAGAGCCAGCGGCCGCCCGCCTGCGAGTTCACGATCGCCCCCGTGCTCATGCTGCCGGCCCACATGACCACCGTGACGGCGGCCAGCGCGCGGGGAATCTCATAGCTGATCAGCTGCGCGGCGCTTCGGAAACCGCCCAGCACGGAGAACTTGCTGCCGGAGCCCCAGCCGGCCATGATGACACCGATGCCGCCCAGAGCCGGCAGGGCCAGGAAGTAGAGCACGCCGACGTTCAAGTCCCGAGCGATCCAGCCGGCCGAGAACGGGACGACTATCCAGCCGAGGAGCGCCGCGATCACCGTCAGGTAGGGTGCCAGGATGAACAGCGGGCGGTCCGCGTCCTTGGGTATCAGGTCCTCCTTGCGCATGAGCTTCAGCATGTCGGCGATAAGCTGCAGTGTCCCGAAAGGACCTACCCGGTTGGGGCCGATGCGGCTCTGGAAGTCGGCGCTGATCTTGCGCTCGCCATAGACTAGGATGAGCACGTTCCCAGCCGCGAAAGCCACCACGGCCAATGTGACAAGGACCATGTTCCACAGATGGACCGGCACGTACATCAGCGGTCCACCTCCCCGAACACCGGGTCCAGGCTGCCCAGGATGATGACTAGGTCCGAGATGTTGTGCCCGGGCACCAAGAGCTCGGTCAACGCCAGGTTGGAGTAGGCGCAGCTCCTGATCTTCAAGCGATACGGCTTGGGGCTCCCGTCGCTCACCAGGAAGAAGCCCAGCTCCCCCTTGGTCCCCTCCACGTGCCCATAGCACTCCCCGGGTTCCGGCGAGAGGAGCCTGGGCACATCCCGGTTGATGTAGTCGCCGTCAGGGATGCCGTCGATAGCCTGCTCGATGATGCGAATCGACTGGCGGACCTCTTCGTAGCGGACGAGCATCCGATCCCAGCTGTCGCCGTTCTCACCCGTCGGGACATCGAACTCGAAGCGGTCATAGACGCTGTAGGGGTCGCTCCGGCGCATGTCGACGGCCACGCCCGAGCCCCGGAGCACCGGACCGCTCGCGCCCCACCTCAGGGCGTCCTCGGCCGACAGCACGCCGACGCCCTGGGTGCGCTCCTTAAAGATGATGTTGTTCAAGAGCAGGTTCTGCAGGTCGTCGACGGCGGGCTTCAGCGCCTCACACACCTTCCCCACCTGCTCCAGCCACCCATCGGGCGCATCGCCTGAGACGCCGCCGATGCGATGGTAGTTGAAAGTGAGCCGCGCGCCGCAAACGGCCTCCAGGAGGTCCAGGACCGGCTCGCGCTCGCGGAACGCGTAGAAGAACATGGTGATCGCCCCGGAGTCCGCCCCCGAGGCGAAGATGGCCGCCAGATGTGAGCCGATGCGGGCCAGCTCGCCGGAGATCACCCGCAGATACTCCGCCCGCTCGGGCACCTCGATCCCGGCCAGCTTCTCCACCGCGTGACAGTAGCCGAAGTTGTTGAGGACCGAGCCGACGTAGTCCAGCCGGTCGGTGAGCGGGATGATCTGCTGATAGGTCCTATTCTCAGCCATCTTCTCGATGCCCCGGTGAAGATAGCCGATGTGGGGCTGGGCTTTGACGATGACTTCGCCGTCCAGGGTGAGGTTCATCCGGAGCACGCCGTGCGTGCTGGGATGCTGCGGCCCCACATTCAGTTCGAGCGTCTCTGTCCTTACCACAGCTCAGGCCTCTTGATGATCCAGTCGTCTTCGTAGTCCTTGCGCAACGGATGCCCCACCCAGTTGTCGGGAAGGATCAGCGGACGCGGGTCCGGGTGCCCGGCGAAGACCACGCCGAAGAGATCGCTCACTTCGCGCTCGTGCCAGCCGGCACCCGGCCAGATATCGGTCACCGTGGCGACCATCGGCTCCTTGCGCGGCACGCGGGTCCGGATGAAGAGCGCCAGTCCGTGCTGCCACGCGCGGGCGTGGTAGACCAGCTCGAACTCCTTGCCCCGGTCGACGGCGGTCACGAACGAGAAGTACTCGAAGCCGGCCTTGAGAGCGTTGGCGGCCGCCTTGACCAAGCTCGACGGCCGCACCCCCAGAGAGAGCTCGTCGCCGTCTATGCTCGATTCCAGCAGGCTCTCGCCCAGGCCCTTGGTCACCTTCCTTAAAGCCACATCCGGCTTCATGACGCGGACCTCCCCGGCGCGGCCTGCCCGGCCGCCGCAGCCGCCGCGGCAGCCGCCGCAGCCTCGCTCTGGGCCAACAGCTCGCGTCCGAACGCGGTCACCTCGCCACGGCCCGCCTCGCCGGCCCGGATCTTCTTCTGGAGCTCCATCACGCCGTAGTAGAGCGCCTCGGGCCGCGGCGCGCAGCCCGGGATATAGATATCGACCGGGAGGATCTGGTCGACCCCGCGGACTATCGTGTACGAGTCATAGTAGAAGGGACCGCCGCTGATGGCGCAGCCGCCCATCGCGATGACGTACTTGGGCTCCGGCATCTGCTCGTATAGCCGGACGACCAGAGGCGCCATCTTCTTGGTGATCGTGCCGGCGACGATCATGAGATCGGCCTGGCGCGGGGTCGCCCGCGGCATCACCCCGAAGCGCTCGAAGTCGTAGTGCGTCGCGTTGGCCGCCATCATCTCGATGGCGCAGCAGGCCGTGCCGAAGGACAAGAACCAGACCGAGTTGGACTGGCCCCACTTGAAGAGGCTGCTGGAAGACAACAGAGCGATACCGCCCCCGCGCTCCTCCGGCACCTGCATTGCGGAATCCCCGTCTACACCCAATCCAGATCGCCTTTCCGCCAAGCGTACAGCAGCCCCAGCAGCAGAACCCCAACGAAGGCCATCATGGCCCATAGGCCCTGGAAACCCATCCGGCGAAAGACAACTGCCCAGGGCAGAAGGAAGGCGGTCTCCACGTCGAAGACGATGAAGATCAGCGCGATGGCATAGTAGCGGATGTGGAGCTGTATCCAGGGCCCGCCGACCGGCAGGTTGCCACACTCGTAGGAAAAAGCCTTTTCGCCGCCGGGGTGGTCCTCTCGGAGAAGACGGGCTGCCCCCAACATCACGCCGACCAGAAGGGCTCCGGTCAGGACGAAGAGCACTACGTAGGCGTACTGAGCGAGAAACTCATACGACAATACGGACTCCCAGTGCGTGCGGCCCAGATCCGCCTAATCGTGCAGCTCGTCCTCCGTGAAGAACAGAGCGATCTCGCGTTCCGCGCTCTCGGGCGAGTCGGACCCGTGCACCATGTTCTCGCCCACCTGGAGAGCAAAGTCTCCCCGGATCGTGCCGGGCAGCGCCTCGATGGGGTCCGTGCTCCCCATCATCCGTCGGGCGATGTCGACAGCTCGAGGGCCGCGGAGCACCATGACGACGACCGGGCCCGACGAGATGCCGTGCACGAGATCCTCGAAGAACGGCTTGCCCCGGTGCTCGGCATAGTGTTCCTCCACCTTGGTCTTCGACAGACGGACGAGCTTCATGCCGTCGATCTTCAGGCCCCGGTGCTCGAAACGACCGATGATCTCGCCAGTCAGGCCGCGCTTGACCCCGGCCGGCTTGACCATGACGAATGTGCGTTGCACGTGAGTCCCCTTCGAGCTACGTAAGGATTGTCATAAGGCCGTTCACGTTGTCAAGCTGGGCAACCAGATGCGCCCGTTAGATGCTCGCCTTGCAGTACGGGCAGACCTTCCATGAGAGCCTGAGCGGCCGCGAGCAGCTCGGGCAGGCCCGCTTCAGTTTCTTGAGGCAGTGCGGGCAGATCAGGAAATCCCGCTCGATAGGGCGCGCGCAGGCCGGACAGGCCACGTCGCCGGTCGAGAGCGTCGCTTCCTTGGCACGGATCTCCAGCTCGCGCTCCTTGGCGTCCTCCATGAACTCGGGCGGCCGGAGGATCATGTAGACAAGCCACCCGAAGAAGTTGAACACCAGGACGACGACCGCCCAGTAGATTCCCATGGCGCCGCGGCGCTTGGCGTCCCGATACGTCCAATAGATCAGGCTCGCGTAGAGGACGAAGATGAAGAGCATAAAGAGGTTCAGAAACAACTTGAAGAGCGGTGACGCGAAGAACTCGGAGATAGCGCCAAACGTATCGGTTGCCACAGGCACTCCCTTGAGACAAGACGTCCTAGCTGATGAGATACCGCCCCAGCGCCCAACCGGCCAAGAAGACGAGTACGAACAAGACGAGCACGATGCCGGCGATGAGAAACGTACGCGCGGGGCCTCCGGGTGACGCGGCGGTCTTCCCGCCCGGCCGTTCGCGCGCCTTGGACTTCCGCGCCCCAGCCGGCGCCCTCCGCTTTCCTTTTGCCACCCAAACCCCCGGGTGCCGCCGTCTAGGCGCGCAACAACTCGCGGGCCGGCCCCACCAGATACAGCGAACCCGTGACGCACACCAGGTCCCGGCCCGCCGCTTCTTTAGTGGCCCATTCTATAGCAGTCCCGATGCGTGGTTCAACCCGGACGGCAAGCCCATGTTCCTTCGCCAGCACGGCTACCTCTCGCGGCCGGGCCGCCCTCTCTGAAACGTTCGACGTGATAACGACCCGGTGCGGGCGCATCCTGACAATCTCTGCCAGCATCGCCGGGATGTCCTTGTCCTCCAGAACGGAGAAGACGACGATCAGCCGCTCGTATTCGAAGTGACGCGGCAGCGCCTCGGCAAGCCTTCTCAAGGCGGCCGGGTTGTGGGCGCCGTCCAGGACCACCTGGGGCCTCTTCCGCACGAGCTCCAGCCGGCCCGGAGACGTGAGACCCGCCAGTGCCTCCGCCAGCCGAGTCCCGGTGAGCTTCCCGCCCACGGCCAGCTCTGCCGCGCCAATCGCCAGGGTGAGGTTGATCAGCTGGTACTCACCGCCCAAAGGCACAGGCAGCCGCCCGTAGGTCCCGAAAACGCCGTCGACAGTCATCGCCTGCATCAACGCGGCGCGGCTCCCCGTGACGGACCGTGCACGCGTGGCCGCCCGTGCGCGCGTGGGTCGCGTCTCCTCGTGGAAATCGAAGTCCAACCCCAGGAAGCGGACATTCCCGCCCACTTCGACGGCGCGGCTCCGCAGGATCTCGGCAACCCGACCCGACACGGTCCCGACCACGGCCTCCGTTCCGCCTTTGATGACGAAGGACTTCTCGATAGCGATCCGCTGCACGGTGGACCCTAACCTGTCCGTGTGCTCAAGCTCCACGTTGGTGAGGACGCCCACCTTGGGAACGGCTACGCTTGTGGCGTCCCACCTTCCGCCCATGCCCACTTCGACGACGGCCGCGTCCACTTCGCGGTCCCGGAAGTACTCGTAGGCCATGGCCGTCAGTATCTCGAAATGTGTGCAGCGCTCCGGCGCCGAGTCCCGCTCGATGGCCTCGACCAGCGGGTGCAGCGCCTCCAGCCTCCGCCCGAAGGCGCGCTTGTCCATGGGGCGGCCGTTCACCGAAATGCGCTCCGTATAGAAAGAGAGGTGCGGCGAAGTATAGGTGCCGACCCGCCGGCCGTGGGCGGCCAGAATCGCGGTGATGGCCCGCGCGGTGGTCGTCTTGCCGTTGGTCCCCGTTATCTGGATGACGGGATAGGCCCGCTCCGGATGGCCCAGGCGCTCGCAGAGGGCCTCGATGCGCTCCAGCCCCGGGTTGATACCAAACCCGATTGTTCCGGCCAGATACCGGACGGCTTCCGTATAGGTCACGGGCAGATGTCCTTATCCCGTAAGTCCCTTCAGCTGACGATCCAGCTTGTCCGCCTTGTCGGCCAGCGCCTCCAACTTGGCCCGCGACTTCTCGACGACCGGAGGCGGCGCGTTCGAGGTGAACTTGGCGTCGGCCAGCTTCGCCTCCACCTTAGCCTTCTCGGCCGAGACGGCGGAGAGTTCCTTGGTGAGGCGCGCGACCTCCTGGTCGATGTCGATCAAACCCTCGACGGGAACGTGCACCTCCACGCCCATCTCGACGGCGATGGCCGAGTGATGCGGCGCCGAGATGTCCCGCCCGACCTCCATGCTCTCCAGGCCGGCCAGGCTACAGACATATGTCGAGTCGCGGGTGAGCACAGCCTCCTGGGCGGGGTCGGTGATACGAACCACGGCGGTCAGCCGCTCCTTGGGCGATATGGCCAGTTGCGAGCGGATAGAGCGGACGGCCACGGTGACGGCCTGGATGAGCGTCATCTCACCCTCGATGTCCGGGGCAACGAACGCCGGGTCCGCCGAAGGCCAGGGCTCCGTCATGATGCTCGCCGGACGGTCACCGCTCCGGTCGGGCGCCCCGCCCTCGGCCGACCTGCCGGCCGCGCCGGCCACGCCGCCCGCCGGGAGGGTCTGCCAGATCTCCTCGGTGATGAACGGCATGAACGGGTGCAGGAGCCTCAGCGCGGT
>CAYWVN010000076.1:0-7187 GCA_964461725.1 uncultured Coriobacteriia bacterium | reverse complement strand
TTCGAGGAGGCTCGGGCCGCGGTGGTGGAGCTCTCCGGCGTGCTGGGGCTGGACCTCGGCCCACAAGCTTTGCCGCTGGGTGCTCTCGTGGCGTCCGAGGTCGAGGTTGACGATGAGGCGATCGCCGCCCTCGCTGACCCGAGCGACCCCGTGAAGGAGCTCGCGTCCGCGGCGTCCTCGCACCTGGAGGCGGGTCGGCGCGCGCGCCTGGCCGGCGACCGGGCGGCCGCCGCCTCGGCGTTGGAGGATGCGGCCGGGGACATCCGGAACCTCATCGCTCTCAGGGCCCGCGCGCGGGCGGTGCGCGATTGGGTGACCGCTGACCGCATCCGCGACGAGCTCGCGGGGCTCGGTGTCGTGCTGGAGGACAAACCCTCCGGCACCCGCTGGGTTCCTTCCCTCTAGGATGCCGGCGATGCGGAGCGTGACTATCTGTGGCAGGAACCCGGTCCTGGAAGCTCTGCGCTCCGGCCGGCGCCTGCGGTCCCTGACCCTTCTGGAAACCCACAAGCCCGACGCGCGCACGCGGGATATCGTCGACATGGCGGAGAAGGCCGAGGTCCCCGTCCGGCGCGCGACCCGCGCGGAACTGGATGCCCTCTCCGGAGGGCGCGCGCATCAAGGCGTGGTCGCGGAGGCCGAGCCGCGCGAGCAACCGGCGCTGGGCGAGTTCCTGGCCGGGCTGGACGGCCGGAGCGCGCGCCTGGTCCTCCTGGACGGCATGACTGACCCCCAGAACCTGGGCACCATCCTGCGTGTGGCCGACGGCGCGGGCGTGGCCGGGGTCATCGTCCCCCGGCGCCGCAGCGCGCGCCTCACCGCCACGGTGGCCAAAGCGTCGGCGGGGGCCGTCGAGTATGTTCCGGTGATAGAGGTGCCCAATCTGAACGCGGCTATCGCCCGCGTCAAAGAGGCCGGCTTCTGGACGGTCTGCGCCGACCCGTCCGGGGGGGAAAGCCTCTACGATATCGACCTCACGGGTCGCATCGCGCTCGTCGTGGGCGCCGAGGGCCGTGGGGTGTCCCGCCTGGTGCGGGAGTCGTGCGACTTCGCGGCGACGATTCCGATGCTCGGGCGGACGCAGTCGCTCAACGCCGCGGTGGCCGGGGCGCTGGTCCTCTACGAAGCGGTCCGGCAGAGCTCCGCCGCTTCGACGCCCGAACGAGGTGCGCGGCCACAGGCGGGCGGACGCGGCCCCGAACGGGCTCCTCAACCGCGCACGGAAGGACGCGGCTCTGGGCGGAGTCCGCAACCGCGCACGGAAGGACGCGGCCCGGGGCGGGGTCCGAAACAGCGCACGCAGAAGCCGCGTGCGCCGAAGCCGCGTCCGCCGAAGCCGCGTCCGCCGAAGCCGCGCCCCGCGAAGGGCGGCCGTCAGAGATGAGCGCCGACTGGATCATCGTCGACGGCTACAACGTACTCCGCCAGATTCCCGAGTATCAGAAGGCGGCCGACGACGACCTGGAGATGGCCCGCGACTGTCTTGTTGACGACCTGGGCACGCTGGCGGCCGTCGGCGGAGTACGCGTGACCGTGGTCTTCGACGGCTCCCGAGGTCCGATGGCGGCCGAGCAGGCGCTCGAGGTGCGCGGGGTGGAGGTGCTCTTCTCGCGCCGGGGGCAGACGGCGGACGCGGTCATCGAGAGGTTGGTCGTCCGCGACCGCGGCGAGCACCGGATGTTTGAGGTCACTTCGGACTACGCCCAGGAGCGGGCCGTCTTACGCGACGGTGTCTACCGGCGTACCCCGTCGGAGCTGATGCGGGATATCCGCGACGCTATCGCTGAGGTACCCGAGCCCGGCCCGGGGCACCTGGTGGTGGGGGACCGGCTCGATCACGAGACGCGGCGGGAGCTCCGCGGCCGCGCGCGCCGGCCTCCCGCGGATTGACCCTTCGCCGATTGACCCTTCTCCGAAGCCGGTTGTATAATTCGCTACGTAGTTCGGGCATTCACACTCCCCAGAGGCACTCAAGCCCCAGACAACTGAATATGCGGCATTGCGCATCACAGGCGGAGGGTTTTCGTGGAGGCACAACCCACAGCGTCTTGGCGCGGCACGGCTGGTTTGACCGCACTCACAGACCACCAACTTGTGGACATCTCCCGAGGTGGCGACGAAGTCGCCCAGGAGATGCTGCTCATCCGTTACCGGGATTTCGTGCGCCTGAGAGCGCGCTCCTACTTCCTCATCGGGGCCGACCGGGACGACCTGCTGCAGGAGGGGATGATCGGTCTCTACGAGGCCATTCGGGACTATCGCCCCGACAGGCGAGCCTCCTTCAAATCCTTTGCGAACCTCTGCGTCAGGCGTCAGATGATCACTGCCATCAAGCAGGCTACCCGCAAGAAGCACGCGCTCTTGAACAGCTGCGTCTCACTGGACGAGCCCGCTTGTCGTTGCGGCGGCGGCGGCGGGGGCGACGGCGGCGGCCAACCGCTGGCCGACGCTGTCTGCCTGGACACGGCCGGCGATCCGATGGACATGCTGATCGACGCCGAGGAGATACGTGCCATCCAGCATGGGTTCATCCGCTCGCTGAGCGACCTCGAGGCGGAAGTTCTGGTGCGCCATGCCGATGGGAAGTCGTACCGTGAGATCGCGAGTGAGCTCGGCCGTCACGTGAAGTCCATCGACAACGCCCTCCAGCGCGTCAAGCGCAAGATAGCCGCCAGGATGTCGCGCCGCCGCGAAAGCCGACGCGCCTAGCCGCCGGCGTCACGGTCGACTGAGCGTCGCAGTCGAGAGGGTGCAGTCGAGAGGGTTGACCCGACGGACGCCCGAGGGCTATACTTGGGCTATCCGCAGGAGGTACACGGATGGTCACCAAAGTCCAGAAGTGGGGTAACAGCCAGGGCCTTCGCCTGAGCAAGCAGGTGCTCTCGGACGTCGAGATCGGCGTCGGGGATGCGGTGGACGTGGCGGTGCGTGACGGCGTCATCGTCGTGACGCCCGTGCGTCGGGTGCGAGGGGGGCATGACCTGAAGGAACTCGTCAGGCGCATACCCAAGGACCACGAACCCGAGGAGCTGGACTGGGGACCCCCGGTCGGTCGCGAGGTCTGGTAGGTGGCCGAGTACGTTCCGCGCAAGGGTGACTTGATCGCACTGACCTTCGATCCCCAGTCGGGCCACGAGCAACGCGGCCGTCGGCCCGCCCTTGTGGTGAGCAACGACCTGTTCAACCGGCACACCGGTCTCTGTATAGTCTGCCCCATCACCACCACGCAGCGCGACTTCCCCTTTCACGTGGCGATTCCCGAGAATGATGCGGTGACCGGCTTCGTCATGGTCGAGCAGGTCAAGTCCATCGACTTCCGCTCCCGCAGGGCGAAACGAATCGGGCGGGTGCCTGAGCAAGTTCTGGAGGAATCCCTGTCACTTCTTGATGCGTGCATCTACTGAAGCTGAGCGCCAGGTGCGCCCCCCTACGCGAAACGCCACTGAAGCCTTTGCCTGAAGCCTTTGCCTTGCCTTGCCCGGAGCCAATCGTTTATCGTGTAGTCCTGCGGCGCGCGTGGGCCGCGGCCGGCTGGTGTAGCTCAAGGGCAGAGCAGGGGTTTTGTAAACCTCAGGTTGGGGGTTCGATTCCCTCCACCAGCTCCCAGCCAAGCAACCGACGCGCGGGAGTCATACCATGGCGGATGTGCCGCAGGCGGATGCCTCGCCAACCCAAAGCGATGGATTCGTCGACCTGCACTCCCACGTGCTGGCCGGCCTGGACGATGGTGCGCCGGACCTGGCCGGCAGCCTGGAGCTCCTCCGCATGGCCCACGAAGAGGGCATCTCGACCATCGTCGCCACGCCGCACACCTCCCAAAGCCGGTTCGTCCCCAAGGCGGAGCTGAAGGTGCGGGCCGCCGAGCTGGAGGCTGAGGCGCGTGAGCGCGGCATCCCCATAAGCGTCCGGGCTGGGATGGAATTCCGGATATCGCTGGAGATGATGGAATATGTCGAGCGGGGAGAGGACATCGGCCTGGGCGACGGAAACCGCTACGTGCTGGTTGAGCTGCCCTGGCAGGAAATCCCCATCTACACCAGAGACCTGGTCTTCCGGCTGCGTCTGGCCGGGGTCACGCCGGTCTTGGCGCACCCGGAGCGACAGGAGAGGGTGCAGGCGGACCTCAGTCTGGTGGGGGATCTGGTGGACTTAGGGTGCCTGGTTCAGGTGACGTGCTCCAGCCTGGCCGGCTACGAGGGGCGTCGCGCGGCGGCGGTGGCCCGGCAGCTCATCACGGAGTCCCTGGTTCATGTTATGGCCTCTGACGCGCATCGGGTGGGGCACAGGCTGTTCCACTTCACGGAGGCCCGCGAGCAGCTGGTCAGGCTGGCCGGGCCCGAGCGGGCCGACGCCCTCATGCGGATTACGCCGGCGGCCATCTTGGCCGGCCACGAGGACGCGGCCGAGGCAGCGGCCGATGGGACGCCCGGCGAGGCGGCCGACGCGGCAGGTGAAGCGGCCGGCCCTGCATAATCCCTGGTAAAAGGCTATGTCGGGGGCGCTCCACGTTTGACACCCCGCCGGGGTTGGAGTAGCATCTTGCGTGCTCATTTGGCGGGCGGACCGGCAGGTTCCCCGCTCAGGATGCCCGGAGGATAGCATCGTCAGGCTCTCGGGTCCTGGTCTTGGGGGAGTGCCCGAGTGGCTAAAGGGAGCAGACTGTAAATCTGCCGGCGCAGCCTACGGAGGTTCGAATCCTTCCTCCCCCACCACGTCCGTTCCGTCGCTTCCCGGCCAACGGGAGCGAGGTTCTTTGAAGATATGGTTCCTTGGAGAGACAGATAGCAGGCCCGCATAGCTCAGTTGGTAGAGCACGTCCATGGTAAGGATGAGGTCAGCGGTTCGACTCCGCTTGCGGGCTCCGATCGGCGGACAGGTGGGCGCCTGCTCCGCGAGTGCATGGCGGTGTAGCTCAGGTGGTTAGAGCACGCGGTTCATACCCGCGGCGTCGCAGGTTCGACTCCTGCCACCGCTACCAACGGTACAATGAGACGAGGGGACGCCGGGCCAGGGAGGTTGTAAGGGATGGCTAAGGAGAAGTTCGAACGGACCAAGCCGCACATGAACATCGGAACGATCGGCCACGTCGACCACGGAAAGACCACTCTGACCGCGGCGATCACGACCTGCCTCAAGGCGGTCGGCCAGAAGGTGGAAGAGCGCACCTTCGATTCGATCGACAACGCCCCCGAGGAGAGAGAGCGCGGCATCACCATCGCCATCGCGCACGTCGAGTACCAGACCGAGAACCGCCACTACGCGCACGTCGACTGCCCGGGGCACGCCGACTACATAAAGAACATGATCACCGGCGCCGCCCAGATGGACGGCGCTATCCTGGTCGTCAGTGCGGCCGACGGCCCGATGCCCCAGACCCGTGAGCATATCCTTCTCGCCCGCCAGGTAGGGGTCCCATACATCGTGGTCTATCTGAACAAGGTAGACATGGTAGACGACCCTGAGCTCTTGGAGCTGGTCGAGATGGAAGTCCGAGAGCTCCTGAACGAGTACGAGTTCCCCGGTGACGACACTCCCGTAGTCCCGGGCTCGGCCTTGAAGGCCCTGGAATGCGGCTGCGGCAAGACCGAGTGCGCGGCCTGCAATTCCATCCTGGAGCTCATGAAGGCGGTAGACGAGTACATCCCGACACCTAAGCGCGACGTGGAAAAGCCGTTCCTCATGGCCGTAGAAGACGTCTTCACCATCACCGGCCGCGGCACAGTCGCGACGGGACGGGTCGAGCGCGGGAAGATCAAGGTCGGAGACGAGGTCGAGATCATCGGTCTTACCGACGAGACCCAGAAGACGGTCGTCACCGGTCTGGAGATGTTCAGGAAGCTCTTGGACTACTCCGAGGCCGGAGACAACATCGGGGTCTTGCTCCGCGGCATCACCAGATCCGATGTCGAGCGCGGGCAGGTCCTCGCGCAGCCGGGCTCGATCACCCCGCACACCAAGTTCAAGGCCAAGGTCTACGTTTTGACGAAAGAAGAAGGCGGACGCCACACCCCGTTCTTCAACGGTTACCGTCCGCAGTTCTACTTCCGCACGACAGACGTCACCGGTATCGCCACCCTCGGTGAGGGTGTCGAGATGGTGATGCCCGGCGACAACACCGAGGTCGAGATCGAGCTCATCACCTCGATCGCTATGGAAGAGGGCCTGCGCTTCGCCATCCGTGAGGGTGGCCGCACGGTGGGCGCCGGGCGCATCACCGAGATACTGCAGTAGTTGCGGTCGCGGGCACCCTCAAATTGACAGCTCAGGAGGCGAGTGGTAGCTTATGCAGTTGCTGCATTTGCCCGCTGGCTAGGAGAAACCGGTGAGAGAAACCATAACGTTGGCTTGCACAAAGTGTAAGCGGCGCAACTACACTAGCAAGAAGAATAAGCGCAATGATCCGGACCGCATCGAGATGAAGAAGTACTGTAAGTGGTGCGGTGCGCACACCATGCACAAGGAGACCAGATAGGCCTGTAGCTCAATTTGGTTAGAGCACCGGTCTCCAAAACCGGGGGTTGGGGGTTCGAGTCCCTCCAGGCCTGCCGAGCAAGCGAAGACGGCCCCGGGGATGCGGCGGAGACGCCCACCCGGTTCGGCGTCAGGGTGATAAGTGGCTAAGAAGAAGAAGGGCGCTACCGACAAGAGCGCGATCATGCCGAAGATGCTGGCGCGGGCGGCGCCCAAGACAGAGGAGACGCGCAACCCGATCACGAAGTTGCGCCGCTACCTGAAGGGCGCGCGGAGCGAGCTGGGCAAGGTCGTCTGGCCGAGCCGGCCTGAAATAGTGCAGTCGACGATAGTCGTTCTCGCAACGGTGGCGTTCTTCTCGCTCTTCATCGGAGGCCTGGACCTGATCTTCAGCGCGGTGGTCAAGCAGGTAGCCGGGAAGTGACCGGGGAAGTGACCGGGGAAGTGACCGGGGTAGTCAGCCGCCAAGTGACAGAAGTGGAGCGAAGCAGCGCACATGGGTGATTTCAACAGCAAGTGGTACGTAGTCCACACGTACTCGGGCTACGAGAACAAGGTGAAGGCGAATCTGGAGCGCCGCATCTCCACGATGGAGACGGAGGGGAAGATCTTCGACGGCGTCATCCCCACCGAGGCCGTCATGGAGTCCAAGTCCGGCCAAAAGCCAGGCCCGCAGAAAGAGGTACACCCCCGCCAACAGTTGCTACGAACAGGCC
>CAYWVN010000075.1:0-7328 GCA_964461725.1 uncultured Coriobacteriia bacterium | reverse complement strand
ATCCCGGGCCGGGTTATGTCCAGCGTCTTCAGCGCAATGACGAAGCCTTGACCCTCCCGCCCGACGATGTTCTCCGCCGGCAACCGGCAGTCCTGGAAGATAAGCTCCGTCGTAACCGACGCCCGGATCCCCATCTTCTTCTCCTTCTTCCCGAAGGTGAAGCCGGGTGCCCCCTTCTCCACAACGAACGCGCTGGCCCCACGCGCGCCCTTGTTCTTGTCTGTCATCGCGATGATGGTGTAGATGTCGGCCTCGCCGCCGTTGGTGATCCACTGTTTGGTACCGTTCAGGACGTATTCGTCGCCGTCGCGAACCGCCGTTGTCTGGATGGCACCGGCGTCGCTGCCGGCCGCCGCTTCCGTGAGACCGAAGGCCCCCAGCTTCTCGCCGGAAGCGATGGCCGGAAGATAGCGCGCCTTTTGCTCGTCGCTGCCACCGATGATGATCGGGAACGACCCGAGTGCGCTGGCGGCGAAGCTCACCGACACCCCGCAGCACCCGTACGAGAGCTCCTCCATGGCCAGACAGCTCTCCATGGTGCCCAGGCCCAGGCCACCGTACTCCTCGGGCACGAAGACCCTGAAGAGATCGGCCGACGCCATGACGCCCATCAGCTCCCGGGGGAACTCCTCCTTCTCGTCCAGTTCCGCCCGGACAGGAATGATGTGTTCTACGGCGATCTTCCGCGCCAAGTCCCGTACCATCATCTGCTCTTCGGTCAACTGGTAATACACCAGACTCCTCCCAGTGCCTCGACTACATGCTCCATCTCAGAACATTGGCGCCCCAGGTCAACCCGGCTCCGAATCCCACGAAGACCAGGCAGTCGCCTTTCTTGAGCTCGACTTTCCGCCGCAGCTCGTCGAGCGCCAGCGGAATGGACGCGCAAGACGTGTTTCCGTATTTCGCGATGTTGGACACCACGCGGCTCTCATCGATGCCAAGCCGCGCGGCCGCCGCCTCGATGATCCGCTGGTTGGCCTGATGGGGCACCAGGTAAGTGATGTCCTCGACGGTCAGGCCGGCCGCCGCCAGCGCCTTCTCCGTCGCTTCCGGCAGTGCCCGGATCGCGAACTTGTAGACTTCGTTGCCGTTCATCTTGATGAAGTGGAGCCCCTCAGCCACGGTGTTCTCGTCACCGGGCATGGCCGAGCCGCCGGCCGGAATCTTCAAGAGGTCGGCTCCTTCTCCGTCGGCGGAGAGATAGCTGGCCAGAACCCCCGTCCCCTCCTCGACCGGCCCCAAGACCACGGCCCCCGCACCGTCTCCGAACAGCACGCACGTCTTGCGGTCCGTCCAGTCCACGTGGCGTGTGAGCGCGTCCGCGCCGATGAACAGAATATTCCGGTACCCCCCACACTCGATGAAGTTGGCGGCCACGTTCAGCCCGAAGACGAACCCCGCGCAGGCAGCCGACACGTCCAGCGCCATACGGTTCTTCAGACCGAGCTTGGCCATGGTCAGACACGCGGTGGAAGGAAAGATCATCTCCGGAGAAGACGTGGCCACGATGACGGCGTCCACGTCATCCGCGGCAAGCCCCGCGTCCGCCAACGCGAGCTTGGCCGCCTCGGCGGCAAGATCGGAAGTATTGACACCATCGCCAACCACCCGCCGCTCGCGAATGCCGCTCCGGCTGGCGATCCATTCGTCCGATGTCTCGACTATCTTCTCGAGATCAGCGTTGGTGACTACCGTCTCGGGGACGTAGGACCCGACTCCTAGAATGCCTGCCGCCGGCACTATTCTCCCTTCTTCGTGATGTCGCGGGCAAGCCGGTCCACGATGTCGCCTTTGACAGCCCGGGCCGCCGCCCCAATAGCGTTGGAGATCGACTTGGCATTGGAGGATCCATGGCCAATGATGCAGACCCCGGCCACGCCCAGGAGTGGCGTGCCGCCGTACTCGTCGCGGTCCAACTTGGTGGTCAGCTCCCGCAGCGCCGGCCGCATAAGCATTCCGCCCAGCCGGCCTCTCAGGGAACGGGTAGCACCACTGCGCAGCTCGGAGAAGATAGTTCCGGCCAGCCCCTCCAGGACCTTCAGAACCACGTTGCCAGTGAAGCCATCGGTGACTACGATGTCGGCTCGGCCGGCCATGATGTCCTGGCCTTCGACGTTGCCCACGAAGTGCAAGTCAGATTCTTCCAACATGGGCCAGGTATTACGGACCAGTTCGTTGCCCTTGCTCGACTCCTGGCCGATAGAGAGCAGCCCTACTCTGGGCGACTCGATGCCCAGCACCGAGGTCGCGTAGGCCCGGCCCATCTTGGCGAATTGTAGCATATTGACCGGCTTGCACTCGGCATTTGCCCCAGCGTCGACGAGCACCACCGGACCGGCGGGCGTGGGAATGGTGACCGCTATGGCCGGACGCGCAATCTCGGCTATCCGGCCGATCACCAAGAGCGCCGCCGCCATCGTAGCGCCGGTGTTCCCGGCGGACACCACGGCGTCAGCCTCACCTTCCCGGACCATGCGGGCGGCCACCACCAAGGATGACTGCGGCTTGCTCCGGACCGCCTTGGCCGGCTCCTCCCCCATCCCGATGACCTCGGGGGCATCCCTAAGGAAGATGTTTGCGGGAACGGTCGGTCCCGACTCCTGCTTCAGGGTATCGATTGGACCGGCCAAGATCACCTGGACGTCCGGGAAGCGGGCAGCCGCGCCCAGCGCACCCCGGACGATTTCACGGGGCGCAGCGTCGCCCCCAAGAGCGTCGACTGCAATCCTGATCGGCCTCACGGTCACCCACTGAGTTTGCCTGGCGTGGCGGACGGCATCCGCCAACTTATACTACGCCCGGCCGGTGGCCGCAAGGCCGGCTACGAGCAGGGCTCGCGGCACACGTTGCCCCGCCGCGCTCGGCTCAAACACCCGCCAACTGATAGAAGGCTTTGAGGTCGATATGATGCTCCACCAGAGCGGTCATTCGCTTGAGCTTCTCCTCGTTGTGGACGCGCACCCGGCCGACCAGCTCTTCAGTCTTCTCCACTGCCACCAGAGTATCCATGTCGACGAGCACCACCGGGACCCCCAGCTCCTCTGCCCGCGAAAGCACGATGGGGCTCGGCCGGAAGTGCCCAGTCAGGATCAGCGCCTTGGTAGAGGTCTCCAGCGCCGCCAATTGCACGTCCGCGCGGTCACCCCCCGTGATGACGGCCTTGTTGGACTTACGCCGGAAGAAGCGGAGTGCCTTCTCCTGCCCCATTGCCCCGACCATGAACGCCTCGACCATCTCGTCCAGCCGATCGTTCCCGCACAGGACTTCACCGCCCAGATGCTCCGTGAGCTCGCGCACGGAGACCGCCTGGAGCTTGTTCTCGCGCGGCACGACACCCAGGACCGGTATGCCCTGCTGCTCTAGATACGGAACAATCAAGTCCTTCAGCATCTTGACGCGGGTTTGGGGAACCACGTTGAATATCACGCCCTTGAGCCTGTCCCCAAAATGGTCCCGCCCGGCCCAGATGTCATCGACGACCGGCATCATCTCGGGCTTCGTCACCAGGATGACGGACGCGTCGATCAGCTCGGCCACGTCGCTCGGGCCCACACCGAGGAATCGGCCTTGGTTCAGGTCGCCGGCCCCTTCTGCCAGCACCACGTCGGCTCCCTTAGACACACGCGCAAAAGCCTCCGATATCGCCTTGCGGTAGTCCGCGTGGGTTTTGTTCAACTCACCACGGTCCAGGCTCTCACTCAAGAGCACCGGAGAGATGTCTTCCAGCGGCTGCTCCAACCCCAGCGTCTCGGAAATGTACTGGGCGTCCTCGTCGCGTTGGCCTTTCTTTGGGTGCGCCGGCAGTGTGCCGACAGGCTTGATGTAGGCCACCTTGGCTTTCTTGGCTCGGAGCTTCATGGCGAAGGTCAGACAGAAGGCGCTCTTGCCGGAAACGTAATCGGTAGATGCCACATAGATTGTGGGAATCGCTCAATACACCAGGCAGAAGCCTGCATCCACCGCCATCAAACCCCTCCCCCGCTCATAGAGTATCAGGGGATTGACATCCATCTCCACCATCTGAGGGAAATCGGTTGCCAATGCCGAGACTGCCATCATCGCGTCGACAAGCGCCGGCACGTCGGCGGCGCCCTGCCCCCGGAACCGTCCAAGCAGAGTGCTCGAGCGCGTTTCCTGTATCATCTCCAGCGCGTCGCCGCGGGATATCGGCAGCACCCGAAACGCAACATCCTCGAAGGCCTCCACAGCGACGCCGCCCAGCCCGTACATGATCACGGGACCGAACTGGCCGTCACGCGTCACACCCAGGATCACCTCGCGACCCGCCGGCGCCATCTCCTGCACGGTGACACCCCAGATGGACGCATCCGGCATGTAGGCCGCCGCTCTCCGAAGAATATCTTTGTAGGCCTCTTTGAGCTCGCTCGGGCCGGTCACATTGAGCCGCACCGCCCCGATGTCGGTCTTGTGGAGAATATCCGCCGATGCGATCTTCGCCGCGACGGGCCAACCGATGTCCCGCGCGATTCCCACTGCTTCCGCCGCGCTCTCCGCCACCCCGTGTCGGGGCACCCTCAATCCGTATGCGGCCAGCACCCGCCAGGCATCGGCCGATACCAGACATCGGCGCTTGACCGAGCCGGCTTCGCGAAGAACCCGCGCGACTTCACGGGGACGCCCCTTGACGGGGACCGCCGTCGACCGTTTCTCCCGGCGCATCTCCGTGTACCGCGCAGCCGACAGGATGCTGGCGACCGCCTGCTCGGGGAAGGTGAAGGCCGGCACTTGGTGGCGCCGGAGCGCTGCCATGCCTGGCGCGACCGCCCAATCGCCGATCATGGCGGCGAAGACGGGGGTCTTCCCGTCGCGGGAGACGCGGACGATGGCCTCAGCGGTCTGCTCGATCTGGGTCATCGCCTGAGGAGTGACGATCACCAGCAGGGCGTCCACGCCGCGGTCGGCCGCCACTACACTCAGGGCCTCACGGTATCGCTTCGCGTTCGCATCGCCCAAGAGATCGATCGGATTGAAACCGGACGAGGCCGCCGGAAGGATTCCCCGGAGCGTGCGCAGCGATTTGTCCGACAGCACGGCCATCTGAAGTCCGGCCCGTTCGATAGCGTCGCTCGCCATGACGGCAGGGCCTCCCGCGTTGGTCACCACCGCCACCCGGCGCCCGAGCACCCGATGTGGCCCGGAGAGCCCCACCGCGTAGCCAAACAACTCCTCTATGGAGTGTGCGGCGATGATGTGCGATTGACGGAACGCGGCCTGATAGATGCGCTCGGACCCGGCCAGCGCCCCGGTGTGCGACGACGCCGCCCGCGCACCCGCGTCGGTGGTCCCTGACTTCAATACGATGACCGGCTTCTTGGCGGAGACGCGGCGCGCCGCCCGCATGAGGCCGCGACCGTCAGAGGTACTCTCCAGATAGGCCGCGACGACATCGGTCCGAGGGTCCTCCGCCCATGCGTTCAGGAAGTCGACTTCTGTCAAGTCGGCCTTGTTGCCGAGGCTCACGAACTTCGCGAACCCCAGCCCTCTGGGCTTCGCCCAGTCGAGGATGGCCGTTGCCAGCGCCCCTGACTGGGACATGAAGGACACCCGCCCACGGGCCGGCATTTCCCGGGAGAAGGAGGCGTTCAGCCGGCTTCCGGTGTCGATGACGCCGAGGCAGTTCGGGCCGACCATGCGGATCTTGAGCGAGCGGGCCACCTCGGCGATCTCGCGCTCCAACCGCATTCCGGCCGGCCCGGTCTCCTTGAAACCTGCCGAGACCACGATCGCCGCCTTGACCCGGCGCGATCCGCAAGCACGCAGCACTTCGGCGACGCCCGGCGCGGGCACCGCGATCACGGCCAGGTCCACGCGGCCCGGGATGTCCAGTACGGATGGGTAGGCACGCACTCCGTGGATGTACTTGGCGTTCGGATTGACGGGGTAGCACCGACCCTTGAAGCCGCCGGTGCGGATGTTGTCTAGGAGCTCGTGGCCCACCTTGCCCTCTTCACGCGATGCTCCGACGACAGCTACCGCGGCAGGGGCGAACAGCTCCGCCAGCATGGATGGTGGCTCCTGCTACTCGACCTCGATGACCTCTCGGTCCTTGTAGTAGCCGCAATGCGGGCAGACCTGGTGCGGCGGCCGCATCTGATGACACTGCGGGCACTCCGACAGCGTCGGCGGAGTCGCCTTCCAGTGGCTGCGCCTGGAATCACGTTTCTGTTTGGATGTCTTCCTCTTGGGCACTGCCATGATTCACACCTCTTTCTTGTCGGTATGCGCAAGGTCCTTCAGCTTCGCCCAGCGTTCGTCTGTCTCCGGCGCCGGACATCCACAAGGGCCCTGGTTCAGGTTACGGCCGCAGCGCGGGCACAACCCTGCGCATCCTTCCGCGCAGAGCGGGCGAATCGGCAGGGCCAGCACGGCCGCCTGCACGATGGCCGGCCCGATATCGATCTCGCCGCCTTCGAAGGTGAAGACGTCGTCGTCCTGTTCGTCTTCCTCCGAAGCCTCCTCCGGCACGTACATCTCGTCGAAGGCGAAGGCGACGCGCTTCGCGAACTCCTCGGCGCATCGGGAGCACGGCATCTCCGCCGGATACTCGCCCTCGCCCCTGACCAGGAAACCTTCGCCCACGTTCGCGACGACGGCCTTGAAGGCTGCCAGCCCCGTCGCCCGCGCGCCTGCCGGCAACGGCGTCTCGGCGATATCTACCTCACCCTCGACCGCCGCTTCCGCGCCGGGCTGCACCAGGATGTCGGCCACACTCACCAGAGATCCCACGGCCACCTCTCGCGTCGGCGCCTACCGCGGCCTGCCGGCATGCTTTCACGGCCCGGACAAACATGTGCCCGGACGCGCCTGCCTGCCGTCCGGGAACCGTCGAATGTCGATCTGGTTGTCCTTCAGATGCTAGCCGCGCGGCTCGATCTTGCCCTGGAGCCGGTCCCGGCCCCGCTGCACCGCGGTCAGGAGCTTTCCCAGGTTCACCTCGAGGTTCGCCAACATCTCGTCGGCATAATCCTCGGCACCCAGTCTGATCTCCCGCTCTCGTGCCCGCGCTGCATCCAATATCTCAGCCGCCTGCTGCTCAGCCAGCTTGACGACTTCGGTCTCCGCGGCCATGGCGTTGGTCTTCTCGCGGGCCTCTTCCAGGATGCGGTTCCCCTCTTTCTCCGCCTCTTCCAGCATCTCCTGGCGCTCTTTGACGATCCACCGCGCCTGCTTGAGCTCATCGGGGAAGCTGCTACGGATCTCGTCGATGACGTCGTAGACCTTCTGCTCGTTCACCATCACCGACGGTGTGAGCGGCACCTTCTTGCTGGTAGCGAGAAGGTCTTCCAGCCTGTCGATCAGTGCTA
>CAYWVN010000074.1:0-7384 GCA_964461725.1 uncultured Coriobacteriia bacterium | reverse complement strand
TCACGCGACCGGCCACCAGCCGGCCGATGCCGTCAGGAATCGGGTAGACGGTAAGACTCACCCAGATAGGCGTGCCCTCTGCCTTCAACATCACGAGGTCCTCGTCGTGGATGAGCTCGCCCTCGCGGAACCCCGCAAACAGCCTCACGACTTTCCGTCTGCCCTCGGGTATGTCGGGGCACAGGTCGGCCACCGCATGGTCGACGAGCTCGTCATGCTGGCACCCGAACAGACCCCTGGCCTGCGGGTTAACCCTCAGTACCACGCCGTCCAAGTCGACCCACAGGTAGGCCGTGGAAGCGTTCTCGTAGAGATCGCCGTACTCCTTGAGCTTCTCCCGCGGCGGCACAGGAGGCGGTGGGGCCCAGCTGCGATAGTCCTCACGCGTACCAAGCTTCGGACTGTGGAGTATCGGTAGATTGATCAGTGTTGGCATCCGCACTTCCGCTTGTCGGCCTTCAAATGGACCCGCCTGCACACTCTTTGCGTCCTCCGCACATGTGGAGCATAGCCGCGGGCACCCGACGGTGTGGGGAAAACTTCGTGAAACATTTGTTAACTTTGCGTGAACTCCGTGTCGCGCGGGCGGCGCTTCTGCTACGTTTGCCTCGTAGCCACCGAAGTGATCCGGAAATAGCCGATTGGAGGTAAGGTCCGGTGTCGACAATATTGGTCGTCGAAGACGACCCGTCCATAAGTGAGGCCTTGGAGTATAACCTAAGAAGAGAGGGGTTCTTGGTGCTGGTTGCGGCCTCCGGCACCGACGCGCTCAGAATTGCCCGGAGCGAGGTGCCCGACCTGGTTCTGCTGGACCTGATGCTGCCGGGCATTGACGGGTTCAAGGTCTGCGAGGAGCTGCGGCGGGAAGACCAGGTCCTACCCATCCTCATGATCACCGCGCTGCAGGACGAGAGGAGCATGGTCAAGGGCTTCCGATCCGGGGCCGACGACTACATAACCAAACCCTTCAGCATCGTCGAGGTGTTGGCCAAGATAAAGGCCGCGCTGCGCAGGACTCAGGCCGTCAGGTTGCGCGAGACCGCCGAGAAGATCGAGACTGGCGACTTGGCGATAGAGCCCGCCGAGTACCGGGCCGAAGTGGCGGGCGGCGAGGTCGCGCTTCGCCCCAAGGAATTCCAGCTCCTGACGCTACTGGCCTCCAGCCCCGGCAAGCTGTTCACGCGGGAGGAGATCGCCGAGAAGGTGTGGGGTTATTCCGCCGTAGCCGGCCGGACGATCGACGTCCACATCAAGCGCCTGCGCGGCAAGATCGAAACCCTCTCCGCGTACTCTTACATCAAGACGGTCCACGGTCTGGGCTATCGCTTCGAACCAAGGGAGAAGTCGCCTGCGGATACGGACTAAGATCTCCATCAGCCATATCCTTATCGTCCTGCTCTCCCTGGCCGTGCTGGCCGCGCTCCTCGCCGTGCGGGTCGAGGCCGTGCTGATGCGCAACCTCAAGGAGGAGCTGCGTCGCCAGTCGTTCGGGATCGCTGCCGTGATTCGGGCCGGGGAGTACCAGGTGCCGGAGCTCCAGCCGCTCGTGAGATCGCTGGCGATTCGGTTCGGTTCGCGTACTACGCTGATCGCCTCGACAGGCCGGGTGCTGGCCGACTCCGAACAGGATCCTGGCACTGTGGAGAACCACGCCGGTCGGCCGGAGGTGCGCGCGGCGCTTTCGGGCGAGTTCGGCGAAGCTCTGCGCGTCAGCCGAACCCTTCACGAGCGGATGCTTTATGTCGCTGCTCCGGTCGAGCCACTGGCCGGCCGCGACGTCGTGGTCCGCGTGGCAGTGCCCACCACCAAGATCGACGACGCTTTGAGCAACATCCCGCTCGTCGCGCTCGCGAGCTTCCTGGCTGTAGCGGCCGTGGCGGCTATCGTGAGCCTGCTGTTGACACGCACTTTCACAGGGCCTATAGGCCGGATGAACTACCTGGCCAGGCAGCTTGCCGGGGGCAAGCTCGACCAGCGGGCCCAAGTGGCAACTCAGGATGAACTCGGTGAGTTGTCTGAGTCCTTGAACCGTATGGCGGAATCGCTGGAAGCGAGCAACAAACTGCGGCGGGACTTCATCGCCAACGTGTCCCACGAGCTGAAGACCCCGATCACCGGCCTCAAGCTCATGTCAGAGACACTCGCCCGGTCGGTTGAAGAAGGCGACACGGAAGCCGCCGTGAGGTTCGCCGGCAAGATTTCCAGCGACATGAACCGCCTGTCTCGCCTTGTGGACGATCTGCTGGTTCTCTCCAGCCTGGAAGCTCCCGAGAAGCAGCCGAACCGCCGGCCCGTGGATGTGAGCGAACTCGCGAGGGAAGTCGTCCAGTCATATGGACACCTGGCGTCGGAGAGAGGCCTCGAACTCGGGTTCAGCTCCGAGGAATCGCTGCCGCCGGTTACGGGGGACACGGAGCTGCTGCGTACATTGCTTGAGAACCTGATTGAGAACGCCGTCAAGTACACCTCGGAAGGCAAGGTCGAAGTCAGCGTGCGCATGCGGGATGGCCACACAGTCGTTTCAGTCACCGATACGGGCCCGGGAATCGCCGCCGAGGACCAGCCCAGGATATTCGAGCGCTTCTATAGGGTGGACAAGGACAGATCCCGCGCCTCAGGAGGAACCGGGCTGGGGCTGTCGATTGCTAAACACATCGCCATGATTCACGGGGCTTCCTTGCGAGTGGCGAGCAACCCGGGAGAAGGTTCCGTCTTCTCTGTCGAATTCCCTCGGGCTGTCTAGTCAAGTGTCCAGGCGGCCCTGCCGATAAAGAGCGAGAAGAGGGGCGACCGGAACGCGCCACGCGCACTGCCTGGAGAGCCCTTTGGAGCAGAGTTCGTTCTGGGGAACCATAGCCCGCAACGAGAAGAACCTAGTCTCACTGGCACGAGCCTTTGCCCTTTCGGCAATGCTGTTCGTGGCCCTGCGTGAGCTGCCTTCCTATGACCCCGCTCTCGCCACCGGGCTGCCGGTCATCTGTGGACTCCTGACGTTGCTCAGCCTGCACGCTGGCATGGTCTGCTTCACGGTCGGGCTGCTGCCGCCCATCTACTACGCATCGCCGGAGCTAGGTGTCGCCTACGCGGTCGGCGTGGCGCTGGTCCTGATGACGAGGTCGGAGCCGTTCGCGCGCGGACTCTTCTATCTGGCCCTCATACTGACCACGATGAAGACGTACCTGCCGCTGGCGGTCTTGCTGGTCGCGGCCCTGGAGCTCTCGCCGTCCGGCGTCTTCTGGTTGGGGTTCTCGGGAGGCCTGATGCTGGAGGTGGCCGCCATCCTATATGGGGCTCCGTTGATGGGGAACCTGATCAGGCTGACCGGCACGCCCCTGTGGCAGGCCGGCGGTCGGCTGCCGCCGCTCACCGATCTCTCGTGGATCGCGGACAAGATGGATCATGCCCGGTTCGCCGCCTTCTACGGCAAGCTCTTCAGTCCGTTGATCCAGACACCGGGTTTGATTGCCGCTCCGGCGTTGTGGGGAGGTACCGGTCTCTTCGTGCGCCGCTATCGCACCTGGGGCGTGACGACTCTGGCCACCGTACTCGGCGCCGGCTGCGTCGCGCTCGCACTCACCTACTACGTGGGTGCTCAGATGGAGCCAGAGATGGTGACCACCTGGGTTATCGTGCCCGCAACGGTGACGGCGTTCGCCATCTCCCTGGCCTGGGGTCTGATAGAAATCCGCGTGAGCACGCGGATCCGCCAGGCGACCGCCGCCGAGATCGCGGAAGAGGTCGCGGCCGGCGACCATCCGGTCGACAGCCTGACCGGGCTCCTGTCCAGGGAGTTTCTCAAGACTCCGTTCGATCAGCTCCTAGACGCGGCCTCCATGAACGGCGGCGCACTCTCCTTCGCCATGATGGACCTGGACCGCTTCAAACAGATCAACGACACCAAGGGCCACCAGGCGGGCGACCGCGTGCTTCAGGATGCGTCCAACATACTTAGCTCGTGCGTGAGGGACGCCGGCCGTGTCGTCCGCTACGCGGGCGATGAGTTCTGCGTGGTCTTCCCGAGCATGAAGATTGATACGGCCCACGCCATCATGGACGATGTCGCTGAAGCCCTCGAGAAACACGAGTTCGGCTACCTGGACAATGTGCTGAGGCCGACGTTCTCGATCGGACTGGCCGAGTTCCCGTCGATGACGTCCACCAAGGAGGACCTTATCTCGCTGGCCGATGATGCCCTATACATGAGTAAGAACATGGGTCGCAACACCATCACGGTCTACGGGGAGAGAGACTACCAGGAAGAGGCCCTTCAGGTCGCGTGCTGGATGCGCCTGCAGATGGTGATGCCGACCAACGGCCGCATCCGGGTCGATAGCTGGCGGCTGCGTCCGGGCAAGAAGACCATCGAGGTGGTCACCCTCTTCGACTACTCCACCAAGACCTCCTATGTCAGCAAGACGGCCGCCAAGACCAGCAAGTACAAGACCTACAAGAGTTCCTTCCTGGGCAAAGTCGAGAAGGTGACCAAAGTGGGCCCAGATCTCACGCGGTTCCGGCTGCTGGTCCAGAAGGAGGACCTGCCCATCAAGATCCGCCGCCACCTCCAAGAGTTGGCCAGAGAGGCCGGCGATTTGCGGTAGAATCCAGCGATAGAGGGCTGCGCTCGGCAAGGAGACCGATGGAACCGCAGGAGATGGCCGGTAGGCTGGTCGTGTGGATCAGCGACAGGGTGGAAGAGGCTGATGCCGCGGGCGTCGTCTTCGGTCTGAGCGGCGGTGTGGACTCTTCGGTCGTGGCGGCCCTGGCCAAACGGGCCTGCCCCGAGAGCTGTCTGGGGCTCTTGATGCCAAGCCACAGCGATCCGTCGGACGCGCAGGACGCGATGGAAGTGGCGCGGCACCTCGGCGTGCCGGTCGAGGAAGTACATCTGACAGATCCGTATGATGTGCTGCTGGACGCACTCAGGGTGCCCGCATTGCCGCCGCGCGAGACGCCGCTGGCGGTGGCCAACATCAAGCCTCGGCTCCGCATGATCACCCTCTACTACTTCGCCAACTCTATGAACTACCTGGTTGTCGGCACCGGCAACAGGAGTGAGGCGACAGTCGGCTACTTTACCAAGTACGGTGACGGCGGGGTGGACATCTTGCCTCTGGCCAACCTGACCAAGTCGCGAGTGGTCGAATTGGCGCGGCACCTGGGGATACCCGAGCGCGTCATCGCCAAGCAGCCGTCGGCCGGTCTGTGGAAGGGTCAGACCGACGAGGTGGAACTGGGCGTGACCTACGCCGACATCGACAGCTACCTCGCCGGCGGCCGTGTGGAGCCCGAGGTACTGAAGCGCATCCGCGGCCTGGAGGCGGCGTCGCGGCACAAGGGCGAGATGCCTCAGGTGCCGGACTTCTAGGCGAAGGAGCCCCGGCGTGCCGAGTTCTCTGGGCTGGACTTTTGCCACTGTCTTTCTTCTGGCGATCGCCGCGACACGCACTTACTATGCGGTGGACCGGAGCGAGATGCTCGACCTCGCCCTCTACGGTGTCGCGGACTTCCTGCTTCTCTTGGCGACAGTACTCTTCGCGGCGTTGTCTCCTAAGGTCGCTGGGGCCATGCCGGCGGTCGCGCTCACCCTCGGCGTGCTCGTCCTGCTCTTGGCCGGTGTCATCGAGGCCACGGGTCGGGCCCGCCAGATGAAGAGCCAGGCCGACGCGCGCGAGGCCGACTTCTTCATCCGGATGCGGGCGGAGCAGTCGTCGCGTGGAAAGCCGGGCGAGTAGCCGATGGTGGCGTCGCGGGTACGCAAAGTCATCCTGATTGACGCCAACAGCCTTGTCTACCGGGCGTTCTTCGCGCTTCCCACGACGCTGGCCACCGGCTCAGGCCGGCTGACCAACGCGGTCTACGGTTTCACGAGCATGCTCCTGAGGCTGATGCGCGAGGAGGCGCCGGATGTCATCGTGGCGGCCTTCGACCGTCCTTCCCCGACCTTCCGCCATGACAAATACGAGGAGTACAAGGCGCAGCGCCCGCCGATGCCGGAAGAGCTGGCCTCGCAGTGGCCGATGGTGAAGGACGTGCTGGCGGCGCTCCGGATACCTGTCCTGGAGATGGACGGCTACGAGGCCGACGACATACTGGCCACCATGGCGGCGCGGGCCTCGGCGACCGGTGCGGAGGTCCTGGTGGTGACCGGCGATCGCGACGCGCTGCAGCTGGTGTCACCGAACGTCAAGGTAGTGACGACCAAGAAGGGCATCTCGGACACCAAGGTCTACGACCGGGACGCGGTCATCGAGCGCTTCGGCCTGCCTCCCGAGAAGATGGCCGATATGCTGGCCTTGAAGGGAGACGACTCCGACAATATCCCGGGAGTCCCGGGGATCGGTGAGAAGACGGCCGCCAAGATGATTGCCGAATGGGGGAGCGCCGAGGGCGTGCTGGAACACGTCGACGAGGTCATGCCCGCCCGGTTCCGCGAGCTCCTCAAGGAGAGATCCGACCAGGTTCGCTTGGCCAAAGAACTGGCGACACTCCACTTTGAAGTCCCACTGGAGCAGACGCTGGAGGACCTGGTGCCGGAACCTTGGGACGAGGACGAGGTGCGCCGCGTCTTCGGTGAGCTGGAGTTCAACACGCTGGCGGAGCGGCTCCTGGGCGCCGGGCCGGCTTCCGGCTCCGCAGCGGTTTCCGCGGCCGTCTCCGCAGCCGTCTCCGAGGCGGCTCGTCCGATCGATGTTGTCCGTGTCGAAGACGCCGCCGGAATAGAGGCGATGGGCCGCGAGCTGGCCAAGACGGGCGAGGCGATGCCCGCGCTGGCCTTGGCCGGCGACTGCGACACGCCGGTTGAGGCGCTGGCCGTGGCCACCGGGCCGGCCCGCGCGCTGGCCATCGGAGCGGAGGGCTTGGCGCGGTTCGCCGACAAGCTATCGGCGGTTCTCACGCCGGCGGAGGCCGGGCGGCGCTTCGCCTGCCACGATGGCAAGCAGATGTTGCACCTGCTGGGGCCGCTGGGGCAGGTGCCCGCCATTGGCCTCGACACGATGATCGCCGCATACTGCCTCGACCCGACTGCCGGGGACTACTCGCCGGCCACGGTCATGCATGGTCTGGGACTGGCCGGCCCGTCCGAAGAGCTCGATCCACTGGACCGAGCAGCGAGACTCGCCTGCGGCGTCTATGAGGCGGCCGAGATGCTTGACAGCCGTCTCGATGAGGCCGGCTTGGGTGAGCTCTTCAGGGGGATCGAGCTCCCGCTGGTGCCTATCCTCGCCCAGATGGAAGAGACCGGCGTCGGGATCGATACCGGGGTGCTCAAGGACTTCGCGAAGGAGCTGGAGCGGGATCTCGAGAACCTGGCCGCCGACGCCTACCGGCTGGCCGGCCAGGAGTTCAACTTGGGTTCGCCCAAGCAGGTGGGGGAGGTGCTCTT
>CAYWVN010000073.1:0-8015 GCA_964461725.1 uncultured Coriobacteriia bacterium | reverse complement strand
TCAAGGGGATGGGGAGGGGCGGGGTGTTCCACGTCCCCGATGGACCGACCAGGAAGAGGAATGCGCCCTTCTCGACGGTCACGTTGGCATCGGAGGGCGCGGGACGGTGCCCTCCCTCGTATATCTTGGTCACGTTTCTCAGTGCGATCATGCTGCGATTCCTTTCCCGGAAAAGTCCCACGGTAGTTTAGCAGATAACCTGAGGGAAGGCAAAACGGTCGACGGGGGCGGCTGTGGCCTTTAGCTGGGCATTTGCCGGCCACAGGCCGCCCGGCGGGAGTGTGCGGGCTGTGCGGATATCCGATGTGCGTCCGACGCAGAAGTCGGCTTCTTGCGCCTAGCCAGTGCACAGTCCGCGGGCCGCGGCGGTTATGTCGGCCGCCGTCAGATGATAGTGCTCGAGGAGCTCCGCGACGCCTCCGGACTGGCCGAATTCGTCGCGGACGCCGACGCGGACCATCCGCGTCGGGTGACGCTCGGCCAGTATCTCGGCCACGGCGCTCCCCAGACCCCCGATGATGCTATGCTCCTCGGCGGTCAACACGCGGCCCGTCTTGGCGGCGGAGGTGACGACCGCCTCCCCATCGAGCGGCTTGATCGTGTGGACGTGCAGGACTTCGGCCGAGATGCCCTCACTCTTCAGCGCGTCCGCCGCCTCCACCGCGGCGAGCGTCATGATGCCCGTCGCGCATATCGTGACGTCGGCACCCTCTCGCAACACGATGGCCTTGCCCAGCTCGAACCGATAGCTTTCATCGAAGAGCGGCGGGAAGGCCGAGCGACCTGCCCGGATGAACATCGGCCCGGGTATGCCGGCTGCGGCTTTGACGGCCGCCTTGGCCTCGTGATAGTCGCCCGGCACGATCACCCGCATCCCGGGGATGGAACGCATCAGCGCGACGTCCTCGTTGGTCTGGTGAGACGCCCCGTCTTCTCCCACCGTGATGCCACCGTGGCTCGGGCAGATCTTCACGTCCAGCCCGCAGTAAGCGATGGTGTTTCGCACCTGGTCGAAGGCACGCCCCGTGGCGAAAACCGAGAACGAGCCCGTGTAGCAGACCTTGCCGGTGGTGGCCAACCCGGCCGCCACATCCATCATGTTGGCCTCAGCCACCCCGCAGTTGAAGAAGCGCTCCGGATACCGAGCGGCGAACTTGGCCGCACCGGTCGACTTGGAGAGGTCGGCGTCCAAGACGACCACCGCCGGGTTCTCTTCTCCCAGCTCCAAGAGCGCGTCTGCGTACCCTTCGCGGGTCGCTCTGTATTTGCCCATACTCACCCCAGCGGTCCGCCGGCCTCGATCTCAGCCAGCGCCTGCTCCATCTGCTCCTTGTTCGGCGCCTTGCCGTGGAAGTCCACCTGATGTTCCATGAAGGAAACCCCTTTGCCCTTCACGGTCCGCGCGACGATCATCGCCGGGCCGCCGTGGAAGTCGCGCGCCTGCTCCAGCGCGTCGACGACCGCCGCCATGTCGTGCCCGTCTATCTCGATCACGTGCCAGCCGAACGAGCGCCACTTGTCGGCCACCGGCTCCAGGCTCACGATATCCTCGCATGAGCCGTCTATCTGCAGGCCGTTCACGTCGATCACGCCGACCAGGCTGCTGAGGCGATACTGGGCGGCGAACATGGCCGCCTCCCAGACCTCGCCCTCCTGCGCTTCGCCATCGCCGAGGACCACGTAGACGGTCCCGGGACGCCCGTCCATGCGCTCGCCGAGCGCCATCCCGCAGCCGGCCGCCAAACCGTGGCCCAGCGAACCGGACGATATCTCCACCCCAGGGACGCGCTTCATGTCCGGGTGGCCCTGCAGGATGCTTCCCAGCTTGCGCAGCGTCCACAGGGTCTCGCGCGGGAAGTAGCCGGTCTCAGCCAATGCCGCATAGAGGACAGGGCAGGCGTGACCTTTGGAGAGGATGAAGCGGTCGCGGTCGGGCCAATCGGGCTCCGCCGGACGATGGCGCAGAAGGTCGAAGTAGAGGGCGGCCACCACGTCGGCCGCCGAGAGCGAGCCGCCCGGGTGTCCCGAGCCGGCCAGCCCCGTCATCCGGATGATGTCCCACCTCAGGAGGCGGGCCTTGTGCTCGAGCGCCAGAACGAGCTCTTCCCGGGTCCCCACGCCGGTGCTATCAGTTCCTTGGGAAGCCAACGGGGTCTCCAGGCACACGCGGGTCTGCAGTCGCGCACGCGTGCATACTACACTCCAGGTGCCGCCCGGCGCAAGGACAATCGCGCCCTTGGCGGCGATTGCGCCCCTACCTTACCCGGACCGCCCGGGCCGGGCTCCATCCGGCCAGGTTGTCCGCGTCGGCCGACAAGTAGGCCCGCACCCAGTGCGCCCCCCTCCGAGTGGGCTTCCAGACCTCATCGTACGTGCTACCCGCCGAGAGCGGCGCGTCCGCGAACTTCCGCCAACCCCGGGAGGTCAGGCGCTGCAGCGACACCGTCATGCCGCTATGGTTCGGATTGACCGATCCCTTGAGGTGCACGCTTCTCCCCACCGGGGTAATCCTGGGGGTCGCCGAGAGCGAGACCGCCGAGGGCACGCCCACGGTAGTGGCACCGGTCCAATCCTTCATGTACTCGTCGTTGCCGGCCCATCCGACGTAGTGCGACGCCGTCTGGGTGACGCTGAGAGTCCGGCTGTAGGTACCACGCCTGCCTGTCTGGACCGAGCTCACCTTCCGATAGCCGCTCTCACCGGGGAGGCGCCGGTAGATGCGCACCCACTCGTCCCTGCCGACCACCGACAACCAACTCGGCATGCCGGGCTCGGTGATCCGGCCGGAGAACGTCACCCGGCCACCCGCCCTCACCGGACGAGGGGTCATCCGTGCGGAGATCGACGAGGATCGCTTGGCAACCGACGCCTCCATGACGTAGCTCGTCGAGGTCATCGTCGTCGACACCGTCTTGGTATCCTCCAGGTAGGGGGTCCCGCCGTAGCCGTAGCCGTAGCCGTAGCCGCCAGAATAGTAGTCTGAGTAGGACTCGTCGTAGTACATGTCTCCCAGACCCCGGACGCTGACGTAGATTCGGTCGCTGGTCGGCTTATTCTCCCAGTAGTACTCGAGGGCCTGCGCCTCATCGGTGTCCTCGGGGTCCGTCTCTTCCTGGCCCCATCCGTAGTAGCTGTTGCCCGCCACAGCCGAGACTACATACGGACGCCTCATGGAGCGCGGCGCCTTGACGTTGAGCTGGACGATCTGAGGGTTCTGCTTGTATGGAGTGATCGTAACCCGGACCGGCACGTTCCGGCCGGGCACGATGCCGCCGCCGTTGACATCGACATCGTCGATGGTGGTCGTGGTGATGCTCTCATCGAGTGCGGCCTCGAACTCCACGCTGTCCACCTTCAGGCCGCCCTTGGCACTCATCACCCCGCCGAGCACCCTCAACAGCTCCTCGTCAACACTCCAGAGCAGGCTCCAGCTGCTGGAAAGGCTGTTCGAGCGCGTTATCGATACCGAGGTGCCGGAAGCCACGTCGGTCGCCTTGACCTCGAAAGTCACATCGGCTGTCCCGCCTTTGTCCTGGTCCCAAGCGCGCTCGGCAGCTACCCAGACCGGGTAGTCGCTCCACCACCAACCGAACATGCCATCCGGGTCGAAGAGCATGCGCGCCAGGTCTGCCCTCAGCGCCACGGTCGTGTCGTCATTCACGTTGGTGATGGTCACCGTCTCCGGGACGGTGTCCGGGGTAAGGTCCAACTTCCCGGCGATGCCGTGCATGCGGTCCTGTTCGAAAGCGCCGACGACTTCGCCGACGTTGCCGACTTTGAACGGCGCGGCGATCGACGGCCAGACGCCGACGATCTCGGCGTTCACCATCGGATACTCCTCGGCGCCCGCCCAGAAGAACGGATGGCCCCAGGCCAGGACGGTGTCACCGTCTGTGTATGTGGTCGTCCCGATACCGGCGAGATTGATGTCGCCGGTGATGAGCGCCGCACCGATGGACGCGCCCGGCTCGATCGTGACGTCCAGAGTACCCTTGGTGCCGCTACCGGCCACGAGAGGCAGTCCTCCCGTGGATAGCTTGCTCTCCGCCCGGGCGAACGCCTTCGAGTTCGAGCTGACACCCGTCAACGTGAAGAGGGGCCCGAGCCGCCGGAAGACCGCGGTAGCGGACGAGGCCGGTTCGGCCTTCTGCGTGGACCCCGGCCCCTCCGCGAGCATGACCTTGCTGACATCGTTGCCCGCCAGGGAGATGCTGCCGGACTTGGGAGTTAGCACGTCACCGGGCTGAAGACCCGCCGACTTGCTGACCCCACCGCTCTTCTGAAGGACCTTCATCATGGACTCGGCCGGCGTAGCCAGACACAAGGTGTTGTCCGCGAAGTAGTAGCCGTAGGAGATAGCACCGGCGAGCTGGCCATCGATATACACGGGGCTGCCGCTCATGCCCGCCGCGATACCGCCGGTCTGCTCGATGACCGGCCCGCCGGCCTTCAGCATGATGAGGCCGCCGGCCTCGGGGATCTCATCGTTGAGGACCCCCACAACGGTGACATCGAAGGTGGATATCGTGGTGCCCCTGACGACCGTCTTCACGTAGCCGGTCATGTCGGCGGTGACATCGGAGAGCGGCATGATGGTATCTGCGGCGCGCGCGGCGCGCGGCGCGCCCGGACCGACGGCAATGAGCGACATCACCAGCGCGAGCGCCGCCAACCACAGAAGTAGTAGTGGCCTGGACCTAGTAGAGCCGCCGGACGGAAGTACGTGTGAGTGCCTCATGAGTGCCCCTTTCCTTGGGCTGGAACCAGATACACCATCCTACTTCCACGCTCGGGGACGGATTCCTGCCTCTTCTTTCCTTTTTTTCCCCCGATATTGTCGCAGGACGCATCCGCCTGGCGCGAGCCGCGTTCCGGGTGGCACGAGGCGCTAGACCCGCTTGCCGTGCCCGCGCAGGAACTCGAGGACCTTCTCAGTCGAGGTGTTCAGAACGCGTTCCTCGGGGAAGCCGGCCTCCTCGACGAGCTCCAGCGCGTGGTCGAAGCGGCCGACGTCCAGAGCGATGTGAGCATCGCTCCCGATCACGAGATCCACGCCCTTCTCGGCGGCCAGGCGCACCATCTCCAGATCATCCGCGCGGGCGCCGTGCCGGCTGGTGATCTGCGAGAACGAGCTGTTGTTCACCTCCAGCGCGACGCCCCGCCGGGCGGCCGCCTCGACGACGGCCCGCATGTCCAGTGGGAATTGCGGGTTACCGGGGTGCACGATGACGTCCACGTAGGGGTCCTGCATCGCCTTGATGAGCGTCTGGGTGTAGGTCTGGCGCGCCTCGTCGTCGAAGCCCATCCGGGGGTGGAAGCCGATACCGACGAAGTCGAGATGCTCCAAAAGCTCCTCAGATAGGTCGAGGTGGCCCTCCAAGTCCATGACGTTCGCCTCGACCCCTTTCAGGATACGAACGCCGTGCATCTCGTCGGGGATGACCCGCAGGTTCCAGAAGTGGTAGCCGTGCGCCCCGCCGGGGAGCCCAGGTCCGTGGTCGGTGATGGCGATGAGCTCGAGGCCCTTCTCGGCCGCCGCCCGCGCAATCTCATCGACGGTGCTGAAGGCATGCCCGCTGGCCACAGTATGAATGTGCAGATCGGCCACCAACTTCACCTAGCGCCCCTCCCCCTGACCGGCGGCGGCCCCCGTCTCCTCCTGATGCACGCGCCAGCGATGGAAGGCGACGATGAACGGGTCCAGGTCGCCGTCCAGGACCCCCTGCACGTTGCCTTTCTCGAAATCCGTCCGGTGGTCCTTGGCCATCTGATACGGATGGAGGACGTAGCTCCTGATCTGGCTTCCGAAACCGGTCGTCATCTTCTCGCCCCGGATGCCTTCCATTTCCCGGCGCCGCTCCTCCTGCTCGCGTACGTAGAGCCGGGCCCGCAGGATCTTCATCGCCGAGGCCTTGTTCTGAAACTGCGACCGCTCGTTCTGGCACTGGACGACGAGGCGGCTCGGCATGTGCGTGATGCGCACGGCGCTATCGGTGACGTTGACGTGCTGGCCACCGGCGCCGCTCGACCGGTACGTCTCGATGCGGAGATCCTTCTCGTCGATCTCGACCTCGATGTCCTCGTCGATGGCCGGGATCACGTCCACGCTGGCGAACGACGTGTGCCGGCGCTTCTGGAAGTCGAAGGGCGAGATGCGGACGAGCCGATGGACGCCCTTCTCCGCCTTGAGGAACCCGTAGGCATTGCGCCCGCCGGCGGTGAAGGTGGCTTCCTTGATGCCGGCTTCCTCGGCCGGCATCACGGCGTTCAGCTCCGTCTTGAAGCCCTTGTCCTCGCAGTAGCGGAGATACATGCGGAGCAACATCTCCGCCCAATCCTGGGATTCAAGCCCGCCGGCGCCAGGACGGACAGTGACGATGGCATCGTGGCTGTCCAGCTGATCGGTGAACCAACTTCTGAGCTCGAGGTTGTCGACCGAACGGGTGAGGGACACCAGGCTCTGGCCGACCTCCGCCGAGAGGGGCTCGTCCCCCTCGCCGACAGCGAGCTCGTTCAGCGCGTGGAGCTCCTGGTGATCCTCATGGAGCTTGCTCCAGCTCTCGATATCGTCCTTGAGCTCGGCCAGCTCTCGCCCGGCGGCCTCGCCGCGTTCCTGGTCGTCCCAGAAGCCGGCCTTGGACATCTCCTTCTCGAGGGCGACGATGCGCACCCCTTTGCCGTCGATGTCAAAGGTACTCCTTGATCTTGGCGACGCGCTCGCCGAGCTTGTCTATGTCGGCCGAGTAGTCTTCAAGCAAAGTGGCCCCCTACTGTCGAGTTCGCCGTCCCTGGAAAGCGCACCTCGCGAGTGCGACGCCTTATGATTCCTTGTCCCAGCCATAGAGGTACTTGTCGTGATTCACAGATGCGTCGGTCACGTCACCCTTTCCGTACGGACCCATCGTCACGAAGGAGTCGACCGCCGGACCGCTCTCCCAGACGAACCCCTTGTCCAAGTAGCAGCCGATGCCGTCACGCACAAGTTCGGCGATACTCCGACCCTGCTCAACAGCTCCTAGCTTGAGCCTGTTCATCTGCGCCCGGGGGAGCCGTACCGTAGTCCTTGCTAGGGCTTCCACTCCGCCACCTCCAGGTTTCTGACACTGCAATTCAGCATCATAGCACGGGTCAGGCGACCCCGACGGGCTGCGCGGAGCGCAACTCATGAGCCGGAAACGGCGCACGCCGCAAACGCTTTGCGAGACTCGGCGAATGGTGGAGCGAGCGCAGTCTGGCGGGCCGCCCAGGACGCCCACGCTAGGCGTTGGCGCCGCAGCACTTCTTGTACTTCTTGCCCGACCCACACGGGCACGGGTCGTTCCGGCCCACCTTGGGCTCGGCCCGAACGGGCTCGCGCCTGGGCCCCTCGTCGTAGGCGTCCTGGCCAGAGTACTCGAGCGCCGCCTCGACCTCGCGATCGCGCCGCCCGCCACGCGGACCGCCGCGCGCGCCGGCCCCGACGGCCACCGGCTCCTCGCCCTCGAACGCCGCCGCGGCGGCGGCCTGCTGCGCGGCCGCCTCGAAGGCCCCGGAAACGCCGGTCAGCACGGCCTCGCCCATCGGCATCCGCCGCGGCATCGGCGCCTCTTCCACCACGCGCACGTGGAAGATGAAGCGCACGAACTGGTCCTTGATCAACTCGATCAGGCCCTGGAACATGTCGAAAGCTTCCGTCTTGTACTCCACCAGCGGGTCGCGCTGGCCGATCGCCCTAAGCCCGATGCCGTCCTTCAGGTAGTCCATCTCGTGGAGGTGATCGCGCCACGCGGTGTCTATCACCTGGAGCATGACCATCCGCTCCAGCTCCTCGAGCATCTCCGGCCCGATCGTCTCCTCGTGCCGGCGGTAGGCCGCCAACGCGTCCTCGACCACGCGCTCGGTCAATTCGTCACAGTTGGCGGTCTTCAGGTCGACCTCGGCCGGCCCGAAGCCCACCGGATAGATCTCCCTCACGCCGCGGAACAGACCGTCCAAGTCCCATTTCCCGGGGTAGGGCCCGGCTGCCCAAAACGTCG
>CAYWVN010000072.1:4472-8340 GCA_964461725.1 uncultured Coriobacteriia bacterium | reverse complement strand
GTCGACATCGGGTTCCGGGAAGGGATGGACACCGAGGACGCGCTCGATTCCGCCTCCTATCTGGCCGACCGGTACATCTCAGACCGGTTCCTGCCGGAAAAGGCTATCGATCTGGTCGACGAGGCGGCCTCCCGCATCAAGATACGGGCCACTTCCGTGCCGCCGCCGGAACTCTCCCGTGTTGACGACGAGCTGATGAAGATCCGGCTGGACAAGGAAGCCGCTGTCGCGGCTCAGCAGTTCGAGAAGGCGGCGGCGCTGCGCGACAAGGAGCGGCTGCTCCTGGAGAAGCGCAAGGGCCTGGAGGACGGCTGGAAGCCCGCGGAGGAGGAGCGGTTGATCGTCAGTGAAGACGAGATCGCCGACATCGTCTCTGCCTGGACGGGTATCCCCGTGTTCCGTTTGACCGAAGAAGAAACGGCCCGTCTATTGGAGATGGAGCAGGCGCTCCACCTGCGTGTCGTCAGCCAAGACGAGGCGATCATTGCCGTATCCAAGGCCATCCGACGGGCCCGCGCGGGTCTGAAGGACCCCAAGCGCCCGGGAGGGTCGTTCGTGTTCCTGGGCCCATCCGGCGTGGGAAAGACCGAGCTGGCCAAGGCGCTGGCCGAGTTCCTGTTCGGCGACGAGGCTTCCCTTGTCCAGATCGACATGTCCGAGTACATGGAGAAGCACACCGTGTCTCGCCTGATCGGTTCTCCGCCCGGCTATGTAGGCCATGACGAGGGCGGACAGCTCACAGAGGCCGTCCGGCGCCGTCCGTACTCGGTCATCCTCTTCGACGAGATAGAGAAGGCTCATCAGGACGTGTTCAACGTGCTGCTGCAGATACTGGAGGACGGGCGCTTGACCGACGCGCGCGGCCGCACGGTCGACTTCAAGAACACGGTCATCATAATGACCTCCAACGTGGGCGCCCGCTACATTCAGAAGGCGACCCCGCTGGGCTTCGGGCGGGGCAGCGACGAGGGGCTGTCCTACGAGGATATGAAGAAGCGCGTGATGAGTGAGATCAAGAAGGTCTTCCGTCCGGAGCTTCTGAACCGCATCGAAGACGTCATCGTCTTCAAGGACCTCTCGAAGACCGAGGTCAAGGGGATCGTCGACCTCATGCTGAATCGTCTCATCGGCCAGCTCCGCAACCAGGGCATCAAGCTCCAGCTGACGGCGGCGGTCAAGGAGCGGCTGGCGACTGAGGGCTACGACCCAGCCCAGGGCGCGCGGCCGCTCAGACGCGCCATCCAGCGGCTTGTCGAGGACCCGCTCTCCGAGGCGCTCATCTCCGAACGGTTCAAGGGCGGCGACAAGGTGATCGGCGAGCTGGAGGACGGCGAGGTGGTGTTCCACAACCGGCAGGTCGAGAAGGTGGCCTCGTCCGGAGAGAGTGAGGGATGACCAAGCCCAAAACGGAGGTCCGCTGCCAAGAGTGCGGCCACCTATCACCCCAGATGCTCGGCCGGTGTCCCAGCTGCGGAGGCTGGGGCACTTTCGTAGAGGAGACCGTTTCCGCCGAACCGAGGACGCGGTGGCGACCGTCGCGCGAGGCGGCGATGCCGATCGCCGAGATCTCGACAGATACGCAGCGGCGTACGTCGACGGGGATCTCCGAGCTCGACAGGGTACTCGGCGGCGGCGTTATGCCGGGCTCGCTGGTGCTGATCGGCGGGGAGCCGGGGATCGGCAAGTCGACGTTGCTCCTGCAGGCCGCCTCCGCCGTGGCGGCCGCGGCCGGGACGGTGCTCATGGTCTCGGCCGAGGAGTCGGCCGCCCAAGTGCGGCTGCGCGGCGAGCGGGTGGGTGCCCTGGACGGCGCGTTGCTCGTGCTCTCTGAGACGGACATCACCGGTATCCTGAACCAGGTTCGGGATTGCGCCCCGTACCTGGTCGTCATCGACTCGATCCAGACCATCTTCCACCCGGATGTGCCCTCGGCTCCGGGAAGTGTGGCGCAGGTGCGCGAGTGCACGGCGGAGCTGGTGCGCCTGGCCAAGACCGAGGGTGTCACGGTGTTCGTGGTCGGCCACGTGACCAAAGACGGCTCCATCGCGGGACCGCGCGTCTTGGAGCACATGGTCGACACGGTGCTGTACTTCGAGGGTGACGGCGCGGCGTCGCATCGTATCGTGCGGGCGGTCAAGAACCGCTACGGACCGACCGATGAGATCGGCGTTTTCGAGATGACCGGGACGGGGCTCACGCCGGTCGCCAATCCGTCCGAGCTGTTCCTGGCCGAACGGCCCCAGCACACGGCCGGCTCTGTCGTTCTGGCCTCTGTCGAGGGAACGCGTTGCTTACTCGTGGAGGTGCAGGCGCTGGTGAGCGCATCGTATCTCAGCATGCCGCGCCGGCAGGTGACGGGAGTGGATGCCAACCGGCTGTCCCTCAACCTGGCGGTGCTCGAACGGGCGGCGGGCCTCAGGCTCGGCGACCAGGACGTCTACGTGAACGTGGCCGGCGGCGTGCGGGTGACGGAGCCGGCGGCGGATATGGCCGTGGCGGTCGCGCTCGCATCCGCGCATCGCGAGAAGCAGGTCCCGCCGGAAACGATAGTGGCGGGGGAGGTGGGGCTCTCGGGCGAGATCCGCCGCGTGCCCCAGTTGGATCAGCGGCTGAAGGAAGCCGCGCGGCTCGGCTTCACCCGGGCGATCGTGCCGCGGCAGGCGCGCGAGGCAGGCAACGGACTCGAGGTCCTCGAGGTCGCAACGCTGCGTGAAGCGGTGGATTGCGCGACCGGCTAGGATAGACAGGCTCCTGACCGCGCGACCGGCTAGGATAGACAGGCTCCTGACCGCGCGACCGGTTCGGATGGATGCGAGAGAGGGGTGGTTGTGTTGGCGGCACGCCCGCAGGCCCCGGCGCTCAGCGACACCCTGAGGATGGTGTGTCCGGGCACGCTCCTCAGGGAAGGCCTGGAACACGTCATCAATGCCCGGACGGGAGCACTCATCGTAATCGGTGACGTCGAGAACGTGGCCAGGCTCTGCAACGGCGGATTCCTCTTGAACGCCGAGCTTACTCCCCAGCGGCTCTTCGAGTTGTCCAAGATGGACGGCGCCATCGTCCTAGACGGGAACCTGACCACAGTGATCCGCGCCAATGTGCACCTCGTCCCGGACTCCGGCCTGCCGACCAGTGAGACCGGCATGCGCCATCGAACCGCCGAGCGCGTGGCCAGGCAGACAAGGGCGCTGGTGATATCCGTTTCGCAGCGCCGCGACGTCGTGAGCCTTTACGTCGGCGACGCCAAGTACGTGTTGCAGGACTTGAGGGTGGTGCTGGCCAAGGCCAACCAGGCCCTCCAGACGCTCGAGAAGTTCAAGGCGCGCCTGGATGAGGTGTGCTCGAACCTGACCGCTCTCGAGTTCGACGACCTGGTGACGCTCCAGGACGTCGTGACCGTCGTCCAGCGGGGAGAGATGATGCGGCGCGTTTCTCGCGAGGTCGACCGGTACATCATCGAGCTGGGGGGTGAGGGCCGCCTGATCGGGATGCAGCGCGTCGAGCTGATGGCCGGGGTCGAAGAGGACGCGCTGGCCGTGGTGAAGGACTACGTGAGGCCCCTCCGCCGCGCGGAAACGGCCCTAAATGGGCTGGCCGAGCTCTCCTCCGACGAGCTCCTGGATCCCCAGGTGATCGGCCGCGTGCTGGGCGATCGTATGGCTGCCGGCGCCCTGGAGCGCGTGGTCCATCCGCGTGGGTACCGTCTGCTGAACAAGATTCCCCGGCTGCCCGATGCGGTGGTCAACAGCCTGGTCGAGCGGTTCCGGACGCTCGCGGCGGTGCTCAGGGCGTCCATCGAGCAGCTCGACATGGTCGATGGTGTGGGCGAGGTGCGCGCGCGGGCCATCCAAGTGGGGCTGGGCCGGAT
>CAYWVN010000072.1:0-4462 GCA_964461725.1 uncultured Coriobacteriia bacterium | reverse complement strand
ACCAACCCGCCCGGCCGGTCTAGGGGACAAACGCCCAGCTAGAGAGCCTTGTGGAGCGTTTCTCGGCTTTGACCGGCCCAGGCCGCTGTGTTAAGCTGTATAAAGGTCAAGGAGCTTGCATGTACGAAGTCGGTGACAAAGTTGTCTACCCGCATCACGGCGCGGGAACCATAGAGCGCATCGAAGAGCGGGAGCATGACGGCGCGCTCAAGAAGTATTATGTGCTCGAGTTGAGTCATGGGCAGCTCAAGGTCATGGTGCCTGCCGAGAACTGCGATGAGGTCGGCCTGAGGGGCGTCATCAGCTCCCGGGAGGCGAAGGAAGTCCTCGGCGTCCTCAAGGATAGTCGTAGCAGGATGCCCAAGGACTGGAACAGGCGCTTCAAGAAGAACACCGAGAAGATCAAGACCAATGACGCGTTCGAAGTTGCCGAGGTGGTTCGCAACCTCACGCTGCGCGACATGGAGGTGGGTCTCTCCGCCGGAGAGAAACGCATGCTGGGCCGGGCCAAGCAGATACTATTATCTGAACTCATATTTGCGCTTGGCATGGGCGAGGATAAGGCGATTGCCAAGATGGACTCGATCCTCAGCAAGAGCCCGGAGTGCTAGTCCGGCCGACGAGCCCTTCGGCCACCGCAGGGGAAGGAGGTATGCTGGAGAGGTAATCGCTTCGACAGAGAGGGGAGACAATGCTGGTCTACATCGTGCGATTCGTCTTCATCCTGATCGGCGCTGTAGGCGCCGCTCAGTTGGCCCAGCAGCTCAGGCTCCCGGCTCCGTTTGTTGGACGTACCTACGAGGTTCTCGCAATCATTGTCTGTGTTGTTATCGGCTCAGGCGTAGGCTACGTTCTCGGCGGGGTCATCGGGCGCCGGCTCGCAAGGACTCTAGACTGGATAGAAGGTAGCATAGCCAAGATCTCCGGTGGCGACATCGCCATCACCGTCAGCGGGCTGATTATCGGCTTGGTGGTGGCTACCCTGGTTTCGTTGCCCATTTGGCGCACTCCCATCGTCGGCGCTTACCTTGGGTTGGTCGTCTATGCCGTTCTCGGCTACCTGGGCGCCTGGCTGGCCTACAAGAAGCGCCAAGACTTCCCGCGCATCGGGCGCCAACAGCACTTTGGCCTGGGTGGGGAGAACCGGTCGGAGGCCGTTGAGGCGGCCATTCTCGATACCAGCGTCATCATCGACGGCCGCATCGCCGATATCGCCAAGACCGGTTTCATCAGCGGCGGGCTGGCCGTCCCGCGTTTCATCCTGCGCGAGCTCCAGACCATCGCGGATTCCGAGGACCCGCTCAAGCGCAACCGGGGGCGGCGCGGGCTGGATGTGCTGAACGCCCTACAGCGCGAAGGCAACATCGAGGTGGACGTCATCGACCTGGACTACCCTGATGTCGCGGAAGCCGACGGCAAGCTCGTCAGGGTCGCCAAGGACACCGGCGGCGCGCTTCTCACCAACGACTACAACCTGAACAAGATCGCCGAGCTTCAAGGTGTGGTCGTGATGAATATCAATGAGCTGGCCAACGCTCTCAAACCCGTCGCTCTGCCGGGCGAGGAGATGAGTGTGCACGTGGTCCGCGAGGGCAAGGAGTCCGGGCAGGGTGTGGGCTATCTCGACGACGGGACCATGGTGGTCGTCGACGGCGGCAAGTACCACATCGGGGAGGACATCGAGGTGATGGTGACGAGCGTCCTCCAGACGCCCGCCGGCCGGATGATATTCACCAAGCTCGAAGAAGTGCCTACCGCAGGGAAGTGATCCCTGTCGCCCGCACGTATGTGATACTGGTCGCCGCGGGGGCGGGCGTTCGCTCGGGGCTCACCGGCGGCAAACAACTCGCGCCGCTGGCCGGCCGGCCTCTCTTCCTGTGGGCCGCGGCCGCTTTCCAGGAGTCGCCGGAGGTAGACGGCATCGTCGTGGTGGCGGCGTCCAAGAAGATAGTGGAGTTCCGCCGCGCGCTCTCGGAGGACGGCGTGACCAAGCTGGAGAACGTGGTGGCCGGCGGTGCGCGGCGGCAGGACTCGGTGGCCGCGGGTCTGAAGGCGTTGCCGCCGGAGGCCGAGACAGTGCTGGTGCACGATGGCGCCCGGCCGCTCGTGACGGCGGCGCTGGTGGGGCAAGTCCTCGCGGCGCTGCCCGGCTACGACGGTGTCGTGCCGGCGGTGCCGGTGACCGACACCATCAAGGAAGCGGATCAGGATCGCGTGGTCGTGCGGACGGCCGACCGGTCGCGGTTATGGGCGGTGCAGACGCCCCAGGCGTTCGTGAGGAAGGTCCTCGAGGAGGCAATCGCCTCGGCGGAGCGAGACGGGTTCGAAGGCACCGACGACGCCTCGCTGGTCGAGCGGATGGGCGGCCGGGTCCGCATCGTCGATGGCCCGCCCGACAACTTCAAGGTGACGCATCTTCACGATGTGGCGATGGCCGAGGCTGTGCTCAAGGCGCGCGAGGTGACAAGCGGATGACCTACAGAGTCGGCACGGGGTTCGATGCGCATCGGCTGGTCGAGGGACGTTCTCTGGTGCTGGGCGGCGTGACCGTGCCCGGTCCGGCCGGCCTGGCCGGCCATTCCGATGCTGACGTCCTCGTCCACGCCGTCATGGACGCGATTCTGGGGGCGGCGGCGGCCGGCGACATCGGCGCTCACTTCCCGGATAGCGACGCGCGCTTTTCGGGCGCGTCGTCCATCGGTCTCCTTAAGGAGGTATCCGCCCTGGTGGCGGGGAAAGGCTGGCGGGTGGTCAACATCGACTCGGTCGTCATATGCGAGACGCCGAAACTCGCGCCCTATCGGGACGAGATGCGGCGAAACATCGCCTTGGCGGCCGGAGTGGAAGTCGGCCGCGTCGCTGTGAAGGCGACGACCGCCGAAGGCATGGGGTTCACCGGCCGAGGCGAGGGGATAGCGGCCCAGGCGGCCGTCCTCCTGGAAGAGGCGCCGCCTGACGGCACGGGCGCGAGGAGCGGCGGTACAGGATGAGCCTACGCATCTACAACACCCTTGCCCGCGGCAAAGAGGAGTTCGTCCCGCGAGACGCCGGGCGCGCAGGAATCTACGTGTGCGGGCCGACCGTCTACAACTTCATCCACGTGGGTAACGCCCGCACCTATCTGTCTTTCGACACGGTAGTCCGGTATCTGAGATTCATCGGCTATGACGACACCTACGCTCGCAACCTGACCGACGTGGACGACAAGATCATCAACCGGGCCGCCGAGGAGGGAATCGCTCCGGCCGACGTCGCCGAGAAGTACTCGCAGGCCTTCCGGGAGGACATGACCCGGCTGCGCACGCTTCCGTCCGACGTCGAGCCGAAAGCCACCGAGCACATCCCGGAGATGGTCGAGCTGACCCAGGGGCTCATCGACCGCGGTGTCGCCTACGAAGTCGACGGCGACGTCTACTTCGAGATCGAGAAGTTCCCGGCCTACGGCAAGCTCTCCGGGCGCGGTCTGGACGACATGCGGGCCGGCGAGCGCGTCGAGATCGACCCCCGCAAGAGGAACCCGATGGACTTCGCGCTCTGGAAGGCCGCCAAGCCGGGCGAGCCGTCCTGGCCCAGCCCCTGGGGCGATGGGCGCCCCGGCTGGCACCTCGAATGCTCGGTGATGAGCGAGAAGTACCTGGGGCAGTCATTCGATATCCACGGCGGCGCGCAGGACCTTATCTTCCCTCATCACGAGAACGAGATGGCGCAGGCGGAGGCGGCCGGCGTGGCGCCGTTCGTCCGCTACTGGATGCACGCCGGGATGCTGAACTTCTCCGGCGAGAAGATGGCCAAATCGGTCGGGAACATCGTGCTCATGCGCGACCTCTTGGACCGCCACGACGCCAACGTCGTCCGGATGCTCATGCTCTCGACGCACTACCGCAGTCCGCTGGAGTTCAACGAAGACCGGCTGGAGGAAGCGACCGAGAAGCTCGGGCGCCTGCGCGACGTTCTGAAGGACACCGACGACGCGCTCTCCGATGCGGGTTCGGGTGGCTCCGACGGGGGGTCGCCGAGCCCCGCTTCCGATGCCGCCGCGGCGGTGGAGGCGGTCCGCGCGGCCTTCACTGATGCGATGGATGACGATTTCAACGCGCCGCTGGCCTTGGCGGCCGTCTTCGAGCTGGTCCAGCAGATCAACGGCGCCTTGAATGCGAAGTCTTGGGGCGCGAGACGGGCGTGCGCGTCAACACGCGTTCGGCGGGCGAGGCGGACGACGACTCGCCGCCCGCGCGCGAGGACGAGGCGCGGCTCGAACAGAAGCGCCTGCGCGGGCTGGCCGACAGTCACCCGCTCGTCAGCCAGTGGCGCGAGGGACTCGGCTCGGAGATCGTCGAGGTGCGGCCCCTCGACGCGCGACCGCCGCGCCAGTGAGTCGCACGCGGCGCGGCCTTCGTGTCGGCGACAGCTCCGGCTGAACACACTCCGGCGGGCGGGCGTATAGCCTCGCACGGAGGTGGTT
>CAYWVN010000071.1:0-8632 GCA_964461725.1 uncultured Coriobacteriia bacterium | reverse complement strand
ACCTGGCGTGAGACGACCCGGCGTGGGGGGCCAAGTGTGAGGCGGACCAAGATCGTCTGCACGATAGGACCGGCCAGCCGCTCTCCCGAGCGGCTTCACGGGCTGCTCAAGGCGGGTATGGACGTGGCCCGCTTCAACCTGGCCCACGCGTCGCCTGCACAGACGGCCCGCACTATCCGCGAGCTCCGTCGTCAGGCCCGCGCGCTCGGCCGCAACGTCGCTGTCCTGGCCGACCTTCCGGGGCCCAAGATACGTATCACGGAACTCCCGCACGGGCCGGTCGAGCTCGTCAAGGGCGACCGGATATGGCTGGCCGGTACGGCCGCCGAGCTCAGGCGCTCCCGGGCGACCGGCGGGACCACCGCCGCGCTCGGCGGGACCACCGCTGCGGCCCGCACCACCACTTCGGCCGGCGCGAGGGCCACCGCGGGCGCTGCGGCTGTCGTCGCTGGAGTGGGATACGCGCGCGTCGCGCGGGACGTTCCGCCCCGCCGCCGTGTGCTGGTGGCCGACGGCTTGATCATCCTGGAATCCCTGGAGGCCGGACCGCGCGGGCTGCTCTGCCGTGTCGTGGAAGGTGGCACCCTTGAGCCCCGGATGGGAGTCACCATCCCCGGCGTGCCGCTGACATTGCCCAGTATCACCGCTGAGGACAAGGCCCACCTGGCCTTTGCCGTGCGTTACAGCGACTGGCTCGCCATGTCGTTCGTGCGCGGGCCGGAGACGGTGGCTGAACTCCGTCGACTGGTCGCACGGGAGAGCCGGCCCCTGCCCATCATCGCCAAGATCGAGCGTCCGGAGGCCGTGCGGCATCTGCCGGCCATCCTGGAGGCGGCCGACGGCGTGATGGTTGCCCGAGGGGATCTGGGGGTGCAGCTCCCGGCCGAGCGGGTGCCTCTTTTGCAGAAGGAGATCATCGACCTGGCCCGCCGGGTGGCCAAACCGGTCATCACCGCCACGCAGATGTTCGAGTCTATGATAAGGGAGCCGCGGCCGACGCGCGCCGAGGTGAGCGATGTCGCCAACGCCGTTCTGGACGGCACGGACGCGGTCATGCTTTCCGGGGAGACGGCGATGGGCGCCTATCCCGAGGAGGCGGTGCGCTGGATGGCGAAGGTAGCGCGCGAGGCGGAGAAGCGAGCGCCGGCGCCGCTCACACCTGTGCGTTCAAACGATCCGACCGACGCCATCGCGGCGGCGTCGGTGGAATTGGCCGCCCAGCTCAAGGTAGCCGCGATCGTAACGGCGACCCAGTCCGGGCACACCGCCCGCCGGGTCGCCTCGCATCGTCCGCCCGTCCCGGTCCTGGCGGTGAGCCCCAGCGCGGACGTCGTCCGCCGGCTGGCGCTGTCTTGGGGCGTCGTCGGGGCGAAAGTGCCGCCCAGCCGGGACATCGAGCACATGCTCCACCGCGCGGTAATGGCCGCGGTCGACGCGGGGTTGGCGCGGAAGGGGGATCGCCTGGTCCTCACGGCCGGCGTGATGGTGAACGTTCCCGGCACGACCAACCTCATCAAGGTCCAAGTCGTCTAGACATGTGGTATCATCGTGCCTGGTTAGGACCGGCGCGAGACACGACCGACAACAACAGTCGCAGCAGATTCGGACCAGGATATGGCGCAGGCCAAAGCATCTCACGTCAAAGCGAGGATTCGGGCCAACCCGTTCAACAGATCGGGAGGGCTCGCGTCGGCGTCTTCTGGCAGCGTCGGCAAGAGCTCCTCGCGCAAGCCCTCGAGCTCATCGAAGCCATCAAAGTCATCAAAGCTACCCAAGTCATCGAAGTCATCCACACCATCCAAGGCCGCCCGCGCCTGGCAGTCCTCACGCGTGTCATCACGCCGCATGATCTCCAGTGGCGTGTCCAAGATCCTAGACGCCACGGTCCGCCGCGTCCGCCTGCCGGTCATCCCGAGGGCGGTGACGCAGTGGCTTGGCGCGTTGACCGTGCTGTGCCTGGTGGGATCGGCGCTCTGGATGCTCTATCCTTCGTTCGCCGAGCGCGCCGATCAGCGCCGGCAGATGGACGGCTTGAGACGCGAGCTCGAGTCGGTCAGGCGCGGCAACGGCGACCTTCGCTACGAGATCGAGCGCCTGCACAGCAAGGCCTACGTCGAGGAGATAGCCAGGGCCGACCTCGGGCTCATCAAGGCCGGCGAGATCCCGTATATGGTGATCCCAGTCGAACCAAAGCCGCAGCCCAAGGCCAAGCAGGCGGCAAGACGGCCCGCGATCGCTTCCGGCGACGGCAAGACGGCCGATGGCGCAACCCAAGCTTCCGCCCCGGCGCCCACCCAGGTGCCCACCCAGGCGTCCATGGCGTCTGTCCCAGAGGGTACGGAGTCCAAGCGTCCGACCGGCGGCTTGGCGGGCTGGTGGGCGTCCATCCAGGCTTGGCTTGGGTCGCTTCTGGAGTAGTCCCGCAGGCACGCCCGATTCCTTGACAGCCCGAGTTCGTCCTGTAGAATGAGCCGTGCTCGCTCGAAAGGAGAAGCAAAGGAAGGCATGGCAGCAGAAGTCGGCTCTATAGTCGAGGGGAAAGTAACCCGCGTCACCAACTATGGTGCGTTCGTGTCGCTGGATGGTGGCGAGACCGGCCTGGTTCACATCTCGGAAGTAGACTCCTCCTACGTCAAGGACGTCGGCGATTTCCTCCGCGAGAACGACACGGTCAAAGTCAAGGTCATCGCGATCAAGCCCGACGGCCGCATCGATCTGTCGATTAAGCAGACGCAGGCGCAGCCGGACCAACCGTCCATGCCGCATGGCGGCCGCGCGACGATACGCAAGAGCGGCGATCCTCAGTTCGAGAAGAAGCTGAAGCAGTTCATGCGCCGCAGCGAAGAACGCCTCGGCGACGCGCGCCGGCAGCGCGACGGCAAGCTGGAGTAGGACGCGCACAACCGGTCGCTTTCGACTATCCTTGTGTCCATGGGACACGAGGATTTCTCTTTTCCGAGCGCCGACGACCTGGCCGTTGTGGAGCGACAGATCGGCCGACCGCCGCGCTCGGTCATGGCCGTGGCGGCCAGATGCCGATGGGGGCGCCCGACCGTCGTCGCGAGTTCGCCGCTTCTGGAGGGCGGCACTCCCTTCCCGACCGTTTTCTGGCTATCGTGCCCGGTCCTGGTGAGCGCCGTGGGACGGCTGGAGGGGCAGGGGCTGATCCGCCTCCTGGAGGACGAGATCGCCGCTGATGAGGAGCCGGCGCGAGACTTGGCCCACGCCCAGCGTGCGATCGCCCAGTATCGAGAAGAGCTGGCCGATCAGGCCAGGCTTGCGGAGGCCGCCGAGTCCATCGAGTCCATGCGCGAGCTGGGGATAGGCGGCACATCCGACCACAAGCGGCTGAAGTGCCTGCACGCGCACTACGCTTTCTACCTGGCCACCGGTCTCGGACCGGCCGGCCGGTCCGCTCATCGCATGCTGGCGGGAGAACGCCGGATGGCCGACTGCTCGTGGAGGTGCCGCCCGTGAGGTGCCCGCCCGCAGGCAGCGCGGACGGCCGCCGAGGTGCTGCCCGTGAGGTGCCACCTATGACAACGCGCGTCGCTTCGATCGACATAGGCACGAACTCCACCCGGCTCCTGATTGCCGAAGTGCGGGCCCCGAACGGCGCCGGCGCCCAGCCCAACGCGGGCCCTCGCCTGAGGCCGATCGTGCGGCGGGCCGAGGTCACGCGTCTAGGCGAGGGGGTCGATTCTACCGGTCACATCGCGGGCGCGGCAGCCGAGCGCACGCTCCGCACGCTGGACGAATACCGACGGCTGGCCGAGACGGAGAAAGCGACTATCGCGGCCGCCGCGGCGACCAGCGCCACGCGCGACGCCGACAACTCCGCGGACTTCCTCGAGCGCGCCTCCGGCACACTCGGCTTCCCCGTACAGGTCCTGTCCGGAGAGGACGAGGCCCGTCTCTCGTTCCTCGGAGCGACCAGGATGCTGCCGGTCCCCAGCTCCCCGGTGCTCGTGGCCGATGTGGGCGGCGGGAGCACGGAGTTCATCTTCGGCCGCGCCGGCCACCTGGAAGGACTGGTGAGCGTGGATGTCGGCTGCGTCCGCCTGACGGAGATGTTCGTCCGCGAAGATCCGCCGGTGGCCGAGGAGGTCGACGCGATGGCCGGGCACGCACGCACGGCTCTCCGGGAGGCGGTCCGGCCCGAGTGGCTGCGGCCGCCCCCGCTCATCGTTGCCGTGGCCGGCACGGCGACCAGCCTATCGGCCGTCGACCAGGGGCTCCAGACCTACGACCCGGAGAAGGTGCATCTCTCCCGCATGAGCGTCCGGCGGACCACCAAACTACTCACGCGGTTCCTCTCGATGCCGCTGGAGGAGCGCCGCGCTTTGCCCGGCCTGCAGCCCGAGCGGGCCGATGTCATCATCGCCGGCGCGGTCATCATGCTCGAAGTCCTGGCCGCCACCGGCGCCGAGGGCTTCACCGTGAGCGAGCACGACATCCTCGACGGCCTCATCCTGAACGCCCTATCCGCTGAGTAGCCTCGGCCGCCTGTGCTAGAATCGACATGTCGCTGATCGGGCATTCCCCAAGCTAGGAGCGTCGATGATCAGAGCCACCAAGACCTGGCAGGACTTCGAGAAGAAGCAACTCGCTGAGCCTCTGCCCCTGGGGAAGGCTATCGCGATCTTCGAAGGATTCATCGACGAGGCGAGAGCACTGGGAGTGTGGCCTCCCGCCGATCCGCTCGAGGGCATCGAGAACGACATCCGTATAGCGCAGGTCCTGAACTCATGTCGATAGGACTTCTGGGCCGGCTGGCAACCGCCCTGGACGCCGCCGGGGTACCATACATGATCATCGGTGGCCAGGCCGTCCTGCTCTACGGAGAACCCCGTTTGACGCGGGACGTCGATGTCACCGTTGGCTTGGACTTGACCGGACTGCCCGAGCTCTTGAAGGCCGCCGGCGCGGCCGATCTCTCCGTGCTTGTAGAAGACCCGGACCGGTTCGTGAAAGACACGTTCGTCCTGCCGGCCGTGGACGAAGAGAGCGGCCTGCGGGTCAATTTCATCCTGTCGATGACTTCGTACGAGCAAGAGGCAATCAGCCGAGCTCGTGAAGTGAAGGTGGGCGAGGCGACGGTGCGGTTCGCAACGCCGGAAGACGTGATAGTGCACAAGGTCTTCTCGGGTCGCCCGCGTGACATCGAGGATGTCCGAAGCGTTCTGAGCAAACAGCGCGACATAGACCGATCATATGTCGAGGAATGGCTCTCGCAATTCGACCGCGACGTACTGGGCAGAGGTTTTGTCGAGACCTTCAGACAGGTCTCAGCATCGTCTTGGCCCGGCTGATTTCCTCCGCGGTCAGCAGGACAGGGGGGAGTAGCCGAACTGGCACAGGCAGCGGACTTAAAATCCGCCCGCCCGAAAGGGCGTTGTGGGTTCGAATCCCACCTCCCCCACCACGGCCGAGGGGCGCTTCCACCTGGCACGAGTAGGAACTGGCGGGACGTTGCACGCGGTGCCGGCAATTCGTGCACCGGCAATGCAGCCATACGCATCTCCGGAATTAGGAGACCCGATCCGAAGTGCTGCTAGAAATCGAGGAGTTCGAGACCCTTCTCCAGGAAATTGCAGGTCGCACTCTGGTTGCCACGGACCGTTGTCTCATGATCTACCAGTTTGCCAAGTACTCGAACGCCCTGCCCGGGGTATGTGCCGAGGTGGGCGCCTATAGGGGCGGTACGGCACGTCTTATCGCCAGGAGTTGTCCCGACAAGTCGGTCCACGTGTTCGATACCTTTGCGGGCATGCCACAGTCCCGGCCGGACATAGACCGGCACAAGGAGGGTGATTTCTCAGACACGTCGTTCGATGATGTGCAGAGCTATCTGGGCGACTGCGACAACGTGCGGCTGCATCCCGGCCAGTTTCCTGCCACCGCTCAGACACTGCAGGATACGAGATTCGGTCTCGTGAATGTCGATGTTGACATCTACCAGTCTGCCCTAGCGTGTCTTGAGTTCTTCTACCCCCGAGTCGTGCCCGGCGGCGTTATCTTGCTGGACGACTACGAGTGGGAGGGGTGCCCCGGCATCAAGAAAGCTGTGGACGACTTCATGCCGGACAAGCCGGAGGTCCCTATCGTCACTGCGCGATACCAGTGCGCGGTTATCAGGACGTGATCAGCGTCGACTAGACAGCTACCTTTGTTGAGACAAGGAAGGGGTTGAGCAAGGTGTGTGAAGCGACGGTGGTTGTCGTCAGAGGCGACCAAGAAGAAGAGCTGATGGAGAACGTCGCGGTCATCCGGCAAGAGGGCGACCAGCTGGTGCTCCGTGGCTTGTTCGGCGAGCAGCAGACCATCAAGGCGCGCATCAAGGAAGTGCATCTCGTCGATCACAAAGTCCTCCTCGAGGAGTAGCCCTGCACGCATTTGACCGCGAAGTCGCGCTGATCTACAATCGTGCTCGGAGGTGTAAGACGTATGCAAACAAGGATTACGTCTAAAGGTCAGGTAGTCATTCCTGCCGCAGTAAGACGCAGACGCCATATTGAGCCCGGGCAGCGTTTCACCGTGGTCGACACCGAGGAAGAGATACGGCTCGTTCCCGTGCGCGTCCTTACCCTGGACGAAGCGGAGGGGTTCCTGAAGACGAAGAAGTCGGCACGGCGGCTATTGGCGGAGGCCAGGCGGGAGGACGAGGTGAGGGAAGCCCGCCTGAAGAGTGGGTCTTCAAGAAGGCGTACCGGTTGAGCGCGCCTGGAACGATAGTGTTCGACTCCCTGGCGCTGCTCGCCTTCCTGAGGGGCGAGAAGGGTGCCGACCGAGTGCATCAGGTCTTGGAGGAAGTGGGGGCGGGCGCCACCAACGGGTTCCTGTCTGTTGTCAATCTGGCTGAGGTCTACTACATCGCTTGGCGAGAGCAGGGGGGGCAGGCTGCCCGGGCCATCCGCGAGAGCATCCGGCAGTGGGGGGTCCGTCTTGTACCGGTCGACGAGGAACTCGCTGTCGAGGCCGCCAAGATCAAGGCCGCCAACGCGCTTTCGCTTGCCGATGCTTTCTGCGTGGCCACTGCACACCTGGTCGATGGGGTGGTCATGACGGACGATCCCGAGATCAGGAGACTTGACGGTGTGGCCGTGCTCGAGTTCCGGGACTGACGATCGTGGGGCTGAACACCCCTTGTGCCGCGCTTCGGTCTGTGCTACCATTTTTGTATTCGTAACACGCGAGGACTCACCCGGAAGAAGGGGACGCAGGGGATGGCTGGAGTTACCAGGTTCGGCATATCGATTGAGAGCGGGCTGCTCAAGGATTTCGACAAGCTGATTGCCAAGAAGGGCGTGGCCAGCCGCTCCGAGGCCATCCGCGACCTCATCCGCGACGACCTGGTCCAGAGCCAGTGGCAGGACACCGGCGAAGAGGCCGTCGGCACCGTCACCCTGGTCTATAGCCACCACGTCCACGATCTCGCCGAGAAGTTGGACCACCTCCAGCATGAACATCACAACGAGATTGTCTCCACGCTCCATGTCCATTTGGATGCGCACAACTGCCTGGAGGTGCTGGTGGTGCGCGGCAAGAGTGGCGACATCAAACAGATCGCCGATATGCTGATCGGCACCAAGGGCGTCAAGCACGGCAAGCTGATCACCACGACCACGGGGGAGGGCCTGTCGTGAGCGCCCGGCGCGGCCTCTTCTTTTTGGCCTTGGGTAGCACGTTTTCTGAATTCATATGTCTGCCAGAGGAGGTGTCCTATGCACATCCCTGACGGCTATCTCGGACCGCAGACCTACGGGCCCCTCTGGCTGGCCAGGGTGGCTTTCTGGAGCTGGGCCGGGCGGGTTGCGCGCCGGACCCTGGACGCGTACCAGGTGCCGCTCCTGGCCATCGGTGCCGCCTTCACCTTCGTCATCATGATGTTCAACGTCCCGATACCCGGAGGCACCACGGGGCACGCCGTCGGGGGCACGCTCGTGGCCATTCTGTTGGGGCCCTGGGCGGCGGCAATCGCCGTGTCGGTGGCGCTCATCGTGCAGGCGCTGGTCTTCGGCGACGGAGGGATCACGGCCATCGGGGCCAACTGCTTCACGATGGGCGTCGTCATGCCCTTCTCCGCCTACTACGTGTACCGGTGGCTCTCCGGCCGCTCGGCCGTGACCTCCGCGCGCCGCTGGGTGGCGGCGGCTGTCGCCGGATATGTGAGCCTCAACCTGGCCGCCCTGGTGACGGCCGTCCTATTTGGGATCCAACCGATGCTGGCGCACACGCCCTCCGGGCAGCCGCTCTATGCGCCCTACCCGCTGAGCATCGCCGTCCCGGTCATGATGTTGGAGCACCTGCTTCTCTTCGGCTTCGTGGAGGCCGTGGTCACCGCGTTGGTGGTCAGGTACTTCCAGGCGGCCGACCCCTCACTCCTGGAGGGAGGGGTCATGAGGGGAGCGGTGGCCACGGGAGCGGTCCCGGCAGCGGCGGGCGCGGGCGCAGGCGCAGCCGCAGCGGCCCCGGCAGGAACAACGCTCGTCCGCCGGCTCATCATCGGGCTCGTCGTCCTGGCGCTTCTCACGCCGTTAGGCCTGCTGGTCCCCTCTTGGCTCGGCGCGGGGGCGGCATGGGGAGAGTGGGGCCCGGAAGAGCTGCAAAAGGTGCTCGGATATGTGCCCAA